>QHWQ01000026.1 GCA_003222635.1 Acidobacteriota bacterium | reverse complement strand
CGTACCGCGATGCCATGCGCCAGGCGCTCGGCGAGGCGCTGAAGGACGGCGGCGAGCAGGTCGCGGCGGACAATCCGCTGATCGGCAAGCTCTACTATCACGCCGGCGACGCCGACAAGCTCGAGTCCTTCCAGTCGCTCAAGCAAACCATCGAGCGCATCGAGCGCGAGCGGAACCTGCCCGGCAACCGCATGTTCTATCTTTCCGTCGCCCCCGAGTTCTTCTCCGTCATCGTCGAGAACCTGGCGGCCGCGACGCTCATCCACGAGAAGAGCGGCAAGGCCTGGTCGCGCGTCATCATCGAGAAGCCCTTCGGCCACGACCTCGACAGCGCCCGCGCGCTCAACACGGCGGTCACCAAGGTGCTCGACGAGAGCCAGATCTACCGCATCGATCACTACCTCGGAAAAGAGACCGTGCAGAACATCATGGCGTTCCGCTTCGCCAACGGCGTCTTCGAGCCGATCTGGAACCGTCGCTACGTCGATCACGTGCAGATGACCGTCGCCGATGATGCGGGCGTCGGCAAGCGCGGTGCGTACTACGACAAAGCGGGCGCGCTGCGCGACATCGTGCAGAACCACATGTTCCAGGTGATGACGCTCGTCGCCATGGAACCGCCGATCTCCTTCGGCGGCGAAGACGTCCGCGACGAAAAGGTGCGCGTGCTGCACGCGGTGCCGCCGCTCGGTCGGGACGAGGTCAAGCGGCATGTGGTGCGCGCGCACTACGAGGGCTATACCACGGAGCCGAACGTGGATCCGCAGTCACGCACCGAGACGTTCGTCGCGATGCGGCTCTTCATCGACAACTGGCGGTGGGCCGGCGTGCCCTTCTATCTGCGCACTGGGAAGCGGCTGCCGCAGCGGGTGACCGAGGTGGCGGTGCAGTTCAAGCGCGCCCCGCTGATGCTCTTCAGCCACACGCCCATCGGCTCGCTCAGCTCCAACGCGATCGTGCTGCGCATCCAGCCGGATGAAGGCATCTCGCTCTGCTTCGACGCGAAGGTGCCGGGGCCCTTCGAGCGCCTCGACACGGTGACGATGAACTTCAGCTACGCCGAGCATTTCAAGTCGGAGCCGGCGACGGGATACGAGACGCTGCTGTTCGACGCGATGATTGGCGACCAGACGCTCTTCCACCGCATGGACATGGTCGAAGCGGGATGGCAGACGGTGGCGCCGATTCTCGACGAGTGGAAGGCAGACCCGACGTCGCGGGTGCCTGTGTACACGCAGGGCTCATGGGGACCGTCGGAAGCCGATGTGCTGATCGAGCGCGACGGACGCGAATGGCGCGATTGACGGTCGTCGCGGACAAGAACGCGATGTCGGAAGCGGCCGCCGAGCGCATGACGTCGCTCATCGAATCCGCCATTGCGGAGCGCGGCCTCGCCGCGGTCTCGCTGACGGGCGGCGATACGCCCGATCTGCTTTATCAATTCCTCGGGGACCCGACGCGCCGCTGGCGAGCGCGCATCGAGTGGCAGCGCCTGCATCTGTTCTGGGGCGACGAACGCGAGGTGCCGCCCGATCATCCGGAGAGCAACTACGGCCTCGCCCGTCGCACGCTCCTTCAGCACGTCGACGTGCCGGAGACGGAATCGGATCGAATGCTCACATCGCCTCGATTTTTCCGGAGAGTCCGTTGCTGGCGGGGCGTGAAGCCCCGCCCTACACTTCCCGCCTGGCGACCGGCGTGGCCGTGCCCGAGATCTCGCAATGGCGCATCACGATGACGCCACAGGCGATCCTCGACTCCGCCAACATCATCATGATCGCAAGCGGCGCCTCGAAAGCGGATGCCGTGTCGGCTGCGATCGAAGGGTCGATCGACGTTGAACGGTTTCCGGCGCAGTTACTGCGCGAAGCGGGCGATCGCGTGGAATGGATTATTGATGCAGCCGCTGCAGCTCGATTGCCCGCCGCGCCGCCCGCGTAATCACCATCGTCGCGACGACCGTCGCCATGAGCCCGACGACCAGCAGCACGTAGTATTCCCGGCCGCGCGGCGGCGCGACGCCCGCGGCGATCTTCGCGACGTCACCGACGACGCGTCCGTAGTAGACGTACATCACGATCGTCGGAATCATGCCGAAGCAGGCCACCAGGAAATCGCGGATGCGGACGCGGCTGAAGCCGAGCGCGTAGTTGAGGAGCACGTAGGGAACGATCGGCGAGAGCCGCAGGAGGAACTGCACCCACACGCTCCTGTGCGCGACGGCGCGGCGCACCACCTCGACGCGGCGATCGCGCATCACCCACTTCACGAATCGGGTGCCGGTGACGGCGCGCGCGACGCCGTAGGCCGCCATCGCGCCGAGCGTCGCGCTCACGAAGACGAGCAGCGATCCGCGCCAGACACCGAAGAGCGCGCCCGCCGCGACGCTCAGCACGAATGCCGGCGCCATCGTCACAGCCGCGGCGACGTAGAGGAGTACGAAGAGAATCGGCCCCCAGACCCCTAGCTGCCCGACCTGAACGAGCAGGTCTCCGACCCACTTCATTGGGGTTCAGTGGGTTCAGTCGGTTCTTCCTTGCGCTTCTTCGGGCGGCGCCGGCGCTTGGCGAACACGTGCGAGAGGCGCTGCAGCGCTTCCGCCGCATCCGGCAGGCCGGCCGTGATCTGATCGGCATCGGTCCACGCCGCGGGGTTGAGCCGTTCGCAGAGCGCAAAGAGCGCTTCCTGCCGCGCAGGATCGGGCACGCGCTGCGGAATCTTCTCGCGTACGGCGGAGTACCACTTCGTGAGGAACGCAATCTGTTCGTCGGGAGTCCTGCCCTCGATCGCCGCGGGAACGGTGAAGCGCGACGCCGGCGGCGCCGGCGGCTGCGACGCAACGACGCCAGGGGCCTCGCCGCCTTCGGACGGCGGACGCTTGCGCGGACGCCGCGGCTCGGACGCGGTTTCGATGACCTGCTGATTGTGAAAGACAGCGTTCCAGTCGAACACGATGTCTGGATGCTGCGCTTCGATCTGTTTGAGGACCTCGGATTCGAGCGCCTCGCGGCCGACGCGCACGCCGCCCGGCGTGCGAAAGACGTAGAGGATGCGCGAACGCTGCTGGGTGCCTTCACGGCACCAGTGCATCAGGTACGTGGTCTCGTATCCGCGCTTGTCGCGGACCACACGAAGGAACGGCACGGATCGTTGCTACTTGCGCTTCTGCGTTCGCGCGATGGACGCGCTCTTCTTCGATGCGGGCCTCGCGGTTCTCGACGCCGGCTTGCGCGCCGGTGCTCGTCGTGCCGCGGGCCGGGCAGTTTGCTTCGCGGCGGTCTTCCGCTTCGCCGCCGGTGCGGCGGTTCGCGCACGGGTGCGCACTGGACCGTTCGCGCCCGCGCGCGCCGCGGCCGCCGGCCGCGCCTTCACCTCGGGCACCGCCGACTTCTGCACGAGCGTGAAGCGCGGTTGATCCCCCAGCACGGTGTATGCCCAGAGCTCCGCGACCGGAATCTGCATGTCCTCGCAGAGCCGACGCCCGACATCGATCATTGATTGCGGAAGGTATAAATGAAAAGGCGTGCGCAGACGGGAGAACGCCACCCACTGCGACATGGCCTCGAGATGATTGACCGACTCGGCCGTCTCGACCTCAACCACACCAAGCAGCTTCCGACCGCGTTCGTTCTGAAGGACGAGGTCGGGGAACCATGGGGCCGATCCAGGGGGTGGTCCACTGACAGGCGCGTTCTGTTCGTTGCCCGGATTGATCGCGACTTCGAACTTTCTCTTATATTTCGCCTGCAGCAGGCGAATGATGCGGTCGTGCTCGAGCTGCTCCCGGACTGGCCGGACGAGAATTGGGCTCACACAACCTCCGACGCGTGGACACAACTGGACGTTCCAGAACGAGATCCGGCGTCCAAAGCGGCTGAATATAGCATAATGGCCCCGGTGGCTTCTGCACCGAACAAGCCTGAGGGCACCCCTCGTGTCCTCATCGTCGATGACGACGTCAGCGTCACCGATACATTTTCGCGAATGCTTCGTCTCGAAGGCTACGAGGTGTGGGCCGCGCTCTCCGCGGACGAAGGGCTGAACCTTGCGCAAACACATCGGCCGCATGCCGTCATCCTCGATCTGCGGATGCCGCTGACGAGCGGGCTGCAGTTTCTGAGAGCGATTCGCGCGATCCCCGGTCTGACCGGCACGCCGGTCGCGATCGTCACCGGCGATTACTACCTCGACGATGCGCAGTCGAACGAGATCCGGGAGCTCGGGGCCGAGCTTCGCTACAAGCCGCTCTGGCTCGAAGAGCTGGTGACGCTGGCGCGCGAACTGCTCAATCAGCCGGTCCGCGACTAATCTTTCACCGGTGAGCCGATTCCTCAAAGCGTGCAGGCGGGAGCCCGTCGATGTGACGCCGGTCTGGTTCATGCGCCAGGCCGGCCGCTACATGGCGGAGTACCGCGCCATCCGCGAGCAGCACTCGCTGCTCGAGATCTGCCGCACGCCGGAGCTCGCCGCCGAAGTGACGCTGCAGCCGGTGCGGCGCATCGAGGTGGATGCCGCGATTCTGTTTTCCGATCTGCTGCTGCCGCTCGAACCGATGGGACTCCCCTTCGACTTCGTGAAGGGCGAAGGCCCGCAGATCGAGCGGCCGATCGAATCGACGGCGGACATCGACCGGCTGAAGCTCTTCGAGCCGCGCGAGGCGCTTGCGCATGTCATGCAGGCCATCGAGGTCGTGCAGCAGGAGCTGCATGATCGCGTGCCGCTGATTGGCTTCTCCGGCGCGCCGTTCACGCTCGCTTCGTATGCGATTGAAGGCGGCCACTCGACCAACTTCGCGCGCACCAAGTCGCTGATGTACGGACATCCCGACGCGTGGCACGTCCTCTGCGACAAGTTCGCGACAGTCGTCGGCGACTATCTGCGCGCGCAGATCGACGCAGGCGTCGATGCGGTGCAGCTGTTCGACTCCTGGGTCGGCACGCTGAGCGCGGCCGACTATCGCGAGTTCGCGCTTCCCCATTCGAAGAAGATCTTCGATGCGATTGCGGGTCGCGTGCCGACGATTCACTTCGGCACCGGGACGGCGACGATGTTCGCGGAGCTGCGCGAGGCGGGCGGCGACGTCATCGGCGTGGACTGGCGCGTGCCGATTGACGAGGCGTGGGAGGACATCGGCTTCGATCGCGCCGTGCAGGGCAACCTCGATCCGACGCTGCTGCTGGGACCGCCGCGCCGGATGCTCGACCAGGCCGAGGACATCCTCAATCGCGTCGGCGGGCGGCCCGGGCACATCTTCAACCTGGGCCACGGCATCCTGCCGTCCACGCCCGTCGAAAATGTGCAGATGCTCGCGCAATACGTTCACCGCGCCTCCCGCAGGTGAACGTATTGCGCATTCACCACCCGGACGTAATCATCGTCGGCGGGGGCATCTCGGGCCTTGCCGCCGCGTACGAGCTGCAGCGCCGGGGCGCCGGCGTGCGCCTGTTCGAAGCCTCGGATCGCCTCGGCGGCGTCATCCGCAGCGATCGGTTCGATGGCTGGGTCGTCGATGGCGGGCCCGATTCGCTGCTCGTGCAGAAGCCAGCCGCCGTCGCTCTGTGCCGCGAGCTCGGCATCGGCCATCGCCTCTTCTCGACCATCCCGCCGCGTACCGCCTACATCCTCCGCAACGGACGGCTGCATCCGCTGCCCGAAGGATCGTTTCTCGGCTTTCCTCTCAAGTTCACGGCGCTGTCCAACTCGACGCTCTTCTCCTTCGCCGGCAAGCTGCGCATGGCATGCGAGGTCTTCATCCCGCGCAGCGAGGATGACGAGGACGAGTCGATTGCGTCATTCGTCGGGCGGCGATTCGGTCAGGAGGCGGTGGAGTACCTGGCCGAGCCGCTGCTGGCGGGCATCCACGCGGGAGACGTCGATCGGCTGTCGGTGCGTGCGCTGTTTCCGCGTCTCGTGGACGCCGAGCGTCAGTCGGGCAGCATCATCCGCGCGTTTCGCGCGCTGCAGATGAAACCGTCGCCGCAGGGCGCGTTCGTCTCCCTGCCCGGCGGTGTCGCCGAACTGGTCGAGGCGCTCGTTGGCGCGATCGCGCCCGGCACGCTGACGGCCGGCACGCGCGTCACCGATCTGCGGCACGCGGGGATGTTCACGCTCGACACGACGGGTGGCGCGATCGAGGCGACGTCCGTGATCCTCGCGCTGCCGGCGTATGCCGCCGGCGGGATCCTGCGTGGCGTGCACACGGGACTCGCCGCGTTGTGCGACGAGGTGCCGTACGCGTCCACCGCCACGGTCGCGTTTGGATATCGGCGCGACCAGATCGATCACCCGATGCGCGGCAGCGGCTTCGTCGTGCCGCGCGTCGAGCGCAGCCCGCTGCTGGCCGCCACGTGGGTGACGTCGAAGTGGCCCCACCGCGCGCCCGCAGGACACGTGCTGCTGCGCGCATTTCTGGGCGGCGGCCGCGATCCGCAGCGCCTCGATCAGCGCGATGACGAGTTGATCACGCTCGCGCGCGAGGCGCTCGCGGAGGTGATGCCGATCGCAGGCGACCCGCTCTTCTCGCGGCTCTATCGATGGACGCGTCAGAGCCCGCAGTACGAGGTCGGCCACCTCGCGCGGCTCGCCGCCATCGAAGGTTACCTCGCGCGGGTCCCCGGGTTGTTCGTCACGGGCAGCGGGTTCCGATCGATCGGTATCCCCGATTGCGTGGCGGACGGACGCGAGACGGCCGGGCGCGCGGCGACGTTTGTCGCCACGCAGCGCGTCTAGCGCGTCGACGCCTCCTTCGTCTTCATGTTCGCGAGCGCGAACGCCCATTCGTCGGCCAGCTCCGCGATGCGTTTGTCCGTCGGCCGGTAGCCGTGCGACGCCTCGGTCTCGACGCGAATCATCACGGGCTTCGCGCATCCCTGCGCTTCCTGCACCGCCGCGGTGAACTTGAACGAATGGCTCGGCACCACGCGATCGTCATGATCCGCGGTCGTCACCAGCGTCGCCGGATAGCAGGTGCGTGGCTTCAGGTTGTGCAGCGGCGAGTATCGATAGAGGTACTCGAACGCCTGTGCATCATCTGACGAGCCGTACTCCGTCGCCCACGCGGCGCCGACCGTGAACTTCTGATAGCGCAGCATGTCCATGACGCCGACCGCCGGCAGCGCCACCGCAAACAGCTCCGGCCGCTGCTCCATCACCGCGCCGACCAGCAGCCCGCCGTTCGATCCGCCCATGATGCCGAGCGTCTGCGGCGACGCGTAGCCGTTCTGAATCAGATATTCGGCGGACGCGATGAAGTCGTCGAAGACGTGCTGCTTGTTCTCGAACATGCCGGCGCGGTGCCACGTCTCGCCGTACTCGCCGCCGCCGCGCATGCTGGCCGTCGCCCAGACGCCGCCGCGCTCGAGCCACGCCGGCACGTCGCTGCGATAGGTCGGCGAGGTCGCAATCGAGAACCCCCCGTACCCATAGAGCATCGTCGGATTCGAGCCGTCCTTCTTCAAGTCCTTGCGGTGCGTGATGAACACCGGCACGCGCGTGCCGTCTTTCGATGTCGCGAACACGCGCTCCGTCGTGTAGGGCGCCGGGTCGAATGTCAGCTTCGGCGGCTCGAACGGGGTGGACATCCCCGTGCGCACGTCGAACCGGAAAATCGTCGCCGGGCGCAGCGGTGACGTGAACTGGTAGAAGACCTCAGGCCGATCGAATCGACCGATCGGACCGTTGATCGCGCCGAGCTCGGGCGTCGGAATCGTTGCCGCATGCGATCCATCGAGGTTCAGCAGCTCGACCTCGCTGGCGACATCGACGAGCCGATTGACGGCGACCTTCCCCGCGATCAGCCCGGCGCCCTCGATGGCGTTTCCGCTCTCGGGCACGACCGTCTTCCAGTTGGCGGCGTCGGGGCGATCGATTGGAACCGCAACGATCTTGCGGTTGGGCGCGTCCTTGTCCGTTCGCAGATACATCACCCCGTTGACGACGCCGAGCGGGTCGTACTGCGCGTCGGCAACCGGATAGAGCGGGCGGATTGGCGCATCGATGCGGGGCGAATGCGGATGGCCCAGGTCTTTCACGAAGAGCTGATTCTTCGGATCGGTCCCCTTGTTGGTGACGATCCACAGATAGCGGCCGGTTTCGTCGCGTGCCGCCCACAGGAACAGTCCCGGATCGTCCGGGCGTTCGTAGATCAAGCGGTCGGCCGATTGCGGCGTGCCGAGCGCGTGGTAATACACCTTGTGATCGCGCAGCGCCACCTCCAGACTCTTGCCCGCCGGCGGTTCGGGATAGCGCTCGTAGAAGAACCCGCGGCCGTCCTCCGTCCACACCACGTTGCTGAACTTGGCCCATTTGATCTCGTCGGCCTGCTGCTTGCCGTCCGCGAGATCGCGCACGTAGTAGGTGACCCAGTCGGATCCGCCTTCCGACTGGCCGTAGACGAAGTGCTTGTCGTCGGGCGACGGCTCGAAATCCGAGAGCGCGATCGAGCCGTCCGGTGACAATTGATTCGGATCGAGCACTATCTGTTCGGGGCCATTCAGATCGCGCCGCGCGAAGAACACCGACTGGCGCTGCAAACCGGTGTTGCGCGAGTAGAACCAGCGGCGCCCCTGATATCGCGGCACCGAGACGCGCGGGTAGTTGTAGAGCTCCGTGATGCGCGCCTTCAGCGCGTCGCGCACCGGCAGCGCGTCGAGATACTTCGTGGTGACGACATTCTGCGCGTCGATCCACTGCTTCAACTCGGGCGAGTTGAGATCCTCCATCCATCGGTAGGGATCCGCGACCGAGGTGCCGAAGTAGTTGTCGCGCGTGTCCGACTTGCGGGCGGCTGGATAGCGGAAGGAAGCGTCCTGGGCGACGAGCACCACGACGCACGATACCGCAGCAGCCGTGAGGCAGAGGACGCGAGCACCGCTGCGCGTCTTCGTGGCAGAATCGTTGCCGATGCGTGTCACAGTCACTCTCCTGATCGCGCTGATGACCGCGGCCACTGCAACGCAGCAGAACACTGCCGCGCAGCAGAACATTGCCGCGCAGCAGCAGTCGCCAGGCACACTAACGCCGCAAATCGAAACGGTCCTCAAGAGTATCAAGGCCGCGGACAAAGGGCTGCTCGCTGTTTCCGAGGAGGACGGCCGCTTTCTGCGCGTGATGGTCGCCTCCCGCAACGCGAAGTCGGTCCTCGAGATTGGCGCGGCGAGCGGCTACAGCGGCATCTGGCTCGGCCTTGGCGCGCGCGAGTCGCACGGGAACGTGGTGGCCATCGAATACGACCCGCAGCGCGCGAAGGAAGCGAAAGCCAACGTGCAGAAGGCCGGGCTCACGGACGTCGTGACCGTGGTCGAAGGCGACGCGTTCAAGGAGATCCCGAAGCTGCGGGGCACCTTCGATCTGGTGTTCCTCGACGCGTGGAAGCCGGACTACAAGCGCTTCTTCGACATGGTCTATCCGCGCCTCGAGCCGGGCGGCGTCTTCCTCGCGCATAACGTCGTCAACAAGGCGTCGGAGATGGAGCCGTTCCTCGAGACGATCGCGACGCACCCCGGCCTGTTCACCTCGGTCGTGTCGCCGGGCTCGGAAGGCATGTCGGTCTCCGTCAAGCTGCGGTGAAGCCTGTTCACCTGATTGGAGTCCCGCTCGACCTCGGCGGCGGTCGCCGCGGCGTTGATATGGGACCGTCGGCGTTCCGCATTGCCGGCATCGGCGATCAGATCGCCGCGCTCGGCCGGACCGTCGTCGACCGGGGCGACCTGCCGGCGCCGATTCCAGAGACGCAGCGGCCCGCGGACAAGAAGAAGAAATACATCAACGAGATCGCGCAGGTCTGCCAGCACCTCTACGAGCTGTCGACGGAAACGCTCGACACCGGCGCGTTGCCGCTCGTGCTTGGCGGCGATCACAGCCTCGCGGCGGGATCCGTCGCCGCCCAGCGGCAACGTGCACGGGATGCCGCTGGCGGCGCTGCTCGGTCAGGAGCCGATGGAGCTGGCCTCGATTGGCACCAAGCCGTCCGTGTTTGCGGAAAACACGGTGCTCGTGGGCATCCGCAATCTCGATCAGCGGGAGAAAGAACAGATTCGCGCGTCCGGCGTGCACGTGTTCACGATGAAGGACATCGATCGCGACGGCATCGCGAAGGTCGCCGAGCAGGCGCTCGCGCTCGCCTCGCGCGGCACCGGCGGCATCCACGTGTCGTTCGATATGGATGTCTGCGATCCGACGGTGGCGCCGGGCGTCGGCACGCCGGTGAAAGGCGGCATCGATTACCGCGAAGCGCACCTGATCATGGAGCTGGTCGCCGACTCCGGTCAGCTGGTCGCGCTCGATCTCGTCGAGGCCAATCCAACGCTCGACATCCGCAACACAACGGCGGAGTTTGGCACCGAGCTCGCCTTGTCTGCATTAGGTAAGGGGATCCTCTAAGTACGAGCCGCAGAGACGCAGAGACTCAGAGAATCTAAGGTGGACGGCCGACCGAAAGGATGCGGCGCGAAGTGAAACCATCTGCCCCACTGAAACGTAGTGGAGACATGATCCACACTCAGACGATTCAGAAGGGTGCAGACCTTCACGCGGGCATCCGCCGCGGCATTGTCGCGTGCGTCGTCGTATTCGTGGCCGTTCTTATACTTTCTGCACTATGGGACGCCAGCATCCGCGTGCTCCACGTGTTCGAAGCGCTTCTCTATCTCGTCATCGCGACTCTCGCGTTTCGCCCGTCGAAATTCGCCTATGCGCTGACGTTTGCGGGCGGCGTCATGTGGTTATGGTGCGGCTCCGGCCTCACGACCTTTGTCCGGAACGGTTTCCAGATGTTGCTCTTGTCCGTCAGAACGGGTCACGTGCAGCCTTCGCCGCATTCACCCCTCGGTACTTGCAGATGTTTCAGCCGGTGTGGCGCTTATTTGGCTGACGGACCAACTGCGAGGGCTCTGCGTCTCCGAGTCTCTGTGGCTTGTGACCACCGTCAGGCCTCGAGACTCTCCTCGATTTCATCCATGACGCGGTTCATCTTGCGCATGGTGAAATCGAGCGGCTCGTCGGTTGCCATGTCGACGCCCGCGTCCTTCAGCAGCTCGATCGGATACTTCGACGTGCCCGCGCCGAGGAACGTCAGGTAGCGCGTCCGCGCGGCTTGGTCGCCCGCCAGCACCTTTTCCGACAGCGTTTCCGCCGCCGTGAACGACGTCGCGTACTGGAACACGTAGAAGCCGATGTAGAAGTGCGGAACGTAGCTCCACTCGTGCCGCACGTACTCGTCCACGATGCAGACTTCGTCTTCGTGCCCGTAGTACTTGCGTGTGATGTCGAGATACAGCGTGCTCAGTGCCTCGCCGGTGATCGGCTCGCCGCGCTCCGCCATCTGATGCATCCGCAGCTCGAACTCGGCAAACTGCGTCTGCCGAAACAGCGTCGCCTTGACGTTCTCGAGGAAGCTGCCGAGCAGCGACAGCCGCGTGGCCGCATCGGTCGTGTTGCGCAGGACGCGATCGATCAGCAGCGCCTCGTTGAACGTGGAGGCGACCTCCGCGACAAACGTCGGGTAGTTGGCGAGCGCGTAGGGCTGCGTCGTGTTCGAGTAGTAGCTGTGCATCGTGTGGCCGAGCTCGTGCGCCAGCGTGCTGACGTCGTTGTACTGCCCCAGATAGTTCAGCAGCATGTAGGGATGCACGTCGTAGGCGCCGCCTTCCGAATACGCGCCCGACCGCTTGCCCGTCGAGGGGAAGAAATCGATCCACCGCTCGTTGAACGACCGCGCGACGACCTCACGGTAGTCCTTGCCGAGCGGCTGCATGGATTCGAGGATTTCGCGCTGTGCCTCCTCGGGCGAGAACAGCAGCCGCGCCTCGGCAACGAGCGGCGCATAGAGATCGTGGTAGCGCAGCGAGTCGGAGATCTTCATCATCTTCCGCCGCAGCTGCAGGTAGCGATGAAACGACGGCAGCCAGCGATTGATGCCGTCGATGAGCCGCATGTAGACCGAGACCGGAATGTTCGGGCCGTCGAGCGCCGCCTCGAGGTGCGATCCGTAGCGCCGCGTCTTCGCGTAGAACGCCGTCCGCTGCACGTTCGCGTTCATCATCGTGCCGAACGTGCGGCTGAAGCTGCCGAGCGCGCGGAAGAAGGTGGACATCGCGTTCTCGCGATCGGCGCGATTGGGCAGCGTGCGCAGCTCCGCGTAGCCGGAGGGATCGACGCGCGCGGTGCGGCCGTCGCTCAGCGTGATCGTCGGATACGGAAAATCCGCGTTCGCCAGGATGTTGTAGACGTTGTGCCCCGATGCGGCGAGCGGCATCGCATCGGCGAGGATCTTTTCTTCGTGGTCGGAGAGCGTGTGCGTCGCGCGGCGCGCGATGTCGTGCAGATAGAACGCGTAGGTGTGCAGCCGCGGTTCGGCGGCAATGAACTCTTCGAGCCGATCGAGGCCGACGCGCAGCAGCTCCGGCTCCATGTACGAGGTCTGCGCCTTGAAGTCGGCGCCGAGCTGCTGCATCTCCTGCTGCATGCCCTGCGGCCCGGCTTCGCGCGTGTCCTGGTCGGCCAGCGTCCCGGCGTAGACCGCCAGTCGCGAAATCTCCTTGTCGATGCGGGACGCGTTCTCCAGCGCATCGGCCAGCACCTGCGCGGACGAGCCGAGCTTCCCCTGCTGTTCGCGCAACCTCGGCAGCTCGCGCACGATCGCGTCCTTCGCGCGGCGCCAGGCGCCGAGGTCGGGGTAGATGTCCGCCAGGTTCCACTTGTACTTGTCGTCGATGCCGGACCGCTCGCGGTCCTGCCCCGCTGTCAACGTTGTTTCCGCCAATGAATGCCTCGAAGCGACAGTCTAGCTAAGATCCGAAAGATGCCCCAGCGCCCGGTGCCCGCAGATTGGGACGGTCTTCCCGACGAAGAGCTGCTCAACCTGCGCATGTGCGATTTGCCGCTGCACATCGAGAACGAACTCGCCGAGCGCACGGAACAACTCCGCGCGGAGCTCCATGCCGCGGGACTGCGTTCCCCGCTGCACTTCTATCTCTCCAACGAGTGGTTCACGCCCGACGGCACGACCTCGATCGCGATCCCCTTCTATCTCGCGCACCCGCGGCTCACCAAGCTCGAGGAGACGCAGATGCTCGAGGTCGAAGGGGGCGAATATGAGTGGGGCATGCGCATCCTGCGCCACGAGGCCGGACACGCCATCGACAACGCCTTCAAGCTGCGGCTGCGGCGCCACCGCCGCAGAGTGTTCGGGTGGTACAAGAAACCGTACCCGGAGTCATACACGCCGCGCCCCTACAGCAAGCGCTTCGTCCTGCATCTCGATGCGTGGTACGCGCAGAGCCATCCCGATGAAGATTTCGCGGAGACCTTCGCCGTCTGGCTGACGCCGCAAAGCCAGTGGCGGCACCGCTACGCCGGCTGGCCGGCGGTGAAGAAGCTCGAATACATGGACGCGCTGATGCGCTCGGTGCGCGGCAAGGCGCCGCGCCTCGACAACCCCGAGGAGATCGAGCCGCTCTGGCGGCTGCGCAAGACGCTGCGGCAGCACTATCGAACCAAGCGCCGCCACTACGGCGTCGACTATCCGAACTTCTACGATCGCGATCTGCGGCGGCTGTTCTCCGATGCGCCGGAGTTCGGAGACAACCTCACCGCCGCGCAGTTCATCGGCCGCATCCGCCGCCAGACGCGCCGCGTCGTCGCCGAGTGGACCGGCATCTACCAGTACACGATCGACCAGGTCATCGAGGACATGATCGCGCGGTCGCGCGAGCTCAAGCTGCGGCTCGCCGTCCCCGAGGAGCAGGCCCGCCAGGAATTCACCGTGCTCCTCACGGTCCAGACGATGAACCATCTGCATAGCGGCGGGCATCGGCTCTACCTGTGAAGAAACGCGTCCTTGCGCTCGTGCACGAACATCTCGTCCCACCCGAGGACACGACGGGCATCGACGTCCTCGAGGCGGAGTGGAAGATGGAGTACGACGTCATCGAGACGCTGCGCGAGCAGGGGCACGAGGTGCGCGTGCTCGGCGTGCACGACGATCTCGCCGGCATCCGTCCGACCGCCGGCTTCTTCGAGCCGCACATCGTCTTCAACCTGATGGAAGCGTTTGCCGGCGTCACGACCTTCGATCAGAACGTCGTCAGCTATCTGGAGCTGCTGCGGCTTCGCTACACCGGATGCAATCCGCGCGGGCTGATCTTCGCGCGCGACAAGGCGCTCTCGAAAAAGCTGCTCGCCTATCACCGCATCCCCGTTCCGGACTTCTGTGTGATGCGATACGGGCGCAAGGCGACGCTCACGAAGAAGATGCGCTTCCCGATGATCGTGAAGTCGCTGTTCTTCGAGGCGTCCGCCGGCATCTCGCAAGCGTCGGTCGTCGAGGACGAGGAACAGCTCGCGCGGCGCGTGCAGTTCATTCACGACAGCCTCGGCACCGGCGCGATCGCCGAGCAGTTCATCGACGGGCGCGAGCTGTACGTCGGCGTCGTCGGCAACGAGCGGCTCGAGGTGCTGCCGGTGTGGGAGATGTCGTTCGACAAGATGCCGGAGAACCGCTGGCGCATCGCCACCGAGCGCGTGAAGTGGAACACGCAGTATCAGAAGAAGAACGGCATCATGACGAACGCCGCCAGGATTCCGGCGGCTGATGTGGACCGCATTCAGCGCATCGCCAAGCGCGCCTACCGCGCGCTCGACCTGAACGGTTACGCGCGTATCGACCTGCGGATGGACGAGGAAGGGCGCGTCTACGTGCTCGAGGCGAATCCAAACCCGAACCTCGCCTACGGCGAGGATTTCGCGGAATCGGCCGAGACGGCAGGCGTCTCTTACGAGAAGCTGCTCGAGCGGATCATCGCGCTCGGGCTGCGGTGGGTCCCTGAACGAACAGGCTGACGTTTTCTGCTATCCTCCGGCCGTGCAGAGGTCGTGGACTATGAGAACAGCATTTCTTGCCCTCGTCTCATGTGTGATCGCGATTGGCGTGGCGGCGGGACAGGCGAGTAAACCCGCCTCGAGCGCCGCGCTCCCCGACTGGAGCGGCGTGTGGCAGATGGTGGGGCCGACCGTGTTCGATCGCGCCACCGTGCAGCCGCAGAACGGCCGCGCCGGCGATCCAGGCGTGCGCGAGTACCCGCCGCTCACCGACGCATACGAGGCGATTTACAAGAAGAACATCGAGAAGATCAAGGCCGGGACGTTTCCCGATCCCATTTCGATCTGCGGTGTGCCGCACGGGTTCCCGCGCATCATGAACGTCCCGGATGTCTACGAGTTCGCGGTGACGCCGGCGGCAACGTGGGTCCTCGCTGAAAACGGACCGGGCATTCTGCGCGTGTACACAGATGGTCGCTCGTTCCCGCCGGCCGAGGAACTGTGGGGGACTTACACCGGCGCCTCGGTCGGACGTTGGGAAGGCGACACGCTCGTCTTCGAGACGCGTGGGCTGAAGGAGTCGCGCGACAACGACGTGATCATCGATCGCACCGGCCTTGTCCTGAGCGATGCGGCGAAGGTCACGACGCGCATGCGCAAGACGAGCGACACGATGATGGAAGCGCAGATCGTCGTCGAGGATGCGAAAGCGCTGAAGGCGCCGTGGAAGGCGACCAAGCAGTACCGGAAGCTGCCGGCGGGCACCTGGGCGTGGGACTACGGCTGCGCCGAGAACAACCGCAATCCGATCAGCAATTCTGGCAAGACGCTCACCCTTGGCCCGGATGGCAAGCCGATCGACAAGAAGACGGAGTGAAGCGATGACATTCACGGTAGGGTCCGGCTTCAGCCGGACCAGGAGAGTATTCGCGGCCGCTGCGCTGTTGGCGGCCGCATCCGCACCGCTCGCCGCGCATCATTCCGCGGCGATGTTCGACGATGAGAAGGTCGTCGAGTTGAACGGCACGATCAAAGAGGTGCAGTGGGCCAACCCGCACATCTGGATTCAGGTCGTCGTCGACAACAACGGCCAGAAGTCCGAGTGGAGCATCGAAGGCGGCAGCCCGAACACGCTGTCGCGCAACGGCTGGAAGGCAACCACCTTCAAGTCCGGCGATCCGGTCCTCGTGCGCGTCAACCCGATGAAGGACGGGACGTCCGCCGGCCAGTTCATCGGCGCCAAGTGGAAGGACACGGGCAAGACGATCGGCCGCTGGGAATGACCTAGTCGCCTCCGAGCGTGATTCGTGCGCCGGCGCGCGCGGCGCGCGGCAGCGACGGGAAGCCGAACGACGCGTCGTATTTGCTGTCGAGGATGTTCTCGATGCTCGTGTAGAGGCTGACGCGCGGGTGGATGCGATACGACGCGCTGAGATCGAGCTTCTGATACGCGGCGTCGAGATCGCGGTTCGGCAGCAGCAGCGAGTTGCCGAAGAACCGATCGCTGAGAAACGTGCTGTCGTCGCGCTTGCCCGAGAAGTAGCCCGAGACCGTCACCTGCCCCGGCCCGCGCATCATCGTCACCATCAGCGATCCCGACTGCGGCGGACGCCGGAACGGCCGTTCGCCGACCAGCGGCGAGAACGCGCCGATCGTCACGCCCGGGAATGCCGGGTTGGTCGCGGCGACCGCGCTGAACGCCTCCGTCACGGCCGCGTCGAGGTAGGTGTACGACGCGTTCATCCGCACGTAGGGACCGAACGCGGCATCGAACGAGGTCTCGAGTCCGCGCGCGCGGAACGATGATGAATTCAGGAACGCACCGAATTGCGCGGTTGCGGCGACCGAGGGGGGAACGCCGGCGAGCGCGAGCTGCGTGCGGCTGAGAAATTCGATCAGGTCCTCATAGCGATTGTGGAAGTAGGACGCGCGCAGCCGCGCACGCCCATGCCCGAATCCCTGTTCGACGCCGACGTCGATGCTCGTGCTGCGCTCCGGATCGAGATGCGCCGCATGCAACGCATTCTGCTGCTGAAACACGCTCGGCGCCTTGATGCCGTTTCCGATGTTGAAGCTGACCTTGGTGTCCGTGCGCACGTAGGTGGCGACCGACAGCCGGGGCGTCACCGCGTTGTCGAACGCCTCGTTGTGCTCGAAGCCGACGCCCGCGGTCACGTAGGTCCGCATGCCGATGCTGCCGCGACCTTCCGCGAAGACGCCGCCGTTGTTGCGCGTCGCTGACGGGTCGCCGTCCGGATCGTCGAAGCCGTCCTCGCGCTCGACGCGTCCGCCGCCGGAGATATCGATATCGCGGCCGGCGTGATACGTCGTATCCGCGAACAGCGCACGGCGGCGCGTCCGGCTGCGGAACACCGATGGATACGTGCCGGCGAAGTCGAGAATCGCCTGCCCCGTCACCGAATATCCGTTGGCGCCCGTCATCGTCATCGTCTTGCCCAGATAGTTCGCGCCGAAACCGAACGGATCGAACGGCTGGCCCGTGGGCGAGGGATTCGTGTACGTGCTGCGGACGTCCGCGTCGCCAAAGCGGATCGTGCTCTGCCAGCGATCGGTGTGCCGCGATTCGGCGGTGACACTCGCATACTTCATCGCGTTCTTCGAGACCGCATCGTCCGCGATGCCGAACAGGTCGAACGCATTCGGGCTGCCGTATCGCGTGTCGACGCCACGAATCGTTCCGCTCAGTTCGGTGCCGCGTCCGAGCGCGACCCCGAAGCGCCCCGCATACGTCCCGTTGCGATAGCCGTTGTTCGGCGTGCTGTTGTCGGTGTTGAAGTAGGCGTACTCGGAGAAGTAGTCGAATCGCTTCACGGCGCCGCCGATGGCCGCGGATCCGCGCCTCGTGTTGAAGTTGCCGCCATCCGCGGACAGATCGACCTGCGGGATGCGGGTGCGGCCGCGCCGGGTGGTGATGTTCACCACGCCGGACAGCGCATCGGTGCCGTACATCACGCTGTTCGACTGCCGAAGCACCTCGATCCGCTCGATGCCCGCGTCCGCCATCTGCGCGAAGTCGAATGCGCCGCCGATGTCGTTGGCGGCGACGCCGTCGATGAGCACCTTGTTGAAATTGGAATTGCCGCCGCGGATGAAGAGCGACGTCGGTCCGCCGCGCTGGCCGGTCTGGACGACGTGCGAGCCCGGCACCAGGCGGAGCGCCTCGAGCACGTCCGGTTTGTTCAAGGCCTCGAGCGTCTGGCTGTCGATCACGGTCAGCGGCGCGCCGGTGCGCGACTGTAGCAGCTCGCTCGCGGCGGCGGTCACGACAACGGATTCCTGCAGCGGCCCGACGGACAGGATCACGTCGAACGTGTTGCGGCCTGACGCGCTCACGAAGACGGGATCCGTCGTGCGCGATTCGAATCCCGCGGCGTCGACGTGGAGCGCGTAGCGATTCCGGGGGACCTCACGAAACGTGAAGACGCCATCGCCATCCGTCGTCGTCTGCTGGATCTGCTGCCCGTCTCGCAGCAGCGTCACGGTTGCCGCAACAACGCGGCCGCCGAGCGGATCGGAAATCTCACCGGTAACGGTGGTTGTGGATTGCGCGTGCGCGGCGTGCGCCGCGCACAGGACCAGCACGAAGGCAAGTGGACGCATACTTTCTGTTCTCCGCAGAAAGGCTTCCGTTCATGCCTGGGGTAGGTCTCCTGGCTTGGAGGGACAGCGTGCCGTGCCGTCTGTCGCTTCACCTTCCCCAGCGACGCGCTGAGTGGTTGCTCGAAGCGACGTTCCCTCGCTCACAGTGGCGGAACCGCGCCGGCATCACACCGGACTTCCCTGTTATGCCCGTCGTGGGCACCCGAGGCAGCAACTCTTATAGCACGACTATCAGGCGCGCCGCATCCCATCGTCGGAACGCATCGGTGAAGACCGGATGCAGCGGGTGCTTCAGCCAGACACCGTGCAACACATTCTCGAGTTGCTCGCCAGGCGTTCCCGCCGCTTCGTACGTCCCGCGCACGGCCATCGTGTGCTCCTGGCGGCCCGCTTGCAAAACGCACCCGCTGTCAACGACGGAGGTTCCAGCATGCGTAACTCAACACTGTGCGCGACACTCGCGGCGCTCGTGCTCTACGCCGCATCGGCCTCTGCGCACCACGCGTTTTCGAAAACATTCGATCCGGAAAAGCAGGTAAACCTGAGCGGCACGGTCACGAAGGTTCAGTGGACCAATCCGCACGTCATCACGTACCTCGACGTCAAGGATGCGAACGGGAAGGTCACGAACTGGAAAATCGAGATGGGAAATCCGGCATCGCTGACCAAGGCCGGCTGGTCAAAGGACAAGCTGAAGGTTGGCCAGATGGTCACGCTGCAGGGCTGGCAGGCGAAGAACGGAACGCATTTCGCCAGCGCCGAAGAGGTGACGATGGCGAACGGCGAGAAGCTGTCGGCGGCCTCGTCGTACGATCGCGGCGCCGCGGTTCCCACGAGCGGAACTACCACACCCAAGCCGGTGTACTAAAAGTTCAGCTTCACCCCGAACTGCATCTCTCGCGGATCTTTCGCACTGAAGATGCGGCCGAAGTTCGGCGTGCCGAAGATGCGATTCGGCACGTCGAAGTTCGCCTTGTTGAACAGGTTGAAGATCTCCCAGCGCACCTCGAGCTCGCGCATACCACCAACCTTGAATGTTCTCGCCACCGACAGATCCGTGGTGCTGAAGCCCGGACCGATCACGCTGTTGCGCGGCGCGCTGCCGAAGGTGAACGGCGCCGGCAATGCGAAGGCGGAGGTATCGAACCAGCGGTCCGGTGATCGCTGATCCGCCGGAAGGTTCGAATCGCGGGTCTGATCGGGACGCTGCGCGGGGCCGGCGCCGATGTTCGCCTGATCGACGCCGAGATTGACCGTGAACGGCGCGCCCGACTGCGCGAGAAATACGGGACTGATGCGCCAGCCCGCGAACTCGTAGGTGCCGCTGGCCGTGAAGACATGGCGATGGTCGAAGCTCGAAAGCGCCCACTCCCCCATGTCGCTGAAGATGTTCCGCACGTTCTGCGGCACGTTCGCTTCCGATTCGGTCGGGCCGGGGTTGCTCGCATCGTCTTTCGAGATCGAGAGCGTGTAGGTGACGTTGTAGGCGTAGCGGCCGCTGAGTCGCCGCACGGCGCTGAACGTCGCCGCGTGATAGATCGAGCGTCCGTCGAAACGGATTGACCGGATGACGCCGAGCTGCGGGATCGGCCGGCGCGCCTGAATGGACCCCGGCCCCGGATCCGGGACGTTACGAACGATCGCGTTGTCGGCGCCGATCGTCCACGTGCCCATGTAATTGGCTTCCACCATCGTGTCGCGCGCGAGCTCGTACTGCAGGCCTCCGCTCCACGTCTGCGCGTACTCCACCGCGTAGTCGTGGTCCATGATCGACGGGCTGACGACGCCCGTCGGATCGCTCGTCAGGATGTTGCGCGTCGGAAACGAGGGCGTGCGCGCGTCGAGCGGGATGGCGACTTCCTTCGTGTAGAAGAACGGCAGGTTGCGCGCGAAGGCGGTCTGCACGCTGTACGCCCACTGATTCAGGAAGATGCCATAGCCGCCGCGCAGCACCGCACGGTTATTGTCCAACGACAGCGCGAAGCCGGTGCGCGGCGCAAGGCGCAGGCGGCTGGGACGAAGCAATCCCGGCGTCCATCCGGCTTCGTCCGATGTGACATACGGCAGCGGCATCACGCCGAGCAGCGCGCCGGCTTCGTCGCTGATCTTGCCTTCGTCGTCGCTGGCAATGACGAACCGGCGCCCGGCGATATCGACCGACGAGAGGCGATTGTCGATGTCGTGCATGTGCTGGTTGTATTCGTAGCGCAGCCCCGCATTGACCGTCAGATTCGATCGCACGCGCCAGTCGTCCTGTGCGAACAGATGCACCCAGTTGGTCCGCGCGTCCTCGCTGCCGCGTCCGATGCCCGAGACTGCGGCCGTCGGATACCCGAGCAGGAAATCCGCGAACGCATTGCCGGTGAACTGGCCGGTGTAGCTGAACGCGCCTCGCGCGTTGTCCGGCTGCTCGGGGTTGAAGCGCAGGTGAAACAGATAGACACCGAACTTGACGTGATGCGCGCCGCGATCGATCAGCAGGTTCTCGTACAGCTCGAGGTGCTCGTTGCGGCGGTAGATGAACGACGTCGGATCGCCCATCGTGCTGTACAGACCCGCGGTGGAGATCTGCGGGAAGCCTGTGTCGCGCGGATCGCGCGTGACGCCCTGCAGGCCAACCTGTCCGGCGAAATCGACGCCGCGATTGGCGCTCACCTGCCCGCCCGTGACGCGCAGCCAGCCGGCGCGCAGCTCGTTCATCACCTTCGAGCCGAAGACGTGCGTGTGGCTGACGCCGATGTTGCGCGCGCTCGTCTTGACGGTGCGGCCGAACCCCGGCACGAGCGTCTCCTGCAGGCTCCCCGTCCCGAACGGCTGCCGATCGCTCGCGTCGAAGGTGCTGAAGCGCGCGAAGAGCTGGTCGGCGGTGGCGAGGCGGCGATCGAGACGCAGGCTGATCTGATCGACGTTGTTGATCTGCGTCCCGGTCGTGGCCAGATTCTGCGACTCACCGGGTCCGTTCGGCAGCGGGACGTGCTGGAGGAACGCCGCCGCAATCGGATCGATCTGGCTTTGCGGGATCCGGAATGACCCGAACTCTCCCGCCCGCGCGGCGGCGGACGGCACCGAGAATGTGCGGGTGAGCGACCGGCGGATGCGCTGTCCTTCGTAGCTGGCGAAGAAGAAGGTCGAGTTCTTCTTGAGCGGCCCGCCCGCGGTGCCGCCGAACTGGTTCTGCCGCAGCGGCGGAACGGGCTGATCCTTCGGCGCGAAGTAGTTGCGCGCGTCGAACCGATCGTGGCGGCCGAAGTCGAACGCGTTCGCGTGAAACTGATTCGTTCCCGTGCGCGTCGCCACGTTGATCAGCGCCGAGGCTTTGCCGCCGAACTCCGCCGGGTACTGGGACTTCTGGATCTTGAACTCTTCGATCGAATCGACCGACGGGTTGATCACCAGGTTGTTGAACAGCTCGTCGGTCACCTTGAAGCCGTCGAGCAGATAGATGTTGTGGCCCGATCGCTGCCCTCCGACGCTCGGGAGCGGCCCCGCCTGCTGCAGCGCGTCGCCGCGCGTGCCGCCGGGCGGCAGCACGACCCCGTCGCTCAGCTGCGCCAGCGAGAGGAAGTTGCGCCCGTTGAGCGGCACCTGTACGACCTGGCGATTCTCGATGACGTCGCTGATTTCCGCATTGGTGCGCAGCAGCGGCTGCTCCCCGGTGACGATCACTTCTTCGGTGACGCCGCCGGCTTCGAGCTCGAAATCGATCGCGATCGCCTGGCCGAGACGAAGCGCGACGCCGGATCGAATCGTGCGGCGGAACCCCTGCAGCTCGGCGGTAATGGTGTAGGTGCCGGTGCGCAGCGACGCGAGAAAATAACGTCCCTCGCCATCGGTCACGCGCTCGATGCGCGTGCCGCTCTCGAGATGCTCCGCGACAATGCTCACGCCGGGCAGCACGCCGCCCTGGCTGTCGCGTACGACGCCGGAGATTTCACCCGTGTCGGTCTGTGCGGCGGCCGGAGGCACTGTCGCCAGGACCAGCACAACGGCTAAGGCCAGACGCATGGGACCCCGCCATTTTAGACCGGCGCGAACACACGAATCTCCGCGGCCTGGCCCCGCCTCGCCGGCACGGCGAGGTACAGGCGATTCTCATCCGCGACCCACAGGCCCGTGCGAGCGCCGGCGCGCGTAGGCACCCGCGCGACGCGACGCAGGCTGTCGCCAGAGCGCTGCACGATGTCGATGAACCCCTCGCCGCCGATGACATACACCCGTTGCCTCGCGGCGTCGTAAAACAGATCGTCGGTGTCGCCGACGGCGGAAATCGTTCCGAGCAGCTTCCCTGCCGCCGTATCGAACAGCGCGAGCGATGCCGGCCGGCGACAGCCGACGAACAACCGGTGCGATGGCTCGTCGAGCGCCATCGGGTAATTCGCCTGACACGCGCCCGTCATCCAGCGCGCCGCCACTGTGGCACCAGTCCTGTCGGCGGCAATCATCGTCGAGGCGCCCGGCACGTTCGCGTAGAGACGCGGTCCTTGCGATTCCAGCTGGAACGATTCCGGATGGCCGTCGATCTGGTCCAGCGTGTCGCCAGACTTGCCGCATCGAGCAGCTGAAGTGTTCCGCTGCCGCCATTGGCGACGGCGACGGCATTCAGATCGGGAACCACCACGATCCCCTGGGGTTCGTGAAAGCCGCGGAGACTCCGCTGCAGAACGTTCTTCGACGTGTCGATGACCTCGACGCTGTCGTTGCCCAGGGCCGCAACGAACAGCCGCTGCCGTGCCGGATCGAACGTCAGATGATCGATACGTCCGCCGACCTCCGGCATCGGAATCGTGGCGACCACCTCGAGCGCAGTCGCTGCGCCCTGCGCGGCGGCCAGAGCCGCCACGATGATCGCCAGCACGGCCGCGAAGACCACACGCATGAGGCAGCAGATATTTTAAGACAGGCGTAGACTCGAAGGTTGGAGGTCGTTATGCGCCGATTCCTCGTGTTCCTACTCCTGTTCATCCCGACCATCGCTGTTGCGCAGACGCCGCCGCCGATGCCTGCCGACTACCAGAGCGTGCTCACCACGCTCGGCAAGCAGGGCGACTTCAAGGACAACGTGCTCAAGGTCAACATCCCGCGCAACGATCTGAAGGTCTCGATCGACGGCGTCGCCACGCCGACCCCCTTCGGCTTCGGCGGGTGGCTGGCGCTGACGAAAGGCGCCGGTGGCATGGACGTGATGATGGGCGACCTCGTGCTCACCGAAGACGAGGTGAATCCGGTGATGTCGGCGCTGCTGACCAACGGCCTCGACGTCACCGCGCTGCACAATCACTTCTTCTTCGACACCCCGCGCATCTACTACATGCACGTGCACGGGCATGGCAGCGCGAGCGATCTCGCGAGCAAGGTGAAGCCGGCGATCGCGTTGATCGGTGCGCGGGAACCGGCGCCAGCGGCGACGGGAACGTCGGGCCGCGCGATCAACGGCACGCTCACCTCCGCGGCGCTCGCGAAAGTCGTCGGCTACGACGGTGAGCAGAACGGCGGCGTCTACAAGATCACGATCGCCCGCCCGGACATTCCGCTGAAGGAGATGGGCGCGACGATCAACGCCCGCATGGGACTCAACACATGGGCGGCGTTCTACGGCAGCGACGCGGATGCGGTCGTTGCCGGCGACATCGCCATGCTCGATCGTGAGGTCACGCCCGTGCTGAAGTCTCTGCGCGGGAGCGGCATCGACGTCGTGGCGATCCATCACCACATGACCGGCACCGACCCGCAGGTCATCTTCCTGCACTACTGGGGGAAGCTCGTCTGCGGTCGGTCTCACCGGCGTCATCCTCGCCATCGCGCTCACCGAGGGCGGCGTGTCGGTCGCCGCCACGGGTCTCGTCATCGGCTGCGGTCTCGCCGGCATCGCGGTGATGACGGCGGTCGTGACGGTCGCCGCGGATCGCGTCGGCCGCCGCCGCACGCTCATCTTCGTCTCGCTGCTCACGGCGGTCGGCTTCATCGCGGCCACATCGACGGCGCGGTTGCCGCTGCTGATTCCCGCCGCGTTCATCGGCATGCTCAACGGCATGGGACGCGACCGCGGACCCGCGGGCACGCTCGAGCAAGCGATCCTTCCGGAGACAGCCGATGCGACGCGGCGGACGTGGACGCTGGCCTGGTACAACCTGACGCTCGACTGCGGGCACGCGCTCGGCGGGCTGGCCGCCGCGCTTCCCGCCTCTCATCGCCTGATGTTCACGCTCTGCGCCGGCTCGGCGGTGATCTCCGTCATCCCATACGCCGCGCTCTCGAAGCGCGTCGAGCTCGCGTCGATACCACCAGCAGCGATGCCTGCTGTTGAGGATCGCGAAACCAACCACGCTGTCACGAAGCTGGCCGCGCTTTTCGGCATCGACAGTCTGGGCGGTGGCTTTCTGAGCTCCGCGCTCATCGCCTACTGGTTCTTCGAGCGCTACGGCTTCTCCGAGCGCGAGCTCGCCATGCTCTTCTTTGCCGCGCGCATGCTGAACGCGGCGTCGCATGTCGGCGCGGCATGGCTCGCAAAACGCATCGGCCTGCTGAATACGATGGTGCTGACGCATTTCCCATCGAGCGTGCTGCTGATGGCGGCTCCGGCGGCGCCGTCGGGCGCGCTCGCCGCGGCGCTCTTTCTGGGACGTGAATCGCTCGTCGAGATGGACGTTCCCACCAGGCAGTCGTACGTCATGGCCATCGTGCCACCGCATCGACGCACATACGCCAGCGGAGTAACCAACCTGACGCGCACGGTCGGCTGGGCCGTCGGGCCGCCGATCGCCGGCGTCGTCATGCAATACGTGGTGCTCGCCGCGCCGCTTTTCATCGGCGGCAGCATGAAGATCCTCTACGACATCGTCCTCTATCGATCGTTCCGTCACGTGCGCCCGCCGGAAGAACGCCCAACGCCGCAGACCGCGAGACTATAATCGGGCCGCCCGTCACGTTCGATAGGCACAGCGGGACCTTCTAACGATGCGTTCGTCACGCCGCCAATGGCTGTTCGCGTTCCTCGCTGCTCCGCTGGCGCTCGTTGGCTGCCGGCGGAAGGCCGCGCCGCCCGAGCAGCGGGCCGTCGATCTGTTCATCGAATCCGACGGCGACTTCCTCGCCTTCAAGCCCGACACGCTCGTGTGCCCGAGCGGCGCGATGGTCCGGCTCGCCTTTCACCACGGCGGCAAGTCCCTGAGCGCGCGCCACAACTGGGTGCTCGTGTATCCCGGTCAGATGGAAGCCGTCGACAAGGACGTTGACGACAACGAAGGCATCATTCCGAAAGACGACACGCGGGTGATCGCGGTGACGCCGATGTGCGACAAGGGCGTGACGGTGATGACGCAGTTCACCGCGCCCGCTCCCGGCGATTATCCATTCTTCTGCTCCACTCCCGGCCACGGGGAATGCATGAACGGCATATTGCACGTAGAAAGGACCTGATATGAAACGCACAATCGCGGCCATCGCTGCCGTCCTGACGCTGGCGACGCCTGCGCTCGCGCAATCGCTGAAATCGCCAGACGACGTGAAGACCGCGCTTCGACTGCTGGTGCAGGTGTCGAACGACTTCAAGCGCCAGATCACCAACAAGAACTTCGCGCGCGTGCCGCGCGAGTACATGGAGTACACCGAAGCGGCGGATGCCGTGCGGCAGTCGACCAAGGACGAGCCCGCCGCTTTCAAGGCGAAGGTCGAGGCGAGGCTGAAGGCCGCGGTGTCGGCCTATCAGAAGGTGTCGGATATGAGCGGCAAGGAGACCGACGTCGACAAGCTGCTCGCCGAGCATGCGAAAGCCGTGACGGCGATGAATGCACTCTTCGATCTGTTCCCCGCGTCGATGAGACCCGATCCGAACCTGCCGCCTCCGGGACGCGGCCGCGGCCGGGGTTGACCTGGCGTTCGACGTCATTCTCCTCGTCTCTGCCGGCCTCGCCGGCGCGCTGCTCTACAACGAGGCGAGCAGTCGCGGCCTGACGATTCTTTTCGGGCTGCTGCTGCTCTTCGCCGCGCTCAGCGAAATCACCGGGCTGGCGCGCCGGATGCGCTTCCGCGGCTGGGTGGCATGGGTCGCCGGCGCGCTGTCAGGAATGCTCGGCGGCCTGGTCGGCAACGAGGGCGGCATCAGGTCCGCCGCGCTGATCGGCTTCGACCTGCGCAAGGAAATGTTCGTCGGGACGGCAACGGCGATCGCGCTCTTCGTCGACGGCGCGCGCGTGCCGGTATATCTCTACACGCAGCACGATGAGATGCTTGGCGTGCTGCTGTGGATTGGGCTGGCGATCGGTGGAGTGATCGCCGGCACGCTCCTTGGCACGCGAGCACTCGGCCGGATTCCCGATGGTTCAGGCGGCTTCGCTTCTCGCGTGACGCACGCGGCTTGGAAGATGGCGGTTTCGGCACCGAGATTCAGTTGACCCTCCAGGGCGAAACGCCCGCCCACGTT
>QHWQ01000293.1 GCA_003222635.1 Acidobacteriota bacterium | reverse complement strand
GAACGATGTGAGCGAATTGTGTACCTGCCAAGTAGCTTCCGGTCACCGAAGCCGTCCCCGGTTTGACCCCTTCAACCAATGCGCCAAACACGGCCAGGAATTTGAGAACCGTCGGATCGCTCACGGACCGCGCACGACACGGCGACGGCGGCGAGCACGTGCACACGCGGGGCCGGTGTGGCTACGGATCGCCACGCCTGCGTGGCCGGTCCGCGCACGCTCATCGGTCCAACAGGCGGGCGACGGTCGAGCGCCTCTTGATCATTCGCGATGACCTGCGAGATACCTCGCAGTCGTTCTCACTGAAGTTACTTGACGTTCGGTCTTGCGAGGCGCACGCTGTGGAGCTTGCGCACAGGCATTGCTACCTGAAGGAGCGATCGGAATGGGCACGATTACTGTCGGCAAAGAGAACTCCACGTCGATCGACCTGTACTATGAAGATCACGGATCCGGATCGCCGGTCGTCCTGATTCACGGGTGGCCGCTCAGCGGCGCGTCGTGGGAAAAGCAGACGGCGGCGCTCCTGGCCGCCGGGTACCGCGTGATCACGTACGATCGCCGCGGCTTCGGGCGTTCGAGCAAACCCGCAACCGGCTATCACTACGACACGTTCGCCGCCGATCTCGAGAAGCTGCTGAAAAAGCTGAACCTGAAGAAGGTCGTGCTCGTCGGATTCTCGATGGGAACCGGCGAAGTCACCAGGTATCTCCGGAAATATGGCAGCAAGCGCGTGCGCAAGGCAGTGCTCATCGGCACGCTCGGACCCTATCTCGTCAAAGCCGCCGACAATCCGGAAGGTGTGGATGCCAAGGTGTTCGAGGGCATCAAGTCCGCGATTCGCGCGGACCGTCCGGCGTTCCTGATGGAGTTCCTGCGCAACTTCTACAACTACGACGTCACGGGCGGAAAGCTCGTGAGCGATCGTGTGCTTGAAGACAACTGGAATGTCGCCGCAGGCGCCTCCGCCGTCGGGACCGTGGCCTGCGTCGACTGTTGGGTCGAGGACTTCCGCAAGGACATTCCAAAGAACAACGTGCCGACGCTTATCCTGCATGGCGACGCCGACCGCATCTTGCCGCCGGACGCTACGTCCAGGAGACAGGCGAAGATGATCAAGAAGGTCAAGTTCGTGGAGTTGGCTGGCGGTCCACACGGAGTGCTCTGGACACACGCCGACCAGATCAACGCCGAGCTACTGAGCTTCCTCGCGTAAGGGCGGTGCCGCGCAGAGAACCTACCGCGTCGCCGTTGCGGGCGCGACGTCAGCCAGTTTGGCGCCTGCAATCCAGACCGAATCGATCGTTCTCGTGTTGCGGATGTTGTCGAGCGGATTGGCGCGCAGGACGACGAGGTCGGCCCAGTTGCCCGGCTGCAGCGTGCCGACGTTCTTCAGGCCCATGACCTTCGCGGCATCGCCGGTGGAGGCGACGAGCACCTTCATCGGCGACATGCCCGCCTTGTTCATCATCTCCATCTCGACCTGCTCGAAGTAGCCCTGCCAGCGGCCGACGTTGCCGGCCCCGGCCACACCGCTGTCGGTGCCCATCGCGATCGGGATGCCTGCATCGCTGAGCAGCTTGAGGTTCCGGTTCGCCTGGGCGAGTCCCTTGCGGATCATCTCGGTGGTCGGATCCTTCCGTACTTTCTCCTGAAAGGCCGGCGACGTCACGATGTCGACCTGCTCCTTGTAGAGCGACATCCCGCGCTGGAAGAACGGCTCCTTGAGGAAGGCGGGCGTGGTCTCGTAGACGAACACCGACAGATCGCGCGTCAGCGTCGGAATGTACGAGACGTGCTTCTCCTTCATCTCCGCGATGAACGCCGGAGTGACGTCCTGATCGCGGACGCTGTGCGCGAGGATGTCCACACCCTCATCCATCGCCGCCTTCGCGTCCTCCATGTAGTAGATATGCACCGCGACCTTCAGCCCCTTCTTGTGCGACTCGTCGATGATCGCGCTCCAGGTGGGGCGGTTCATGTCGTTCGGTGTGTGATTGATGTGGAACTTGATGGCCTGCGCGTGCAGGTCGGCGAGGCGGTCGACGCTCGTGCGCGCCTCCTCCGGCGTCTTGCCAATCGCATTGAGTCCCGCCGTGTAGAGCCGCGCGCGATCGAGGCCGACGCGATCCTGCTCCTGCATCAGCGTGAAGCCTTCGAGCTCGTCGGCCTGCGTCGATCCAAGGCTGACCGTGCTCGTGACGCCATAGTCCGCGTAGGTCTTCAGGCGGCGGATCAGATCGTCACGCACCGGCAGCGTCGCCCCGCGATCGACGTTGAGATGCGCGTGGTCGTTGATGAAGCCGGGCACGAGTGTCTTGCCCGACGCATCGATGCGCTGCGCGCCGGCGGGAATCGCCGTTGACGCAGGGCCGACGGCCGTGACGTGGCCGTTGCTGATGACGAGCGTCCCGCGCTCAATCGGCGCGCGGCCGGTGCCGTCGATGATGCGCGCGTTGGTGAAGGCGACGGTGCCCTGCGGCGCCTGTGCGAGTGACGGCGGCGAGGCGAGTGTCGCGATTGCGAGCGCGGTGCCTGCCACGAGCGCGACAACGTGGAAAGTCGTACGAATCATGCGAGGACTCCCGGCGGGGCGTGAAGCCCCGCCCTAGACGGACAATTTCTCGACGGTGTAGGGCGGCGCTTTACGCGCCGCCCTCCTCAAGGATCTAGTTCGCGCTCGCCGTCTGCCGCGGCTGCGGCGGGAACAGCTTCGTGAAGTCGCTCCACGGAATCGGCTTGCCGTGGATCGGCACGAGCGTCTGCACGTCGATGCCGAGCGCCCGCACGTTGTTGCGCAGCGTCGTCATGTCGCGCGTCGGCATCGCCGGCATCGGGTTGTTCGTGTTGACGATGTCGTTCTCGATGAGGATCTTTTCCTTCGGCAGGTACGCGTAGAGCATGCCCTCCGCGTGCTGCAGCGGGTTCGCGTAATAGACGTGCATCACCCGCCCCTGATCCTCGAGCGTGTAGTTCTCACGCACCGCCTCCCAGTAGTACCCCTCGGCCAGCTCGGTCGGCGGCCACTGCGACACCATGTCGGGTCTGATGGTCCGCGCGGTGTAGTTGACGAAGTCGTGGCGGTAGTAGTCGACGTTGTGCCACGAGGTGACGAACGTCGCGCCGATGTGCGAATAGGCGCGCATGCCGGCCGCCGCGTCCGAGTGCTGATGCGAGTTGATCAGGTACCGGATCGGCTTGTTCGGGATCTGCTTGACGATCGCCTCGATGACGCGGAGGCTGAAGTCCTCGCTGCGGGGAGCTTCGTACACCGCGATC
>QHWQ01000025.1 GCA_003222635.1 Acidobacteriota bacterium | reverse complement strand
CATGCCGTCGTCGCGAGCAGCAGACAGAGCGCCGGCCACGTCATCCGCATTGCTGTCTCTCGGCTGGCGATCGTGTCGCGCCTTCTGCGGGAGATCAAGCGCCCGAACCAGCGCATGGGATAATGTCAGTTCAGGTCGGGGCGTAGCGCAGCCTGGTAGCGCACCTGCCTTGGGCGCAGGGGGTCGCTGGTTCGAATCCAGTCGCCCCGACCAAATTCCTAGAAATCTGGCGCATTTGTCCTGCGCGTTCACAAAGATCGAGCGTCGGGTGACAAATGGGTGACAAACGCTACAGCCTCACGTTCACTTACGGGGATCCGTCGTTGAGTTTTCACCCCACCTGCACGTTCTGATCATCATCACGATCGTCAACACGATTGGAGCGACGCTCGCGAGCCTTCCGCATCGACTCCGCGAGTGAGTTCACGCGCGCATTCATGTAGCGCTGCGTCGTCGTGATGCTGGCGTGACCGGCGAGCAGCTGCAGCTCGTGCACCGGAAGCGGAAATCCATGAGCGCGTGGACGCGTTCGTCAGTCGTCAATCCCATAGTTCCTCCGCAAGACCGCCGTTCTTGCCTCCGCCGCCTCCGCTACGACCGCTACCACCGAGTCGCAGGCCACCGGAGCGGTAACAGGAGAATCCCGACTTCGCGACGCTGGCGGCATGCGCACCTCGGTAGTGCTCCGTCATGACCTCGATGTCGCGGTGATCCTCGCGGCCATCCAGTTCGCGAAACTCGATGCGCAGATCGGGGAAGTGAACCTCGTCATCGAAGTACGGGAGGTCGTGTTCCCGCGACCAGTCCCGAATCCGTCGGCGGTCCTATCGGGATGTCCGTCGTAGTCGTCGCGGTCCCTATCGCGCTCGTGCAGCCACCGCTGGTACTCGCCTCTGAGTTCGTAGTCGAGGACGACGCGATCAATTTCCGCGCCGCGCTCGTGCAGGCGGTCAACTTCGCGTTCGTAGGCGCGGTAGACCTGGATGTTGTGTTCGAGTTCCCACTCGCGTCTCAGGCCGTTGTAAAACGTCTGGCGGGCCTCGTGGTCGCGTTCACGGTGGCCCTCGAGCAGACGTCGGCCCTCCTTCGCTAAGCACCACCGCATGCTCGCCGGAACCAGGGACGCGGAGGGTCTCGACGAGCCGCTGCTCGCGGAGGTGGCGGAGGTCGCCGGAGCGCGGATCGGCAGGTCGATCGTGGTGCTCGCGAAGGTCACGACTGGAGACCACTCGAAACGCACCAGCGTGCGGGTCTCCGACCCGCGTAAGGTGTAGTCACGACCACGGTCGCGAACGAGCTCGCGCTCCAACCCGCGCGGCAGGTAGAGGTGCCGGGTTAAGGGATTGCGTTCGTCGCGGTCGCGCTCACGATGCTCGCGTTCCCGTTCCCCCGATCGCGGGTCGTCGCGATGGCGGGCGTGCTCATCGGAGCCTTGCCGGTCATTGCCTGGGCCGCGACCGAGAGTCCTGGCGTCAGCATCATTGCGGTCGCACGGTTGGACGTCGGGTTGCCTCCAGTCGTCATCGCTATCGCGGTCGTCGGTGCTGCCACCGCTTCCGCCACGGGAGGAGTTGACGTGCCGCTCGTCGTCGCGCGAGTCGTAATCGCGAGGGTCGAAATCCATAAGACTCCCTCCGTGTTAGCAGGGCAGCGTTACAATGCCCTTGTGAACGTGGAGCTGACGCCCGATCAGCGAGCCTTCGTCAAGAAGGCCATCGAGAGCGGCCGGTTTACGCGCGAAGAAGAGGCCGTTCAGGAAGCGCTGGCGCTGTGGGAAGAGCGCGAGCGCAGACGCCTGGAAATCCTCGCGATGCTTGACGAAGCTGACGCGGAACTCGCCCGTGGTGAGGGGATTCCCATTACTGAAGAATCCATGAAAGCGCTCGCCGAAGAGATCAAAGAGCGCCTCCGTCGTCGAATTGCCGCTGAGCGTTCCGCCACGTCTCGCTGATGGCACATCGCCTCGCGCCGCGGGCCAAAGCGGACCTCGAGGAACGCCCTTTACGTTTTCGTTGAAACTGGCAGCCTGGAGATCGCCACTCGGCTCGTGGACTCAATAGCCGGGCGGTTCGTGCTGCTCGGAACACATCCGAGTGCCGGCCGTCGGCGTGATGACCTTGCCGGGCATCCGCTCCTTTCCCGTTGGCAGCTATCTCGTGTTGTATCGGATCGACGGCGATGACGTCGTGGTTCAGCGCATCGTTCGAGGGAGCCGAGATCTCGACGCGCTATTCGGCGAGCAGGATTAGACGAATGGCCGCCGGCGAATCGCCTGTGCACTGTCTCGCGGAAATCATGAGCGGCCCGCCGGTCTTCGTTGGCACGCGTGTGCCATTCGAGACGTCGATCGACTACCTCGCGGCGGCACAGCCGCGCACTGAATTCCTCGAAGACTTCCCTACGGTGTCGAAGGAACAAGCGATCGCGGCATTGCAGCAGGCAAAGGAAGCGCTCCTTCGATGCGTCGATCCATGACTGTTGCTGCCCGGCGTGGGAACTGCTCCCGAGCGTCGAGAAGCATGGATACTCGCGGCGTTCTGGTGTTGCCCCAAGTTGTCGAATTTCTTAGGAAAGAGTGGGGCAGCGGTCTCGCGCTGCCCCGGGTTGCCTCCTCTTTTTCGGCTTGGGCGCAGGCGGTCGCTGGTTCGAATCCAGTCGCCCCGACCACTTCACTCACAAATCTCCACAACACACAGCAAGTACGCGAGTTAGCTGAATCCTCAGCGGTACTCGCGATCTGCCTCGCATCGCCGCGAATCGCCGGTTTTCGCATCGAAGTGGGTACAGCAAAACCACACCTAAGTGATGCAAACGTTGGCGGTTGTCGGAAACGAGCCGCCAGAACTGGTCACACGCGGCGACGTGCGGGCGCTCGAGGAGGTTTCTATGTTCGATGATGATCCTCGCTGGGAGACAACCGCGAGCGCGACGACGACCCTCGCGATCTCGACGGACGCGATCGAGAATCTGTTCACTTGCGGTCGTAATACGCTGGCCACGCGATCGCACAATGCGGTACTGATAGGTCAATCAGAACCAGACGTACCGGGCCGAGGCTCGCGGGGGCTTCATGTGGTCGCCGAAGCAGAACGCGAACGGAGCCCGCAACCAGTTCTACGAGAACATGCGAGAGGTATCGCCTGGCGACGTCGTGTTCTCGTTCTGCGATACGCGCATCAAGGCCGTCGGGGTCGTGACTGGCGGCGCGCAAACCGGCCCCAAGCCCGACTTCGGCGCCGCCGGTTCGAACTGATCCGCGAAGGCTGGTTCGTCTCCGTCGACTACTGCGTCCTGAACAATCAGATCCGTCCAAAGGATCAGTCGGCGATTCTTGGTCCGTTTCTGCCGGCGAAATACTCGCCACTCCAAGAGAGCGGAGACGGCCTTCAGTCCGTCTACCTCGCGGAGGTCTCATCGGCCAAGCGTACTGGGATGCGTATTCGACCATCGCCGTTCTTCAGAGCGCCCCTGACCCGTCCGACGTCGAGGCCGCGTTCGTGGAAGGCACCGGCATCGGACCGACGTTCAAGGAGCAGATTTTGAGAGCGCGGCGCGGTCAAGGCGTGTTTAGGGCCAACATCCTTCTGCGGGAAGAATTCTGTCGTGTGACGGGGGTGTGGGCGAGCGTTACTGCAACGAGCAGAGCAGATCGCTCTCGAACGGGGCTGCGAGCTGGTCTACCTGGCGACCTACTCCTTTCAAGCGCCGGAGTTTTACAGCAAGACGTGAAGAATCGTCGGGGGGAAGATGATCCCCTTCAATCCAAGAGCAAATCTATTTGTTCGCTTTCTTTCGCCCCGCCCAATACTTTTTCATCCGCGCGCTGACCGCCTTCCGCTGCGCCGCTGACATCTTCGAGCGTTTTCGCCTCCGGGGAGGAGTCGTGTCCAGCGCGGCCGCAACTTTTCGCGCTGATTTCGCCGCGGTGCGCCTCGCGGTTGTGGAGAGAGCCGTAAGGTGAGGAAACTGTTTCATCAGCGAGGCGACTTCAGTCTGAAGCTCATTGAACCGTGCTTCCGCGCCGCGACGTGCCCACGTAAGAATATCGGTCGAGTGTTTTGCCAACGAGATAACCTCCGAAGCGAAGAGGTTACTTCTGCCGGCCAGATTCCTACAACCTGAATCGTGAGGCCACTGAGCCGAGCACCGCGCCGAATTCCTAATCCCAACCTCCGGCTCCTGTTCATCACGGCCGCGGCCGACGTTGTCCAATCTGCGGGGATATGACCCGCCACCGACGGGGAGGCTGCCTGTGAATCCGGGAGCTCCAACGCCACAGCAGATTGCGCTGTTCCAGCAGGTCTTCGACGCGCTCTTCGATCTCCTGCACTGGACCTACGGCGTCGTCTTGAACCACAACGATCGGTCGGCGATCCAGACGCGCATCCTGCAAAGCTGGGCTCTTCGCGACGGCACCGTCAAGGAACTCCTGACCTACCTTGGCGGACTCCACAGCACGGTCTTCAGCGAGCAGGGCAGCCGGCGCGATCGCTACCGTCCGCAAGTCCAGCGTCTGTTCGCCATGATGTTCGCGTCACCCGACCCTACCGAGCGGGGACAGGTGATCGCGCTTCTTCACCAGACGCTCGAGCGGGCGCGCCCCGGCTGCACGGGGGTCGCGCTGCCGCCGCCTCAGGTGCCTCTCCCACAGCCGGCCTGGCCGACGCCCGGTCCGGCGTTGCCTTCTGGTCCGCCTCCCGCGTACCCGCCGGCATCGCCATTCCCGTACGCAACACCGTCTGCACCCCCCGCGTACGCGACACCAACGCCTGGCAACTTTCCCGGCGGAAGCGTGAACACCCAGCACCTGGGCGACGTGCCGGACATACAGCGCCTGTCCATGGAAGCGCAGATCCGTCAGCAGAAGCTGATGTTCGACCAGAAGATCTGGGACATGCAGCACAACTCGGTCATGGAGGTCATCCGCAGCATGGGGCGTTGAAGCACATATGTCCAACTTCTGTGAGACCTGCCGCTTCCACCGCACGTTCGAGCTGTCGCTCGTGGATCGCCTGATCCGCGACTTTGGCGCCGTCGAAGGCGATCTCAAGAGCGAGCTGACGAGGATGGCGGCAGAGGAACAGCAGATCGCGGACGCGGAAGCGAGTCGGTACCGGCTGCTGCTGCGCGAGAGCGAGGTCGAATGGCACGTCAAGCCGGAGATGTCGAACTACTGCGGCCTCGACGAAGCCAGGAATGTCTACTACGTCGCCACGCTGAGAAATCGTCGCGGGGAGTGCGCGGATCACACACCAGCCGCGGCGCCGAGGACCTGCGCAACATGCAGGCACCGCGTCGCTGGTGACGGCCCGGCCCAGGACGCACGAGAGATCGCCACGCGCATCCAGCTCGGCGTCAACGCTGCGGCCCTTGGCCAGTCGGGAGGCGTCGCGCCGCTGAGCGAGGTTACGAGGGACGTGGTCCTCAAGAAGGTCTTCGAAGCGGATCGGGCGTTTCATGGCCGTCGGATGACGTTCCGACCGAGCTACCTGCCGTTCTGCGAGAAGCACTCGAACGCAACCGGCTTCGTGCCGTGCGCGGTGCAGAACGCGTACGACGCCTGCCCCGACTGGAGCGCAGCCGCGTCGGCGCCATCAGCGTCGCCGATGGATGGGTGGGCGCTCCTCCAGCCGGGCGGCCAGCGAGGGAAGAAATGAACACGCCGCTCCGCCTGTGCGCCTTCTGTCTCTATCAGGTACAGCCCCCGCCTCCGCAGCCGTTCGCGCCGACCTCGAGGAGATCGGGCGGCATCACCGAGAGCGGGAACAACCAGCAGGAGGACCAGTTCGCGAAGCGAAAGGTCGAAGAAGGGCGCGTCGGCGAAGGGTATCCGTTCGACTCCGAGCCGGAATTCTTTCCCTGGTGCCGCAAGCTGACGATGACCAAGGAAGAAACCGGACGCATCCGGAAGGAGCTGATGGTGGGCAACGACGCCGCGGCGCGCGAGGCGCTCGCCAAAGACCGGATCATCATCGACTACGCAAATGGCAGCGTGCTGCCGATCTACGTCATTTGCGCGCGCGCCAACCCTGACGGCAGATGCGCCGACTTCCAGCAGCGGTGAGGCCGGTATGGATCGGAAACGGACAAAGCGCGGGTTCAGGAAGATCAAGGTCAAGGGACGCATCATGCTCGGGGGTGGGCACGAGCTCCTGCAGGTACCGAAGCGCGATGCCTCGGGGCAGATGGTGGTCGCGCGCAGCGCCGGCTCGACGAGGTCGTTCGAGATGCAGGACCTCGACGGCAAGGGCTCGCTCGGCGATCAGCTCGAGTTCCGATTCTCCGCCAAGCCGCAGGCGCCGCTGTACATCGAAGGCGACGGCCTGACGACCTCCTTCGGCATCTTCGGAGCACCAGGGTCCGGCAAGACGGTTCTGCTGATGCACCTGCTGGAGCAGGTGCTCGCCCACTCGCGCGAGGATGACGACCGCAAATACGGTGCGCTGATCCTCGATCCGAAGGCCGCGCTCATCGACGACGTCGTCGAGATGGTGGAGCGCGCGGGCAGAACGAAAGATCTCGTCATCGTCAACACCGACGAGCTCACGAAGTCCGCCAGCACGGTCAACGTGATCGATTGCAGCCTCGATCCGTACGAGCTCGGGGCCATTCTGGTTCTGGCCGGACGCAGCGCCGGCATCGATGCCTCCGATCCCTTCTGGTTTCAGGAATGGACGAACCTCTTCACCGCAACGCTCAGCATTCTCCGGATGCACGACCGGCTCAATGGTCCGGCGGGGGCGAAGAGACGTCCGGTCACGCTGCGGCGCATTCTCGATGCGATCTTCGAGCAGGTCGAAGTCGGCGAGGGCAACAAGGCGGTGCGGCTGCGCGAGATCCAGCATATCGCCCGAAGCCTGGCATCGCGGCTGGCTGGATTGTCGCGCGAAGAGCGCGCCGATCTGCGGACCGATCTCCAGGCGCTGAGCCGCTTCTTCAAGCAGGACTACGTGGCGACGATCGAAGCCTTCGTCACGAAAGCGTTCGGGATGTTCCGCCGCTCCAAGCTGTGGTGCTACTCGGGCGATACGACGCACGAGGCCATTCCCTTCTACGAAAGTATCATCGAGCGCGGTCGCATCGTCCTGGTGAGCATCTCGCCGGCCGAGCCGATCCTCGCCAAGACGCTCTCGACGTTGATGAAGAGCCTGTTCCAGCGCACGGTGCTGGGACGAGGCGAGCTGCTGGAAAGCGGAATCATCAGCAACGCCGTGCGCCCGCTCGTACTGGCGTGCGACGAGTACAGCGAGATCGCCTCGGAGGTCCCCGGCCAGTCGATGGGAGACGGCCAGTTCCTCGCGCTGGCGCGGCAGTACGGCTGCATGGCGCTGCTCGCCACACAGTCGGTGAACGTCCTCGAGGCATCGTCTCTGAAGGACGCCTGGCGCTCGGTGTTCAGCAACTTCGCCGCGAAGATTTATATGCGGCTGGTTGACAACCAGACCGCCGAGGACGCGTCGAAGCTGGCCGGCGAAAGCGAATGGAAGGTGCGCACCTACAGTACGTCGGTCGGGGGCGATAACCGGCAACTAAGCCAGTCCCGCGATCTGCGCGTCCGCACCAACCTGCCCACGAGCGTGCTGACACAGGTGCTGATGAGAGGCCAGGGGGTCGTCATCGGCTCGCTCGACGGCGGCACGACGAGACCGGACACCTATTACCTGAGCGTGCCCGAGCCAAAGAGCGCGGCGGAGCCGCTTGCCGCAGGGGTCTGAGAGCGGGGAGAACGTCCACATGCCCAAGAACAAGAACACGACGACCATTGGCGGCTCGGAGCACACACGATCGGCAGCCGTCGAAGCCGCCGAAAAGGAAGTCATTCCAGGCGGCCCCATCGATGTGCGAGAGGGCGTCAGGGCGGAGCAGCAGGCCGACGAGAAGAAGGACGCCAGCCACGCGGAGCGCGGCGAGGAAAGAAAGGCGGACGAGAAAGAGGACCGCGACCGCGATCAGAGAGACGACGCGGCACACGATCTGACCAGGGACGAGGAGCGCAGTGCGTCTCGCGCCTGGAGCGACGACATGGACACGCTGCTCGTCCGTCGCGTGGCAAGCGACGACACGCAGGCCGGCGCCGGCATGAACCGCTCGAGCGATCAGACGACTGACACCACGCGCCGCGAAGAGGAGGACCGCGGCGATACGCGCGGCGCAGATCAGATCGAAGACGCGCGCAAGAGCGAAGAGCGCCGCGCGGACGACGACAGGCACCTCGATCTCGATAAGTCCCGCGACCAGCAGGCCGAGCAGGAACGGAACGTCAGCAAGCAGGGCTCCGAGATGCTCGAGCAGACCCATGGCGCGACGCGCGATCAGTGGCTGCAGGAGCTGCGCGACGAGCACCCTGCGCTCGCCGAGCTCGATAACAGTGCGGTCGAACGTGTTCTCCAACGAGCAGACGATCTGAACAAGATGCGCGGGCTGCTCGTCGAGGAGCTCGCCAACAACGAGCTCCAGGCCCGCGCCGCCGCGATGGGTGAGGACCATGAGTACATCGCCGGCGGCCGCATTCACTGGAAGGGCCACGAGCAGATGGATGACGGTCAGTGGAAGGTCAGTGACGAGTTGACCGACGGCATGATCCTGCGGCCCTCGCAGAAAGAAGCGGGCGCGTTCGAGGTGGCGGCGTTCGCCGAGTGCAAGGCCGGCGCATGCGCCGCCCTCGGCCTCGAGGAGAAGAACATCGAGTTCGAGGAGCTCAAACCGGCGCAGCGCACTGAGCTCGAACGCGCGGCGATCGACGCGCTGCGTAAAAAGCTCGGGGCGGAAGAGGCGGACATCCGGCCGGGCAACTGGGCGCATTCCGACCAGCTGCGAGAGAACCACCGCGAGGAGCTGGACGCCGTGATGAAGGACATGCACGGCCCCGACCGCACCGGGCAGCTTCGCAACGACTTCGAGCGCCTGATGGAGCACGCCGACGACGAGGACGTCGCGGCCAACGTCCGTGCCCGCGACGCGGTCAGCATCTTCGTCGACGGCCAGGAAAAGCGCGTCCTGGCGTCGCCAGGGGAGACCAAGGTGTTTGCGATGACACCCGCCGACGTTGATACCAAGGAGATGCTCGATCGGCTGCAAGAGGAGCAGCGCATCCAGGGCGAGTCGATTCAGCTCGGGATGACCGCGGACGAAGTGACGGAGCTCGCCGGCAGGATGCAGCAGGCGCAGCAGCAGTACGAGCGGAACGCCGCGGCTCACGAAGAAGAAATGAGGATCGCGGCCGAGCGGGATCGGCAGCGCCTGGACGAGATCGCAAACTTCGCGGACGCGTTGCGCGAGCTTGACGAGGACTGAGGATCACATGGACGAGCGGCTCATCGACACGATTTTCCAGCGGGCGGTGGCGACGCGCCGCGCCGGCAATCCGGAAGTGGCGCTGAAGCTTCTGGCACTGCTGCCGCGCGCTGGATCGCACGGCGCCGCGGCGGCGATGACCGCGGGCCGCATCCTTCTGCACGACCTCGGCGACGCGCGCCGCGCGCTGCCGTGCTTCGCACGGGCCGCGCGGGAGGCGCCACGCTCCAGGGCCGCCTTGCGCCTGCTTGGTCTGGTGCAGCGGACGAAGGTCGCGACGTAACAGGAATTCCCCTGATGTGAGGACAAAGATATGAGTACGACGCTCAACGCCGAATTCATCAACCCGGAGCAGCGCCTCGCCTGCGTGCTGCTGCTCGACACCTCCAGCTCGATGGCGAATGGACGGATCGACAAGCTGAATCAGGGTGTGTCGACGCTGATTCAGGCGCTCAAAGAGGACGAGGTGGCCAGCAAGCGCGTCGATCTCGCGGTGATCACGTTTGCGAGCGAGATCACGCTGGTCCAGGATTTCTCGAACGCCGATCGGTGGGATCCGCCCAAGTTCGAAGCCAACGGCGTCACCAACATGGGCGAGGCCATCGTGCAGGCTCTCGACCGGCTGGAAGCGCGCAAACAGGAATACAAGAAGAACGGCGTCGCGTACTTCCGGCCCTGGCTGTTCCTGATCACCGACGGCATGCCGACCGACTCGACCGACGTTGCCGCGCAGCGCCTGCGGTCCGCCGAGCAGAAGAAGCAGGTCAAGGTGTTCGCGGTCGGCGTCGGCGATGACATCGATCTCGAGACGCTGGAGAAGATTGCCGGAGCTACGCCGCTCAGGCTCAACGAAAAGCGCTGGGACGAGTTGTTCAAGTGGTTGTCGGTCAGCGTGACGGCGGTCTCGAATTCCAACGACACCGGCGAACAGGTGCCGCTGCCGCCACCCAACTGGATGGTGGCGTAGATGGATGCCGCGCGCTGGCGCGTCGTCGGCGTGTCGGAGATGGGCGCCAGCCATCGGAAATCGGCGGCGCTCTGCCAGGATGCGAACGCGTTCCTCCGGCTCGACGAAGACTGGCTCGCCATCGCCGTCGCCGACGGCGCGGGCTCGGCGGCGAAGTCGGAGCTCGGGGCGGCCACGGCGGTGAACGCGGCGGTGACTCTGCTCGCCGAGTCTTTCTACGGATATCAGCTGCGCGCCGGATCCGCATCAGCACCGTTCGATCCCATCGCGATGCAGGAGATGCTCGTCTCCGTGCTGGCGAAGAGCCGCGCGACCGTCGAGGCCAGGGCGCAGGAGTGCGGCATCGCGTCCAGCCAGCTGGCCAGCACGCTGATCGTCATCCTGCTCGGTCCCGACCGCATTGCAGCCGCGCAGGTAGGTGACGGTGGCGCGGTGATCGAGCTGGCGGACGGCCGCTTCGAGACGCTGCTGAAGCCCGACTCGGGCGAGTTCGTCAACGAGACGACGTTTCTCACCAGCGCGCGCGCGATGAAGTCGATCCAGTTCGCGGCGCTCGAGACGCCTGTCAAGTCGATCGCGGTGATCACGGACGGCCTGCAGATGCTGGCGCTGCGGTTTCCGGAATGGATCCCGTTCCAGCCATTCTTCGCGCCGGTCTTCGCGTTCGTGCGCGATCAGTCCGACGAAAACACGGCATACGAGGAAGTGCGCCGGATGCTGCAGTCGGATCAGGTCAGCAGCCGGACCCCCGACGACGTGACACTGCTCGTCGCCGCGCGCGTTTCGCCCTGAAGGGAGTGCCGACCATGCGCGTCGTACGCGAGTCCAGCTCGCAGCCCCTGACGATCGATACCAGGAGGAACCAGCTCGGCGCCGGTGGCGAGGGAACCGTCTACAGCGTCGGCGGTGGACTGGTGGCCAAGATCTACAAGGAGCCGCAGTCGCGCCGCGAGAAGATTCTCGCGATGCTGGCGAACCCGCCGGCCGACAGCTCCACGCCGGATCACGATTCCATCGCGTGGCCGCTCGACGCATTGCTCGAGTCCGCGCCGCCGGGGCGATTTGTCGGCTACCTGATGAAGCGGGTCGAGAACGCGGGTGGCTTTCGCGAGGTGGCCCACTTCCTCGATCGCGTGCAGAAGCGTCCCCATTTCACCAACTACGAGCTGCACGTGGTGGCGCTCAACATCGCGAGCGCGTTCAGCGCGCTGCACAAGAAGGGCTACGTCGTCGGCGACGTCAACGATCGTAACATCCTGGTCACCGAGCTCGGCCTGGCGACGCTGCTCGACACCGACTCGTTTCAGGTGCCGAAGCAGGGGCGGAGTGGCTGCTTCCGCTGCGCGGTCAAGACCCCTGAGTTCACACCGCCGGAGCTGCAGAAGGTCAACCCGCGTACTGTCGACCGGCGGGTCGAGCACGACCTCTTCGGCCTGGGCGTGCTGATCTTCCAGCTGCTGATGCAGGGCAATCACCCGTTCAACGGGTCCGACGACAACGGCTGGTCGATCCCGACGCGCATCGAGAAGGGCAATTTCCCGTTCGGCCGGAAACAGCGGCCTATTTCTCCGCCCCCGCAGGCGCCGCCCCTGAGCGTGCTCGACGACGAGCTGGGCAAGCTGTTCGTGCGCTGCTTCGACGACGGGGCGGGCAATCCTGACGCGCGGCCGACGGCCGCGGAGTGGCGCCGTTCGCTCGACCACGCACGACAGCAGCTGGCGACATGCAAGGTTTCCCGACGCGGCGTCGGCACAGATTCCGCTGGCGAAGCCCGCGCGCGGCAAGGTGCTGGGTGGATCGGGACAGACAGTTTCGGGGACCTTCACGAGCCGGAGGTCTCTGCGCCGCCCGCCGCCGCTCGTGCCCCCCGTTGCCCCCTGGTCGGGTTCGTCGAGCTCGAGCAGCGGCAGCACGTCGACGTCGACGGCCGGCACCGGTGTGACAGCGCCAACCGGCACCGGTTCGACGTCGTCAACCGGCAGCATTACGCCGACACTCGGACAGCTCGCCTGGAAAGGTCTCGGAGCCCTCGCGTCCGCGTACCTGAACAACCTGGTCGCGGGGTCGTCGCACGGGCAGAACTCCGCCGTGCAGGACGACATCGGCGCCGGCGTGTGGGAGCTCCAGCGGATGACGCCGGTTCCGCCGCTGACGCCGGGTCCGCTGCTGCTGGGAACCCAGGTGAATCTGCTCGGCAACGGAACGTTCACCGGTTCCGGGCTGCTGCTGCAGATGTACGTCCAGACGACGTGTCAGCTCTCGGGTCAGTGGGAGTACAACGCGTATTCGAACCGGCTGAAATTTGCGGTCATGGTGAACGGGTATCCCGCCGTGTACAACGAGGAGCTGCGCATCCTGAGTGGGAGCAGCGGCCAGTTCCAGCTGCGGGCGAGCGACGGGAGTGACTGGGCGCTCCGGCGACAGTTCTGATCAGGCCAGCGGCCTGACCGCGTATCGCCCGTACGCCACGAACGCCGCCAGCAGCCCTATCGGGAGAGCCCAGACCAGCGGGTTGGTCGCCGCGATTGCCAGCGAATACCGCGCGTACACCACGGCGAGGCCCAATGTTTCCAGCGCGAGCAGGGCAGCCGCGATCGGTGTCACCGCCGGCATCCACCTCGTCACGGCTGGAATGACCAGCAGGAGCCCGCACACCATCTCGAGCATGCCGAGCACGCGCCATCCGCCGCGCGAGATCGCGACCATCTGGCTCGCGAGTTCGTCGAACATGAATACTTTGTAGGACCCGCCCGCGAGGTAGAGCAGGGCGAGGGCAATCTGAATGATCCACAGCAGGACGTTCATCGATGCAAGCTCCTTTGTCTTGTCACAGTCGCGGCGTCTGGCCCGTCTTTACCATGACGGATCGCGACGGAGAAATGTGACAAATGCCCACACCTGAGGAACGCCGCCGAGGCGTTCCGGTAGACAGCGAGCAGCTCGGCGAGCAATTCGAACAGCACCGCGCCCATCTGCGCGCGGTGGCGTACCGGATGCTCGGGTCGGCGAGCGAAGCAGACGATGCGGTCCAGGAAAGCTGGATTCGACTCGGCCGGACCGATCTCGGCGCCGTCGAGAACCTGCGCGCCTGGCTCACGACCGTCGTCGCGCGCGTGTGCATGGACATGCTGCGGACGCGGACGTCGCGCCGGGAGGATCCCTTGGACACGCACGTACCGGATCCCGTAGTCACCCGCGCCGACCTGAATCCGGAGTCCGATGCGATGGTCGCGGACTCGGTCGGACTCGCGCTGCTCGTGGTGCTGGAGACGCTCGAACCGGCCGAGCGCCTCGCTTTCGTCCTCCACGACGTGTTCGGGATGACGTTTGACGAGATCGCGCCGATCGTGGACCGGTCCTCCGTTGCGGCGCGCCAGCTTGCCAGCCGCGCACGGCGCCGCGTGCAGAAGGCGCCGAGTGCCGATCGCGATCTCCATCAGCAGCGCCGCGTCGTCGAGGCGTTCCTCGCCGCTGTCCGTGAGGGCGACTTCGAAGGCCTGGTCGCGGTGCTCGATCCGGACATCGTGCTGCGCGCCGATGGCGGTGCGCACGGCCCGTCGCGCATTGTGCGTGGCGCGAGGGCTGTTGCGTCGCAAGCGTCCGGATTCTCGCGCCTCGGCCTGATCAATCAGATCGTCCTCGTGAACGGGAACATCGGCGTCCTGGCGCGGCGCCCCGACGGCGAACCGTTCAGCGTCGTCGCCTTCACGATCGCCGGCGGCCGCGTCGTCGAGATGGACATCCTCGCGAATCCAGAGCGCCTCCGCCGGCTAGACCTGTCGGTGATCGAGCGCTGAGGCGATACTTCACGCTTCGACCGACGCGCAGATTCGGCATACCACTTGCTCCCCTGGCCGCTGCTCCCGAGCAGCAAAGACGTTCCCGCGATCAGTCCCATCGTGGGTCGACATCGAAGTTTGGCCGCTTCGATGTGTCGTTGCTGTCACAAATCGGAAGTGGACCGGACGAAACCTCATGACGCCGGGGGCAGTGCGACGCATTGACACGAGTCAACGGACGCGTCGCTCATTGACCGGCGCCGATCAGAATTCCGCATGGTCCGTCGTTTCGCGCGCTCAAATCTGAGCGCAACGAGACGAGTTATCTGGCCCCGGCCAGATTTCGTGTGAGCTCGCGGGGCGCCAGGGCCGAGCGTCCACGCGTTGCAGACGCGGACGCCGACCGCGAGAGGGGCGAAGCCTGCGCTTGACGCATCGTGCACCAGCAGATGAACGGCTTTGACTTCATCGTTT
>QHWQ01000024.1 GCA_003222635.1 Acidobacteriota bacterium | reverse complement strand
CTATACGGCAAAGGGCGACCGGAACGCCGCGATTGCGGTGCTGACCGACTACAAGAAGTTCGGCGGCGAGAATCCCGACGTGCTCGAGAAGCTCGCGTCGCTGCAGGAGGAGGCTGGACATCCGCAGGACGCGGCGGCGACGCTGGACGGCATCAACGACATCTATCCCCTGGACGAGGATCTGCACCGGCGCCTTGGCGATCTCTTGCTGACGCTGCACAACGAGCCGGATGCGATCCGCGAATACACCGCGCTCGTGTCCCTGCACCCTCTCGACAAGGCGGGCGCGCTCTACAAGCTCGCCGCCGCGTATTTCGCGGCGCGCCAGATCGACAAGGCCGAAGAGCAGGTGCTGGCCGCGCTCGAGGCCGCCCCCAACTACCGGCCCGCTCAGAACCTCTTATTGCAGATCGAGGATGCCCATAAATGACCATCACGGCTGCCGATACCACTCTTGAATCCACCGAGCTGCGCCAACGGATCGAACGCTTCCACGCGGTCCGCAATGGGATCCTCCAGCAGGTCCATGAGGTCATCGTCGGCCAGGACGAGGTCCTCGAGCAGATCCTGATTGCCCTGTTCGTCGGCGGCCATTGCCTGATTACCGGACTGCCGGGAACCGCCAAGACGTTGATGGTGCGCACCATCGCGCAGACGCTCGATCTGGCGTTCCGCCGCATTCAGTTCACGCCCGACCTGATGCCCTCCGACATCACGGGCACCGACATCATCGAGGAAGATCCGGCGACCGGCCGCCGCAGATGGACGTTCGTCGAGGGACCGATTTTCGGCAACATCCTGCTGGCCGACGAGATCAACCGCACGCCGCCCAAGACGCAGTCGGCGCTCCTCGAGGCGATGCAGGAACGGTCGTGCACCGTGCGCGGGCACCACTACGACTTGCCGTCGCCGTTTTTCGTGCTGGCCACGCAGAACCCGATCGAGCTCGAGGGCACCTATCCACTGCCGGAAGCGCAGCTCGATCGGTTCCTCTTCAACACCGTCCTCGACTATCTGAGCGCCAGCGACGAGGTGGAAGTCGTCGATCTGACGACGGCGAACCGCACGGTTGACGTCCAACCGGTGACCAACGCCGCGGAGATCATCGAGTTCCAGAGCCTCGTGCGCATGGTGCCGATCGCGCAGCCGGTCAAGGAGTACGTGGTCGATTTCGTGCGCGCCACGCGGCGCAACAGCGGCAACGCGCCGGACTTCGTGAAGAAGTACGTGAGCTTTGGCGCGAGCGTGCGCGCGGCCCAGTTCATCGTGCTCGGCGCCAAAGTGCGGGCGCTCGCGCACGGCCGGTACAACGTCGCGTACGAGGACGTCACCGCGATGGCCGTTCCGGTGCTCCGCCACCGCATCCTGCTGAACTTCCACGCGGAGTCGGAGCACATCGACACGGACGAGATCATCCGCCGTCTGCAGGTGCACATGCCGCCGTCGGGAAAAGCGTAGCGATCGGACCGCATGTCGCAGCGATTCCTCAATCCAGACGTGCTGGCCGGCATCTCCGGTCTGGATCTGATCGCCAGAACGGTCGTGGACGGCTTCGTGGCGGGCCTCCATCGGTCGCCCGACTTCGGCTTCAGCCAGGAGTTCGCCGAGTACCGGGCGTACACGCCCGGCGACGATCTCCGCCACGTGGACTGGAACGTGTTCGCCCGCACGGAGCGCGCGTATCTCAAGCGGTATCGCGGCGAGACGAACAGCCTGCTCACCGTGCTCCTCGATGCCAGCCAGTCCATGGAGTACGGATCGCACGGCGTGACGAAGATCGATTACGCGCGCTACCTCGCGGCGTCGCTGTTCTATCTCGCGATTCACAGCCAGCGCGACGCGGCAGGCCTCATCGTCTTCGACGACGAGGTGCGGAACTACATCCGGCCGTCCACACGCCACGGCCAGCTGCAGCGGCTGCTGAGCGGCCTCGAGCTCGCCGAGCCGCGCGCGCGGACGAATTTCGCCAAGCCGATGGAGCACTTTCAGGAGTTTCTTCGACGCCGCGGGCTCGTGGTGATCGTGTCGGACTTCTACGAGTCACCGGATGTGATCGTGCGGACGATCGAGCCGCTGCGCTTCCACGGCAACGAGGTCGTGCTCTTTCACATTCTCGATCGGCAGGAAATCAAGCCGGAGTTCAGCGAGTCGGCCGTGCTCATCGACGTGGAAACCACCCAGCGGATGGAAGTGACGCCCGACTACGCGAAGCACGAATACCGCGACAAGATGGCCGCGCACCTCGCGGCGCTGCGCGAGCGCTGCCGCGATGCCCGGCTGGATTACTTCCACCTGACGATCCGCCAGGGCAGGAACTGACCGGGGTGCTGTGATGGGTCTGATTGCTCCATTGTTTCTCGGTGGCCTGGCAGCGATCGGCATCCCGATCTATCTCCACCTGCTCCGGCGCCACAGCACGACCCCGAAGCCGTTCAGCTCGCTGATGTTCTTCGAGCCGCGCACGCAAAGCTCGATTCGTCATCGTCGTCTTCGTTATCTTCTGCTGCTATCGCTTCGGCTCCTGCTGCTGGTGGCGATCGCGGTCGCGTTTGCCGATCCCTTCATCTCCCGGCCGGCGGCAAGCGTGCCGGCGCAGAAGCTCGTCCTGCTCGTGATTGATCGGTCGTTCAGCATGCATGCGGGGACGCGCATGAACGACGCGAAGCGCGAGGCGCTGGCCGTGCTCGCCGGCCGCCGCGCGTCGCAGCGCACACAGGTCATGGCGTTCAGCTCCGAGCTGCACGTGCTGACGCAGCCGACGGAGGACACAGGCGCATTGCGGGCGGCCGTGGCGGGCATTACGCCGGACGATTCCCGCGGCAGCCTCGGCGAGCTGGCCACCGCCGTGCGGCAGGTGGCGGATACCGCGCACACGCCGATCGAACTGCATCTGTTCAGCGACATGCAGCGGTCGAACATGACGCCGAGCTTCTCGGAGATGGTGCTGCCGGATACCGTGACGCTCGTGCTCCATCCAGTCGTCACGGCCGCGGTCCCGAACTGGACGGTCGAGAGCGTGACGGCGCCGGGACAGTTGTGGGGCACTGCGAAGGGCGCGAAGCCGACGCGCGTGCAGGCGGTCGTCGCCGGGTATGCCACGCCTGCCGCCGACCGCACCGTCTCGCTTGTCGTCAACGGGAAGACGGTTGCGACACAAGCCGCCCACGTGCCCGCCGGCGGCCGTGCGTCTGCTCTTCGTCCACGCGGCGACCGACGCCCGGTCGCCGCTGTATTTCGAGAGTGCGCTGGCGTCGGCGGCCGGATCGGCGTTCACAGTACAGAGCGTGTCGATCGATCAGGCAGCCGGTCTCCCTCTTCGCAAGTACGCCTTCGTCGTCCTGTCGAACCTGCCGGCGCTGCCGGCATCCCTCGAGAACGATGTGCTGTCGTACGCTCGCGGTGGCGGAGGCGTCCTGATGGCGATCGGGACGGCGGCCGCGGGCCGAAGCCGCGTGCCGGTCCTCGGCGACGCCATCCGGCAGGTTCACGATTACAGCCGCGAACAATCGGGCGGCGAGCGGTTCGCGACGATCGGCGAAAACGATCCGTCGGAATCGGAGATGGGCAAGCGGGAGAACTGGGCCGGCGTGAAGTTCTACTACGCGGCGCAGGTGGATGACGCGGACGGTCGCGTGATCGCACGCCTCACCGACCGCACGCCCGTCTTGCTCGATCGGAAGATCGGGGAAGGCCGCGCGCTGTTGTTTACGTCAGGATTCGACAATCTCGCCAATGACTTTCCGCTCCATCCCGCGTTCGTCGCCTTCATCGACCAGGCGGCGCGCTATCTGGCCGGCACCGAACGGCGGAGTATCGCCCGTCAGGTCGACTCGTATCTGGACTTGCGCACGGCGCAGGAACCCGCGGCATCGACGTCGGGCGTCGAGATCGTCGATCCGGAAGGCCGCCGCCCCTTGTCGCTGCGGGAGGCAGCGACCGTGCAATCGTTCCGACTGAGCGAAGCAGGTTTCTATCAAGTGCGCCTGGCGAGCGGCCGGCAGGATGTCGTCGGCGTCAATGCGGACAGGCGCGAATCGAATCTTGATGTCATACCGGCCGACGTGCTGGCGCTGTGGCAAGGGAAGGGGCCGCGCGCGCAGCCTTCCGCGGCGGCGGCAGTACCGGCGTCAGAAGGAACGCAGCCGTACCCGTTGTGGTGGTACATAATGGCTTTCGCGTTGCTGGCGGCCCTATCGGAGTCCTGGCTGGCGAGCCGCTACCTCGGCACGCCGCACGAGGAGTCGTGAAACGAGAGGCACCATGAGCGCTCCACAGGAACTCCAGGCGTATATCGATCGGCTGCAGCGGCGTCTCCGCATCGCGGCGTTGTCGCGCGGCGCGGCGGTCGTCGCGGGTGCCGCCCTCGGTGCCACGCTCCTCCTCGTGTTCATCGCGAACGCGTTCGCCTTCTCCGGCGGCAGCATCACCGCGGCGCGATTCGCGCTCGTCTGCATCCTCCTGTGCGCGACCGGTTTCGGTCTGGCGATTCCACTGCGGCAGCTGACGCGACGGAGCGCCGTCGCGCTGGTCGAACAGAAGTTCCCGCAGTTCAAGCAGCGCCTCATGACGTTCGCCGACAAGGATCAGGCCGATCCGTTCGTCGAGCTGCTGGCGGCCGATACGCTCGACATCGCACGCGGCGTGGAGCCGGCGGCGGCCGCCACCACGGGAAGGCTTCTCGCGTGGTTCGGCACGGCCGCGGCGTCGCTGGTGGCGCTGCTCTGGATGATTGCCGCCGCACCCGGATTCCTGGGCTATGGTGCACATCTTCTGTGGACGCGGTCGAGCCGCGGCGCGGCGCCGCTCTACGAGCTGCAGGTCACGCCCGGCGATGCGACCGTTCGCCGGCATGCCGATCAGGTGATCACCGCGCTGCCCGGCGGAATGTTGAGCCCGCAGGTGTCGCTCTACGCCCACTACGCGAGCGGCTCGAAGTGGGAGCAGGTGAGCATGCAGCCGCGTTCGGGGGCGCCCGGCTATCAGTTCGTGTTCACGGCGCTTCCTGAAAACGTCGAGTACTACGTCGAGGCCGGTGCCAAGCGATCGCAGCATTTCACGATCCGCGTCGTCGACCAGCCGACGGTGCAGCAGATCAAGGTGACGTACCACTATCCGGGCTGGACCGGATTGAAGGACACGGTCGAGGAACGCGGCGGCGATCTGCGCGCGCTCGAGGGGACGAAGGCCGATCTCGAGGTCGTCACCGATCGTCCGCTGAAGGATGGTCTCCTCGCGCTCGACGACGGCCGCCGGATTCAGCTGGCCGGCGGCGAGAACAACCGGTACCGCGGCGCCATCCAGATCGACAAGGACGCGACAGCTTCGACGATGCTGGCGCTCGACGATTTCAAGCTGGTGCCTGGCCATATGGTGAGCCTCTATGCCACGGACAGCGACGCGCGCTCGGAAGGGCACACCGACATGGCGTTCATCCAGGTCGATCCATTCGAGCGTGAGTTCTCGCAGTCGCAGCAGGCCGGTGGTGGCGGCGGTGGTGGTGGCGGCGGAGGTAACCAGTTCGACCCAAGCCAGATCTCGCAGCGGGAGAAGGAAATCATCAGCCAGACCTTCAAACAGCAGAACGACGCGAAGGCTGCCGCCAAGCAGGCGGCGGAGAGCGCGAAGTTCCTCTCCGACGTCCAGACCGCGCTGCGCAATCAGTCGCTGTCGCTTGCCGGCCGGCTGGAGGCACGCGAGCTGACGCGCGAAAACGGCGAGTTCAGCACGTTCCAGCAGGAGATGAACGCGGCCGCGGAGTCGATGGGGCCAGCCGCTTCCAAACTGCAGCAGCAGAAGTGGCAGGACTCGATCCCGGACGAGCAGAATGCGCTGCAGCACCTCCTGCGCGCCGAGGCGACGTTCCGCCAGATCGAAGTCGCGTTCGGGGCGCGAGGCGGCGGCGGTGGCGGTGGTGGTGGCGGCGCCGGACGTGACCTCGCGAGCCTGTTCGATCTCGAGCTCGATACGCAGAAGAACCAGTACGAAACGCAGCAGTCGGCGTCCTCCGCCGACCAGCGCGCGCAAGACATCGACGATGCGCTGCAGAAACTGGATGCGCTGGCGCGGCGGCAGGAAGCTCTCGCGCAGCAGCAGCGCAACAACAGCGCGCAGAGCTTCGAGCAGCGCTGGCAGCAGGAGATGCTGCAGCGCGAAGCGGAGCAGCTGCAACGGCAGATCGAGCAGTTGACGAAGTCGCAACAACAAGGCGGTCAGCAGGGTCAACAGGGTCAGCAGGCCGCCTCTGGCGGTGCGCAGGGCGGATCCGGGCAATCGTCCGCATCAGGTCAGGCGCAATCAGGTCAGGGTGGCCAATCTGGCTCGCAGCAGTCCGCAGCGGACGCGCGTCAGCGCGCCGCGCAGCAGGCGCTCGATCGCCTGAAGCAGGCACAGGAGGACATGCGACGCGCGACAGAGGGACAGAGCGCCGCGGATGCGCGTCTTGCGGCGGAGCGTCTGCGCGAGGCCACCAGTCTGCTCGGTGGAGTCCAGTCGCAGGAAGCAGCGCAACGGCTCGCGGCGATTGCGCGCGAAGCCGACCGCCTCGCCGCCCAGGAGAAGGAGCAGGCCGACCGCCTCGCGAAATTACGGCAAGGCTCGACCGATCGCGCACAACTTCCGCAGTTGGCCACCGATCGCCACAGCGCACGGCCGACTGGCTGCGCACCGGAACCGATCCGAACTCCAACGGCACGGAGGCGCAGGTCGCGTCTGGGCTTCAGCGCCTTCGCGATCAGACGCGCGACGCACAGCAGGCGCTCAACGCCGGCGGTCAACAGCAGGGCGGCGACCGTGCCGAGGCGGCTCTCAACCAGATCGAGCAGCTGCGCCGCCAGCTCGAAGCGCTACGGGATCAGAGTACCGGACAACGCGGGCAGGGTCAGCCGGGACAAGGGCAGAATCAGGCGTCGTCCTCGTATCAGGCGGGAGCGCTCAGTCGCGACGGTCAACCAGGTCAACCAGGTCAGGCGGGACAGCAGGGCGGGCAGGGCGCGCAATCTGGCCAGGGCGGACAACGCGGCGGCGATGGGCGTGGCGGCCAGGCCGGCAACATTCAGCCTGGCGGAGGATTCGGTGGCGGCGGCGGGTATCAATACGGCTTCGATACTGGCAACAACGCGCGACCCGGATCGCCGACCGCGGCGCCGCCGCAGGCGACGCCGAATGCCGATCCACAGCAGATGATTCAGCAGGGCGTGAACGAGCTGAATCACCTGCGCAGCCAGGTGTCAAACGATCCGGCGCTCGATCGGCAGATCCAGCAGTTGATCACTGATATGGAGCACCTCGATCTCCGCCGCTTCCCTGGCAATCCGGCGATGGTGGAGGAACTCCATCAGCGGCTGTTGAGCGGCGTCGACACGCTGGAGCTCCAGCTGCGTCGTCAGCTCGACGACAAGTCCTCCGGGCAGGTTCGCAGCAGCGATCCGCTGACTGCGCCGACTGGATATGAGGATGCCGCCGCCGAGTACTTCCGCCGCCTGAGCAGCGTCACTGGCAGCGGACGCGAGAAGTAATGCTTCCTCGCGGGGCCCCATGCGTATCCGTCTCGGAGTTGCGGCCGTCTGCCTCGCGGCGCTCGCCGCCGGGGGCAGGCCGGCCGCGTTCACACCGAAGCCGCTGACACGCGGCGACCTTCGCTGGCTGGCGCGGGTGACCTTCGGTCTCGACAGCACCTCTGTCGCACGCTTCCGCCAGCTCGGCCGTGAGAGGTTCCTCGACGAGCAGCTGCATCCGCCCGCCGCCGACCCGCCGGAGCTCGCGCGCGCCGTCGCCGCCGTTCCCGTGACCCAGCAGACGGCCGAACAACGGGTGAAGGCGTTCGTCGCCGAGCAGCGTCGTATCAACGCGCTTCCCACCGACGACGAGAAGCAGCGGGCGCGGATGGCGCTGAACCAGGCAGGCAACCAGGCGATTTACGAGACAACGAAGCGCCACCTGATGCGCACGCTGCTGTCGCCCTCGCAGCTTCGCGAGCAGATGACGTGGTTCTGGATGAACCATTTCAGCGTGTTCTCCGGGAAGGCCAACGTGCGGTGGACCGTCGCCGAGTACGAAGATCAGGCTGTCCGCGCGCACGCGCTCGGCACGTTCGGCGATCTCGTGATGGCCACGCTGACGTCGCCGACGATGCTCGAGTACCTGGACAACGCGCAGAGCGCCGTCGGCAAGATCAACGAGAACTACGCGCGCGAACTGATGGAACTTCACACGCTCGGCGTCAGCGGCGGCCCGAGCGGATCGAACTACACGCAGCAGGACGTGCAGGAGTTGGCGCGCGTGCTGACCGGCGCCGGCATCAATCTCACTGACAGCTCACCGCGGCTCGGCCCGAAGATGCAGCCGCTCTACATCCGCCGCGGCCTCTTCGAGTTCAACCCCGCGCGGCACGACTTCGGACAGAAGACGCTGCTCGGCCACACCATTGACGGCAAGGGTTTCGAGGAAATCCAGGACGCCGTCGATTTCCTCTGTCGACAGCCGGCGACCGCGCGCTTCATCAGCACGAAGCTTGCGACCTACTTCGTCGCCGACGAACCGCCGCCGGCGCTCGTCGCACGAATGGCGCGCACATTCCAGGGCACGGACGGCTCGATCGGGGCCGTGCTCCGTGCGATGTTCCTCGATCGTGACTTCATCAATGCGCTCAATGCTCCGACGGTTACGCTCGAGAAGTTCCGGGACCCGATGCAGTACGTCGTGTCGTCGATGCGCCTCGCCTACGACGGGAAGATGATTACGAACTATCACCCGGCGGTGAACTGGCTGCAGCGGCTCGGCGAGCCGCTCTATGGCCGCGTCACCCCGGATGGCTATCCGTTGACAGAAGCGGCGTGGACGAGTTCGGGCCAGATGGTCCTCCGCTTCGAGATCGCGCGCGCAATCGGCGGCGGCAACGCGGGCCTCTTCAACACCGACGACAACCAGCCGCGCCCCGCGACCGGCTTCCCGATGCTCAGCTCGCGAGTGTTTTACGACGCGATCGAGCCCGGACTCACCGCGCGCACGCGCGACACGCTCGGCCGCGCCTCGTCGCAGCAGGAGTGGAACCTGATCCTGCTCTCGTCCCCCGACTGGATGCAGCGCTAAGGACAAGGATCCTGGTATGACGCTCACTCGTCGCGACGTGCTCAAACTGGCGCTCGCCGGCGCCGTGCATCCGCTCCTGCCGTGCCGCGGCATCGTCGCGCAGGCATTGGCCGCCCCCGGCGCCGCCGATGCGAAGTTCCTGCTCGTCTTTCTTCGCGGCGGCTACGACGCGGCCAACGTGATCGTGCCGGTCGGCAGCGACTTCTACTACGAGGCACGGCCAACGATCGCGCTGCCGAAGCCGGATCCCGTCAACCCCGCGGCGGCGATCTCGCTGGCACGCGGCAACGACGCGGTCATGTGGGGACTGCATCCCGCGCTCAAGGAAACGATGCTGCCCTTGTGGCAGAAACGTCAGCTCGCGTTCGTGCCGTTTGCGGGAACTGACGATCTGACGCGCAGTCACTTCGAGACGCAGGACAGTATGGAAAGCGGGATGCCGATCGCCGCGCCCGGCGCGGCTCCGCATTCGTACGGATCGGGATTCCTCAACCGGCTCGCGGCAGCGCTCGGCAACACGGCCGCGCCCGTTTCATTCACCGACGGCCTGCCGATGGTGATGACCGGCGACGTCGTTGTCCCGAACGTGTCGCTGAAGGGAACCGGTCGCGCGCCGTTCGATGATCGGCAGATGGGACTGCTCGCCGGCATGTACGCCGGCACGCGGCTCGAGCCGCTCATCACCGAAGGCTTTGACCTTCGCAAGACGGTCGCCGACCAGGCGGAGATGATGGCGCACGGCGGCCTCACCGGCGAGATGCAGGCAGCGAATCGCAACGCGCTTACCGCGAAGGGATTCGAGCTCGAGGCGCGGCGCATGGCTGGTCTGATGGCCGACAAGTTCAACGTCGGCTTCATCGACGTCGGCGGCTGGGATACGCACGTCAACGAGGGGAATGCGCAGGGCCAGCTCGCCACGCTGCTCACGAGTCTTGGTCAAGGGCTCGCCGGCTTTGCCGAGCAGATGGGATCCGCGTGGAACCGCACCGTCGTTGTCGTGCTGTCGGAGTTCGGCCGCACGTTCGGCGAGAACGGCACGCACGGTACCGATCACGGCCACGGCAGCGTGCACTGGGTCCTCGGCGGCGCCATCGACGGCGGACGCTTCGCGGGCGAGCAGGTCGCGGTGACGCCGCAGACGCTGAATCAGAATCGCGACTTCCCTGTCCTGACCGAATACCGCGGCCTGCTCAGCGGGATCTTCAAGCGCATGTATTCGCTCGACAACTCGCGGCTCGAGCGCGTGTTCCCGCAGACAATCGCGGCCGATTTGAGTCTTGTCTAGAGCGGATTGCGGATTGATTCGGCGCTCCGATATTGGCTTGCGAACGGGAGCGGAAGGCGCGGGTCAAGGCCGCGAAGCGCCGACGTACGTCGGGAAGCCTTGACGCGTGCCGATGCTCCCGTAGAATTGCGGTCCGGAGCGCCCTCCCCAGTGGAGATATCTTTCCGGTAAACTCGCCCTATGGAAGTCACGCTGTCGGCTGAACTTCAGGCCAAACTCGCGCGCATTGCGCAGGAGCGCGGGACGAACCCTCAGGAGTTGGCTCGAGAAGCGATCGAACGCCTAGTCGACTATGACGATTGGTTCGTGCGCGAGGTCGAAAAGGGCTTGGCGCAGATCGAGCGGGGCGAAACTCTGAGCCACGAAGAAGTCGGCGCGCGCCTCAGCAAACATCTGGCAGGCAAACAGCCCCGTTCCTGATGCAGCTTCGCTGAACCGAAGAAGCTGCAAACGATCTCGAACGCATTGCCGACTACCTTCTGATACACGCGCCCGATAGGGCGCAAGAGCTGGTACGGCGCGTTTACGACGCACCCACCACGCTTCTCAGATTTCCGAACCGCGGCCGTTCCGGAAAGCGAGGAGGTACGCGGGAACTTGTCCTCGCCCCTTTGCCGTACATCGTGGTGTGCACGGTCCGGGGCGATCTCGTCTTCGTCGTCCGCGTTCTGCACGGCGCGCAGCAGTGGTCGTAGGCCATCGCTCCGGCTGAATATTCTGCGGGACCGCTCGGCGCGTCAAGGGTTCGCTTCGCCGCTCCGCGGTCGTCGATTTGTCGCGCCCTTGACCCGCCCTGCGCGCTCCCTTGGTCGATTGCTCTTATCGGAGCGACACGCCGCTGAGCCACGGCGGTACGCACGCATATTGCATCACTGAACTCACGAACGGATCGACTTCGTAAACGCAAGCAATCTGAGCATTTCGCGGAGCCTTGCCGAGGTTCACCACGATTTGATTGCGTGGCCTCGTCGGATCGATGGCGGAGTGGACCGTACCTGCGAGCTTCTCGTAGCTCGATCCAGCGATGTCGGCTTGACGATGTCGACGCGTGTGACTTCGGCGTGAGCCGGCGAACCTGCCAGCGCGACGATTGCGGCGCCAATTGCACTCAGCTTCTTCGCCGTCATCGGCGAATCTCATCGTTAAGCGACGAGTGACTGCCAGCGGCACGTGGCAGCTGCCGCCGGCAATCAGTGGTCGCTCTGACATACAAGGCCGTTTTTACGGGCACGTAATATCGGAATGCGATGATCCGACGACGAGGTCCGCGCCTGGCGCGGTGATGTGCACAGCATTCACGGTTGTCTGCGCGGTGTTCCCGCCGTTACCCGAACTCGTCTGTTCGTTGATAATCACCGCGATGCCGCCCGGGAGGGAAATGGCCGTGTTCGGATTCGCGTTCACGATCTGCTGTCCCGCTACGGTTAGCGACACGAACTGAGTATCGCCACTCGTCGATGCTGTTGAACCGTTGCAAGTTGCCGTGGTCGACGTGCTGACGCCGGTGGCTTTGACCAGACCGGCGATGTTGAGACTGGCCAGGTGTGTACTCGATTGACTGCTGTTACCACTGCCGGAGGTTGCGCTATGGAGCGCAGTCGCGGTGATCAATCCGGCGACGCTGATGCTCGGCAGGTCCCTGGTGATGCTACCGCCGGTTGACGGCAACGGACCGGTGTCTGCCAACGTGATCGAGATTCCCAGCGCGGTTGCCTTCAACGCCGTTGCTTGACCGCTGTACGTCGTCGTGCCCTGAGCGAGCACAGTCAACGGGCTCAACGCCAGGCCAACGACAAGACAGACCGCCACGTTTGAACTCGAGTACCGCTTCATTGAGACCCTCCTCGATGTGAGTGTGATATTCCGCTGCGGGGCGACAAGACGCGAGGGCCGTGAGCATTTGCTGTGCCGCGGCGAACGGCGTGAATGAAGGGGAAAATCACACAGCACGACTTCAATTCAGACACGGCGTGCATTGGTTTGAAGCTGACGAGACTGGGCAGGCGGTCAGCTCAGCGTGCGTGCATCGGGACGCGCAGCGCCATCGATGCGCGATCGTGTCCCGATTGTGAAGTACAGGAGATTCAGATCCTAATTTAACGCGGGAGGAAGGCGGCGATCGACGCCACCGCACCGATCGCCGCGCTGACGAACGAGATCGCCCAGAAACGTGCCGACCCGGTCATCAGCGCGATCGAGCAAAGTACGATCGCTATCTCCAGGAACACTTCAGAGGCGTCAAACAGCGTCGCGCGCTGCGCCGCGGCCTCTGTTTCGCGCTCGAGCTGCTGCGTGTCGTGCTGGATGCCGTCTGCGTCCTTCCGTTCCTGGCCCGCCTTGGTCGCCCAGTCGCCGGCAAGCGAGACGCCGTTGTCGCCTTGCAGCATCGCCAGCCCGGCATCAGCGGTGTACATCTGCGAGCGGATCACCTTTGCCTGGTAGTACGCCCACCCGTCGGCGGTCTTCGTCTGTAACACCACTTCTTCGGTGTGCAGCCGGTGGCCCATCAGCGTCGAGATCGCGAGCAGCGCCGCGAACACGGCCATCGACACGCCAATCCGCCTCTCGAGCGGCTTGTGTGTCTTCTCGGGCAGATCGACCAGTTCCTCGGCTTCCATGCGTCTCGGGATTCAGGGAATCGTCACGATTGTATGCCGGTCGACTGCACACGCGCGAACCGGCGCGCCGGGCGGAATCGGACGGCGGCAGCTACATTGAGAATCGCAGCCCAACGACCACGGTTCTCGGCGGCTGAACCAGCGTTTCGCTTCGAAAGCTCGGGCCCGCAACCACGTACTCCCCGGCGTGAACCCACACGGCGGCCGATGCAATCGCCCAGCGCGTCGCGCACCGCTACTGCGAGCGCAGATCGATCAGATAGTCGGCCATCGTGCTGATCGGCGCTGCTCGAATGGAATTACTGCCGCCTTGTCATCGGTCGCGCGTGCATCCGGTACTGAGCCGACGGATCGATGTGACGATCACACGCCGGGCAGATGATGTCCGCACCTCCGTCTGGAGCGACGAATCGCTCCAGAGCTTTCGCGGTGCTCTCCACCGACGCGCCCAAGCCGACGATCGATACCATCTTGCCTCCGCTCGCTGTTTCGATGATCGCAATCCGCGATCGGCACGTAGGACACGTCAGCCGCGCTTCAACGCCACCGTCGGCCATGTGGGTCTACCTTTCTGAACCCTTCGACGTGTCGGCTTGACTCGTTGATCGCGCGAGCACGCCGCGCACGGCCGCCACGAGTACAGAATGACGGGAATCGATCGTGTTCGCGAGTCGGCGCGCAGCGGCCGCGCAAGGTCGAGCGTGTCGGCACCGCGGGCGGGTTCTAATTCGACGGCGATCACATCTGGCGCGACGGCGAGCACGTCCCGCTCGCTGATGCGATCGTCTGACGAGGCCTGGACATGGAAACCGGCACGCGCCAGCGCCGCGGTGTGATCGTGCACTGCGTTGACGGGTTGAATCAGCAGGACAAGAGGCTTCGCTTCCATCGTGCCACTTACTTCCGGAGGACGCTCACGTTGGTGATGTCGTCCCGCCGGCCGATGGCCAGGGCGGCAGCAGAAGGTGAGTGCGAGAGACGCACAGTCTACTGCGTTTGAGTGTGAGTGAGTCGGGTATTCGACCCGCTCGTTGTAAGTGACGTCTTTTGACATGTTGCCGGCAATTTGACGAACGGCGTTCGAGGCTTACGCAGGCGTCTTGATTGGGTTTGCCTCTGAGGACGACTGGTTCGACTACCGGCCGCCGGCGTGCATGCGCCGTCAGCCGCCGATCTCGAAACCGAGGACTTTGACATCCTGGTAGACGAGCGATCGTTCGTGTCCCGCGCCGTCCTTCAGGATTCCGACGACTCGATAGTCGCCTGCCGGGAGATCTCGCATTTCGAGATTGAACGTCGCCGGCGAATGGTCGCCGTCCAGCTGAATCTCGCTGCTTCGATAGAACTGGTCTCCGTCGGCGATCACTTCGAGCGACCGGTTCACCGCGTTCGGCTCGATGCTGACTCGGACTCTCAGCACCGCAGGCGCAAACGAGTGGGCGGGCGAGACCGTCATTTTCAACTGGCCCCCTGCACCGACCGGCATCGCGGCCAGTGCCAGAAGTCCGCAGATCAAGAACGATCTCTTCATGGCCCGTGCGCGACAGGTCAAAACGACCATGACGAACCTCCTCCCGCGAAAGCGACGGCTACGAACTCGTCCTACTGGTGAAACGACAACGGGCGGCGAAACACACAGCATGCCGGGCGCAGGGGGAGAGTCGACGGAATTGGGAATGCCCCGCTGACTCTTGTGCGTTATAATCCGCGGCCAAGACTCACGCGAGAGAGGTCTTCTTGCGTATACAGATTGCTTTCGGCGTTCTCGTCGTCCTGGCCGCGCCGGCACATGCCGCTCAGGATGTTCCAGATCCGAGCACGGATCGAGAATTCAGCGCCAAGTTGACCGTTTGCAACGAATGCCACGGCGCGAACGGCGTCCGCAAGAATGCAACCATTCCGGTCATCGGCGGTCAGCCGGAAAATTACCTCGTGAAACAGCTGCATGACTTCGAGCGCGGAGATCGACACGATGAGGTCATGCCGTGGATGGCAAAAACCCTCACGCCGCAGGAACTCGGGGTCGCAGCGGCGTATTTCGCGAAACAGAAATGGCCGGCGCGATCCGCTGCCGCCGCGTCCACGCCACCGCCACCCGGAGTCGCCGTATGCCAGGCTTGTCATGCGATGGACTTCGTTGGCGCCAGGCAAGCCGATGGCACGGCGGCGCCGCGGCTGGCCGGCCAGGGCTACCAATACCTGGTCGAGGCGATGCGCCGCTTTGCCGAGGGTGAGCGGAAGAACAATGACATCATGACGAAGATGATGGGCGCGATGTCGCCCGCCGACCGGGAGGCGATGGCGCGTTACCTGTCCGGCCTCTGAGGCAATTCTCATCATCGGAGATTCGGGAGGGAGCAATCATGGATCCCAATCGATCCAACCGGAGGGGGTTCCTGAGACAGACTGCTGCACTTGCTGGTGTGGCCGCAGGAGCAGGATGGGCCGTGAAAGGCCAATCAGCTCACGCGCAACATGTCCACGGCGAGCCACCGCGCCGCGGAGCCAGATACCGCGTCGATCACATGACGCACTACACCCCGCTTCAGGATTATGCGGGAATCATCACGCCGGCGCCGCTCCACTTCATGCAACAGCACTCCTCCGAGTTTCCCGAGATCGATCCGCAGCAACATCGCCTCACGATCCACGGCATGGTGGATCGTCCGTTGAGTTTCTCCATGGCGGATCTGAAGCAACTGCCTTCCGTTTCGCGGATTCATTTCCTGGAGTGCCATGGAAACAGCTCTCCCGCGATCCATGGTTCCGACGATCCGATCCTGGGGTTGCCGGTCCAGTTCATCCACGGGATGACCAGTTGCAGCGAATGGAGCGGCGTGCTGCTTTCCGTGTTGTTGAACGAGGCTGGCGTGCAAGCAAAGGCGAGCTGGTTGGTTTCGGAAGGGGGAGACGCCGGCAAATTCACTCACACGCTGCCGCTCGCGAAGGCCATGGAGGACGTGATCGTGGCCTACGGCCAGAACGGCGAGCCGTTGCGCGTTGAGCAGGGGTATCCGATTCGGCTCGTCGTTCCAGGCTGGGAAGCTCCGTCCAGCGTGAAGTATGTGAAACATATCAAGGTCGTGGACCAGCCTTACATGACCTGGAATGAAAGCATGAATCATTCGGTCTCGAGGCCCGACCTTGGCGGCAAAGCGCGCTGGTACCATTTTCAGTTCGGTCCGAAGTCCGTGATTACACGACCTTCAGCGGGACTGAACATCCCCGGCCGAGGATATGTCCAGATTACCGGACTGGCGTGGTCCGGCGCGGGCACGGTCACCAAGGTGGAAGTATCGACGGACGGCGGCCGGAGTTGGAAGGAAGCGAAGCGTCATGCGCCTGTGCTTCCGAAGGCGCATACCCGGTTTACGTTCGACTGGGCGTGGGACGGACAAGAGGCGGTGATCCAGTCTCGCTGCACAGACGAAGCGGGTGAGGTTCAGCCGTCGCTGGCGGAGTTGACGAAACACTGGGGCATGGATGCAGCGGACTGGAAGAAGAATCCGCTTCCGCGCGCCATTCATTTCAATGCGATTCAACCCTGGAAAATCGCTCGCGATGGGAGCATCTCCGATGTCCTGTTCGCTTAAATTCCTTCTGCCAGCGATGATCGCGGCAATCCCCCTGGCGGTGCTCGCGCAGTCGCCACCGCGTGCCTATCCCAATGTGGGCACGCCTCTGAGCGAGGCCGACATCCAGAGCTTCGACCGGATGATTGGGCCGGAAGGAAAGGAACTTCCTCCTGGCCACGGAACAGTCAAGGAAGGCGCGGACGTCTTCGCCAGGCGGTGCGAGATCTGCCACGGGAGGAATGGGGAAAACGGGCTCATCCGGAGTCTCGTGATCGGCAGTCCCGGCAAGCCGTATCGCGGCCCCTTCTACGGTGACGAAAGGAACGGGCCAAGCTACTACCCGTATCCGACGATTGCATGGGACTACATCAACCGCGCGATGCCCCCCAGCAATCCGGGATCGCTCGCTCCGAACGACGTCTACGCCGTGGTCGCGTTTCTGTTCTACTGGAACGGCATCATCAAAGAGAACGACGTCATGGACGAGAAGTCCCTGCCGAAGGTCGTGATGCCGAACCGTAATGGCTTCGTTCCGGCGGTGCCGGTGTATCCCCCGGAAAAGAAACCCAGTTGGTTCTGAGCCGCGTGCGTCATTTCTTCAGCAGCGCGGGCCAGTTGACGACGAGCGTGATGGGTGGTGCCGCGTCGTCGTCCGCGAGCGTGTTCACGAGGAAGCGCTGGCCGTCGGGCGAGACGTCGTAGGCCGAGCGTGGATTTATCGTCGACGGCGCACGCGTGTCGAACAATGAGCGCACGGCGCCCACCTCAAAGGCGGAATTCCGGCCATTTACCGCGGCAGCCATCAGTCTCTTATCAGGAGCCAGGTAGAAAATCTCCTTGCCATCGCTTCGCCACCGAGGCTGGGTGCCGCCGGTAGTGGAGATTTGCCATTTGCTGCCAGGAGTCTCGCCCCGCGCTGAGAACGGCGCAACGTACACTTCGCTTCTGCCGGATTCGTCCGACTCGTACACAATCCAGCGGCCGTCCGCGGAGAATCGACCAGAGACTTCGCCGAATGGCGTTTGCAGGAACGGAAACGGCTTGCGATCGCCGAAAAGCGGCAAGACCCACAGATCGGCCGTGGCCCCGGTCTCACCAACCCCAAACAGAATGAACCGTCCGTCCGACGACCAGTCAATTGGAAACTTGTCACGACCGTCTACCAGCAGCTCCTCCTCGGCGCCCGAGCCGCTCGACGTCTTCTGATACAGGTCGAAGTGTCCCTTGCGGTCTGTGTTGAACACGACGCGGTTCCCGTCTGGAGACCATACTGAGCCGCGTTTCTCTGATGAATCGAAAGTGAAGCGCGTCCTGAGACCGCGCGCGATGTCAACGAGCCAGATGTCACGAGTCCTTCGCGTTCGATCGAAGAGGCTCACCGTCGCACGCTTGCCGTCTGGAGCCAGCTCGAGGTCCCCATAGCCCGCCTGGTCCCCGAGCGCACCGATCGGCTTCCCGCTCCGGTCGAACCACACGAGTTGTGTTGACGTGTCAGATGGCCCTCCCACTTCCACTACGCCGGTTTGATACGCCAGGATGCCGGTCTCCGAGAGGCCATAGCCGCCGGCCATCCCGATAATGCCGCCAATAGTCACGTGCTCAGCAATCGGCACCGCCTCGCTAGCGAGTTCCAGGCGCTCGACATCAAAAGCCTGCGCCATGAGCGTCTGCTCGCGGAGAAAGAGGAGATAGCCCTCCGCATACTTTGCGTTGGACCCTCCGGGCACGAGTAGTTTCCGCTCGTTCGAGTCGAGGGCGGTGACGTAGATGCCGTTCGGGCTAACGGGGCCACCGGTCTTGCTCCCGACCGCGAGATAGAGGAAATGCCGGCCGTCGGGAAGAAAGAACGGAAAACTATGTACACTTTCCCCAGCGTCGGCGTTCAGTTTCGTGACAGGGGACGACGGACCGCCCGACGCCGACACCCGGCGGATGGGACTACCAGCACCAGTAAAAAGGATGACCCCGTCCCGGTTCCAGGTTGCGCCGGCGTTACCGGTGGTGTCGGCCAGGATCAGAGGCGGACCGCCGGTCGCAGCGATTGTTTTGACTTTGCCGCCCGCGAGAAACCCGATGAACTGGTTGTCGGGCGACCAAAACGGCATTAGAGCGCCTTCGGTGCCGGCCAGCGGCCGCCCAGCTAGTTCATCGAGCGACTGGACCCATAGCGCGGTCACACCACCGGCGTCCGTTCCAACGAACGCCAGTCGTCGGCCATCGGGTGAAAGAGCGAAGCGTGAGGACGGCACAAGACCAGCCGGACGGCTCGCACCGGGGGATGGCAAAATTGAGCTGCGATAGGCACGCGTGTCCGCCGGTGCGCGACGGAGGGAGAGCACACTCCCGACCGCGAGCACCGCAACCGCGGTGACAAGGGCCGATGCTATCCACGCCACGCGCTCGCGGCCAGCGCGCCGTGCGACTGGAGTACCGATGGCTCGGCCTGCAAGTGCATCGTCCAACTCGATCCGCGCATCGCCGATATCACGCACCCGGCGTCGGGGATCTTTCTCGAAACATCGCTGCAACAGGCGTCGCACGGTGATCGGTGTGGTGTCGGGCAACGCCTCCCACTCTGGTTCGCGTTCCAGAATCGACGCAATCCTGTCGGAGACCGTCTCACCGGCGAATGCCTGTCGCCCCGTGAGCACTTCGTAGAGCACGCAGCCAAACGACCAGATATCCGTTCGCTTGTCGAGCGGCTTCCCGCGCGCCTGCTCCGGGCTCATGTAGGCCGGGGTGCCCAGGATGGACCGCTCGCCGCTATCGGTCGCGGTTAATCTCGGTGACCCAGCGAGATCGAACAGCGAGGCGCCGTCCCACACCTTCGCCAGCCCGAAGTCGAGCACCTTCACCACCCCATTGCCGGCGATCTTGATATTCGCCGGCTTGAGGTCGCGATGAACAATTCCCTTCTCGTGCGCCGCTTCCAGCGCGTCGGCAATTTGACGCGCGATGGTCAACGCCTCGTCCAGCGCAAGCGGCCCGCGGGCGATTCGGTCGGCGAGCGTCGGCCCATCGACCAGCTCCAACACCAGCGCCTGCGTGCCGTTCGACTCCTCAAGGCCGTAGATCGCGGCGATGTTCGGGTGATTGAGGGACGCGAGGATCTGCGCTTCGCGCGTGAACCGCGCCAGGCGATCCGCATCGACGGCGAACAGCTCGGGCAATACCTTCAGGGCAACGTCGCGATTCAGCGTCGTGTCGTGCGCGCGGTACACCTCGCCCATGGCGCCCGCACCGAGGGGGGCCACGATGTCGTAGGGACCGACGCGACAGCCCGCGGTGAGGACTGGGCAAGGCAGCGTGTGGTCTATCGACGCCGGGAGGACCGCGAGAAGATCGGCATGTCCGGGCTGACGGGCGGACGACAGCCGATCGAGGAAGCTGACGTTCGAGGTGTCCGACGTCAACAGCGACGCGACTTCTCGACGCAACGCGTTGTCGTCACCGGTCGCCGCGACCAGAAAGGCGTCGCGCTCCGCGGGCGGCCGTTCCACCGCGGCCTGAAACAGCGCCTTCACGCGCGGCCATCGCTCGTCCGTCACCGTCGAACCTCGGAGCCAAGCTCACGATTGAGCCACGCTTTCGCGGTGCGCCAGTCGCGCTTGGCGGTCGAGGGTGACACTCTGAGCACATGTGCCGCTTCCTCGATCGTGAGTCCGCCAAACGCACGAAGCTCGACGATCTCGGCCAGTTCAGCGTCAATCTTTTCGAGGCGATCGAGCGCGTGATCCAACGCGAGGATTGGTATCTCGTTTGACGCGGCTACGTCTTTTGCCTGGTCGATTGACACACAGCGCACACCGTCGCCGCGTTTGCTCGCGCCATGACGACGGGCGTGATCGACCAGGATCCGGCGCATGACCTGCGCCGAGACACCAAAGAAATGCGCCCGATTCTGCCAATCGACCTGCCGTTGGTCGACGAGCCGCACGTACACCTCATGAACAAGGGCCGTCGGCTGCAAGGTGTGGTCGGCCCGTTCATCAATGCCATCAATTAGTGAATGGAGGCAGAGCATAGCACCCGGAGGACTGGATTACGGGGCTTTATCACCGTTTGACCCGCCATGGGCTCCGCTCGCGCGATCTCCATACAGAGCGCGCATCCCGCACCGCTGCGAGGAGAACACGGAGACAAGATGGCGAACAACACCGCACGACTGGTTGCGCTGGCATGGGTTGCGGGGGCAATCCTGCCTGGGCCGCGCGTGAGCGCACACGCTGAAGAAACAGTCCCGAACCTGGCGACGCTCTCACACGTGCGCTCCTTCAGCCCCTCCATCGCGTCCGTGATCCAGGAGGCGGGCGACCGGTCCACGACGTTCCGCCGCCTGGTCGAGACAATCGATGCCAGCGACAGCTACGTGTACGTCGACGAAGGCGAGTGTCGCGACTCCGACCAGCGCGCGTGTTTGGTGAATGTGACGGTGGGGGGACGATTCCGCTTCATTTTCGTTCACGTCGCCACGCGCACGGCCGATTGGGATCTGATGGGGTCGATCGGTCACGAACTGCAGCACGCGATCGAAGTGATCGACAACGGGTTCGTGACGTCGCTACTCACGATGCGCTCGCTCTACGAGCGGATCGGCAAACAGAATTCTCGGGATCCGCATTCATACGAAACCACCGCCGCGGTCGCTGCCGGCAACGCGGTTCGCGACGAAGTCCGCGCATTCATTCGTCGCGCGAAATCCCAGCAGCGGTCACAACCATCAACGAAAGGAGACTTATGAGAACCAATCGTGTTCACTGCCGCGTCGCTTGCTTGGTCGGTGCGGTGGCGTTATTCATCCAGATCTCGCCCGCGACGGCAGAAGAACACCACGACAACAATAGGCCCGTGGCAATCGCCTTCACGAAATGGGTGACCACGTTTCCCCTCATGGAAGGCTTCTGGGGAGGCGACCTCGCTAACAAATTTGTCGGCGAGGTTTTTCAACGACAAGTCAGCCAACGGCAAGCAGACAACTGTTACCTGCCTGCGCCAAATTGCGGCCGCATCATTCGGCTCGAGGCGCTCTATGAGGTCCAAAACGGGGACCATTCGTTCACCGCGCTGATCCGAGGCGGGACAAGCGGCGACACGGGTGCGGCGCTGCTGGACGGCACCGTTCTGTTCGGGTGGCGCGTCGGAGCCCCGGTGCACGTGGAATTTCAGACGATCCCAGGTACGACCGGCTGTGCGGGCGCACCGCTGGGCGCGACGTGTTTTCAGGGAACAATCCACGTCGGGAGCGCCCCGCGGGACTGAACGTGCCGCAGGGACGACGCCGCATGCGTTATTCGGCGGCTGGGTTGCTCAGGTGGCAGCCCAGCCCGTCAGCGCCCGGCCCTATTTCAGTTCGAATTCGACGAATTCGATGAGCGTCGTACCCGTGTTCTTCACGGCTCTCGTCTGCCCGGCATCCTGCCAGATGAAATCGCCTTCGTACGGAGCCATGCCGCGATCGGCCGATCCAGGAATCATCTCCGCTAGCACGCCGCCGTGCACGTAGACTCTGAGACCCGGGGCGGTTTGCGTGATCTGTCCCGTCGCCTCTCCGGGTTTCAGAGCGACACGCCAGGCCCTCAGCCGCGCGTTATCCATGATCTGGGTGTAGCCCTTCACACCCGAACGGTCCGATACTGTGGTTCCGGCCGGTGCGCGATTCTTCAGGATGAAGGAGATGTTGTGGAACGGCGTCGGCCCGACATTGGTCGCCTTGTGCGTGCGCGGACCATCCTTGGTCACATCCGTAAACGTCGCACGGCCGGGTTCACCGTCTCCGCCCGTACCCGGCGCGCTCACTTCCACCGAGCCGTAATTCTGATTGGTCTGCGAGGCCGGAGTCAGGTTCACTGACACGGAGTCGGCATAGTGGATGTGGTAGCCCGTATTGCGCCCGGGCGGAATGTTGACGTTCAAGAGAATCAGGTAGTCGTTGGAGAAAACCGGGATGTGGAACGGCGCCTTGTCCATGGGCACCGGCTTGTCCTCGACCTTCTGAGCGGCCCCCGGCTGCGCCAGCGCGCAGGCGAGCACGAACAACGATGCTGAAACGACATGCCTCATGGAGATCCTCCAGAGTTTTGGCTGGGCGGATAGTACAACTCGGCTACACTGTGCGCCATGAAGAAACGACATGTGCTTGCTGTCGCGTGTTCGCTGACTCTCGCCTGGTCGACCGCTGCTCTTGCGCAGCTCGCGCCTGCCAACGACATGGGCGTGGCGCTCGGACACATGCATCTGGCTGTCAAGGACGTCGAGGCGAACACGCGGTTCTTCACGACGATGCTCGGGGGAAAGCTCGTAACCAACGGGCCGCTGGCATTGATCGAGTTCCCCGGCATCTTCGTGATGCTCCGGCAGGCCGACGCCGCCGCACCGCCTGCCGGATCCGTCATCGATCACTTCGGGCTGGTGTACAAGGACATCGAGGCGGCGCGCGCGCGCTGGAAGTCTGCCGGCGTCAAGTACGACGTTGGCGATGTGAACCCGAATCAGGGATACGTATTCGCGCCAGACAGCGGGATTCGTATCGAGGTCTTTGGAGATCCATCACTACCCGGACCCGTCAGCATGGATCACGTGCATCTCTATGCGGCAGAGACGGACATCAAGCCGATGCAGGCGTGGTACGCGAAGGTGTTCGGTGGCTTCCCCGGCCAGCGTCAGCGCGTCGCCAGGCCTGGTGTCATCGAGGTCGACTACTTCCATCGCTTCAACTTCTCGTTCTCACCCGGGATGGGAAAGCTCGCGCCGACGAAGGGGCGCGCCATCGATCATCTCGGCTTCGACGTGAAGAACCTCGACGAATTCGAAAAGAGGATCGCCGCGCTCGGCATCAAGTTCGAGGCGCCGCCGCGAGCCGTTCCGAACACGCGGACGAAGATCGCGTTTCTGACCGACCCCTGGGGAACGTATATCGAGGTCACGGAGAAACTGGCGCCCGAGGCGCCGACCCCGGTGACACGGTAGGGCTCACGCCTCTTTACTCGGCGACGATGTCCATCAGCGGGAACGTGCCGTACATGAAAGGCTTGGTCGTGAAGAACATCGAATAGTCCCAGAGCGCGCGCAGATGCGGATTGTCGGAACCCACCACGCCTGCCGCCTCGAGCCTGGCCAGCCACTCGAATGGACTGCGCAGAGACGCGGATCTCCGATTCGCGACGTATGTCACCCTCCATCCCGCGCTCTTCAGTGCGTCGAGATAGTAACAGGTCGGTCGCATCGGCATCGAGCCGGCGAACAGCCGCCGCGACTCGGCTTCACACGTATTCACGCGCATCACCAACCCGTTGCAGCGCGGACGCAATCTGGCCAGTGCCAGATCCGGGCGCTCCAGGTGCTCCAACGATTCCATCCACCCAGCCGCATCCGAGATCGACGACCGTCGCCCCGGGCTCGACGTGGCTGGCGAGGCTCAGAACGCCATTATCGAGCGCCGTATCCCAGTCCTCGTCCGCCTCCCAGATGCCGTGGTGATAGTGCATTCGCTCGCCAAGGACCTGCCGCCAGACATCGAGGGAGGGCGACGAGTAGAACGCATCCAGGTCGATGGGGCCGCTCTGTGACATGACCGCTATAGCTATAACGCGGCGCGGAACTCGGGCGAACGGCATGTTCGGTGGGGTCCTTCCCACGCGTTAACAAGACACGGTCGTCATCGCCTGATGAACGCCCGTAGGAAGTTGAGGAACGATGATCGAAAACCGCTCTGGCTTGACCGAATCTTATGAGCGACAGATCCCGCACCCGAGGTTCGAGATCACGGATGTGCCGGCACGGAACGACAGCCGGTGGCCCGACGGCAATCCCGCGGGCGCAATCGAGCTCAGTGACGCCGAATTGCAGGCAGCGTTGAATGCTGCTCCCATATGCTCGAAGTACGCATCGATTTCGACGACTTGGTGCGATAACCCCGAGGTCTGTTAACACCAAGGCGCCCGGGTCCGGACCTTGGCCCCGGGCGCTGCGCGCAAACCGATGGACGAGCTCGTGCAGCATTTCCAGCGTCCTGAATGGTATCGGGCGACCAGCCTGACCGAACGCCTCGAGTTGCTCCGCTCCGACGCGGGCATCGACAGCAACGAGGAGCTCGGCGAACGACACATGCGACTGTGGCGCAGTCAGGCTCCGTTCAGCGCGGACGACCACTTCGAACAACGCCTGCGCGCCGACGGGGTAACAGAGGACGAATTCCGCCGACTGCTCGCGATGTCTGCTGACACGCTCCGGCAGCAGGCGCTCAGACCCACGTGGCTGACCGATATCGCTGCTGCCTATGCGCAGCCGGCTGCGGGCGTCCTGGCCGCTTCACTTCCAAAGGCGCTGCAACATTCGAAGCTGGCCGGTTTCCTGAACGCCGTGGCGCCGCTGATCAGGATGGGTTGCGAGCGCTTGCGTTGCCGGATGCAGCCGCTGGTTGCGAACCGTTCGCGGCGCGCGTTCGACCCACGCACGATCGAAGCGTCGCTGGCTGGTTGCCTGTCAGGCGCGCTCCTTCGGATCTTGAGCCGCACCCTCGTGCTCGAGCTCAATTCGGCTCGCGTGAATGGTGCGTTGACCGGACGTACCCCCGAAGAACGATTCGAGAGCTTTGTCGGCGACCTTGGCCGCCCCGAAAGAGCACTTGGTCTGCTGCTAAGTTATCCGGTGCTCGCACGCCAGGTGACCGTGTGCATTGAGAACTGGGTCACGTCCAGCCTGGAATTCCTGCAGTACCTCTGCGCGGATTGGCAAGACATTCGGACGGCGTTGGCCCTCGATTCCGATCCAGGCCCTCTCGAGGCAGTAGAGGGAAACCTGGGAGACCGGCATCGAGGCGGCCGAGCCGTCTTGCGCGCGAAATTCGCATCGGGTTGCGAGGTGATCTACAAGCCCAGATCCCTGGCGGTCGATGTCCATTTTCAGCAGCTCCTGGTCTGGCTCAATGACCGTGGGGCTCACCCCTCCTTTCAGACGCTGCCCATCCTGGATCGAGGCACCCATGGATGGGTTCGGTTCGTTCGACGGACGAGCTGCTCGTCGCCGGACGAAGTCCGGCGTTTCTTCCAACGGCACGGCAGCTTCATCGCGGTGCTGTATGCGCTCGAAGCAACCGACTTTCATCACGAAAACCTGATTGCTGCAGGCGAGCACCCGATGCTGCTCGACCTGGAGGCACTCTTTCATCCGCGGGTCGATTCCACCGCTGCCGGCAGCACCGCACTGTCAGCGAACGACGCGTTGTCGCGCTCGGTCATGCGGATCGGGCTGCTTCCCGAGCGTGTGTGGTCCGACGAGACGCAGGACGGCATCGACATCAGTGGCATTGGCGCCGTTGGCGGGCAGCTCTCGCCGGATGCTGTCCCGCAGTGGGAGAACGCAGGCACCGACACCATGCGGTTCACACGCAAGCGGGTGGTGATCCCCGGCGGCGTCAATCGGCCACTCCTGAACGGTGTCGAGGTCGACGCCCTGGAGTACGCCGAGGCGATCGCGTCGGGGTTCACGAGTACCTACGACCTTCTTCTCGAAAATCGAGCCGAGTTCCTGGCGGATGACGGGCCCCTCGCACGATTCGCCGACGACGAAGTGCGCGTCATCATCCGGCCGACACGAATCTACGCCAAGGTGCTCGAGGACAGCTTCCACCCCGACTTGTTGCGCGACGCGATCGACCGTGAACGTTTCTTCGATCGCTTATGGGTCGGTATCGGCGATGCGCCCCACCTCGCACACACCATCCGCGCAGAGCGCGAGGATCTGAACAACATCGACGTTCCGCTCTTCACGACGCGTCCAGGTTCACGCCACTTGTGGACCAGTCGCCACGAACGAATCTCCGATGTCCTGCCCGAATCAGCACTCGCCAGCGTTCGCCGCCGCGTGGAAGCGCTCTCGCCGCACGACCTCGAGACGCAGCGCTGGTTCGTCAGAGCGTCGCTCTCGACACTGTCCACCGGACGCTATCATGCGGAGCGCGCACGCGGCCGCTGTTGGCGATCGAAGCCGGGCTGTGACCGTGAAACCGCGGTGGCAGCTGCCCGTGTGATCGGAGAACGGCTTGACGAGGCTGCCCTGCGGAGTGACGAGAGCATCTCGTGGATCGGGCTGACCCCACGCAGCGAACATCGCTGGTCCGTCGCGCCGCTCGACACGGACCTCTACGGAGGATTGCCAGGCGTCGCGTTGTTCCTCGCCTACCTCGGACACATAACGGAGGACGACCGCTACACAGCGCTCGCCCGAACGGGTCTGTCCACGGTGCTGCGTCGCGTCAACATCGATACGCCGCAGATGCAGGCAGTTGGCGCGTTCACCGGCTGGGGCGGATTGATCTACGTGCTGTGTCAGCTCGGGACGCTGTGGAACCGGCCGGACCTCCTCACCGAAGCCGAGAGAATCGTCGACATCCTTCCTCCATTGATCGAGGGCGACAGGGCGTTCGATATCGTGGAGGGGGCCGCCGGATGCATCGGGAGCCTGCTTGCGCTGCACGCGTGCGCGCCGCGCGCGCGGACGCTGGAGGTGGCCACCCGGTGCGGTGAGCGTCTTGTGAGGTGTGCCCGGCCGATGTCGCGGGGCGTGGGTTGGATGCCGGACAAGGTGACCACGCCTCTGGCCGGGTTCGCACACGGCGCTGCGGGCGTGGCGTGGGCGCTTCTGAGGCTGGCGGCGACGACCGGTGAGAACCGGTTTCGGACCACGGCATTGGAGGCAATCGCCTACGAGCGGAGCCTGTTTTCGCCGGAGGCGCGCAACTGGGCCGATCTACGGCCGCGTTCCGCCGCCGCTGAAGCGAAAGCGAAGGGACTCACACCGTCCATGACCGCGTGGTGTCATGGCGCGGCGGGAATCGGGTTGGCGCGTACGCAGATGCGAGGGGAACTCGACGACCTGGAGATCCGGGCGGAGATCGACGTTGCGATCGAGACCACCGTCATTCACGGGCTGGGCGGCAGCCACTGTCTGTGTCACGGCGATCTCGGCAATCTCGAGCTGCTGTTGCAGGTCGGTCGAACGATTGATGACGATCGCTGGGAAACGCTTATCGGCGAAGTCGTCGCGGCCATTCTTCATGACATCGACAGCCACGGGTACTCGTGCGGGTCTCCTTCGGGCGTCGAGACGCCTGGCCTCATGACCGGGCTCGCGGGTATCGGCTACGGTTTGCTGCGCCTTGCACACCCGGAGCGCGTGCCATCCGTTCTCGTGCTGGAACCTCCCTCGTCGGAATGATGCAGAACGGAGTCGGAACAATGTCGACACCATGTCAGCTTGCCACGATGATCGAGACGGTTGCGCCGCGCCTCGACCCGGCACTCGTCTGCCGCGACAACGTGGAGAGTATCCTCTCTATCGCCCGTGTGCTCCCTACGTGGCAGTGCGCAGGCTTCGAATGTCGCCTTGGCGACCCGGCACCGCGCGCCGACTTTGGCGTCCATCTCCGACGGACGCACGGAATCTCGATCGATGAAGCGCTCCTGGCCCGGCAGACTCCCGATTCACCGGAGAGTGACGCCTGGCAGCGGCTTCGCCGTTTTGCGCAGGCGTGGTCGGAACGGCAGACCGTCATTGCGCGGGCGATCCCCGCAGTGTCATTGGAATTCGACGTTCACAGTCTGCGACCTCCTCGTGTCGCGGCCCCATCGATGTTCTTCTCGATGCGGTTCGGGCCTTATCGTTCCGGCCCGGCGGACGGGACGGCCGTCGATGCGTGCAGCAGGGTCGTTCGGGCCGTGCTCGAAGCGGTGGGCGCCGACATGGCCGACGCCCGGCACCAGCTGGAGCAGTGTTTTCGGGTACTGTTGCCCAGGGTGCCATTCCTGCAGCTTGGCGTCTGGTTGGCTCGACCCGTCAACACCTTCCGCATCTGCGCTCCAGGCCTGAAGCTTCGCGACATCCGCGCCGTCGTCCGCGCACTGCGGTGGTCGGGGCCCCAGGACGCGTACGAGTCGCGTTGGCGAGACCTCCTGCAGTTCGGCGACAGGGGTGCGCTTCATCTCGACGTTGGAAGCGAGGTCGCGGCAAAGATCGGGATCGAAGTCAACTTCGGGGAAGGCTCGGCCTCGTTACGTGTGGACGATCCAGAGGACACACGCTTCTTCGACTATCTCGTCGAGCACGACATGTGCCTTCCTGAGAAGCGCGATGGCCTGCTGTCATGGGTAGGCGGCTTCCGTCTCAACCCGGATGGCGGCGATGCGGCAACAGCGCCGCTCTTCTTACGAACGATCAGCCACGTCAAGTTGGTCTTCCAACCTGACCAGAATCCGCAAGCGAAGGCGTATCTTGCGGTCGGCCGCATCGACGATCGGACGCAGCACTGACCCTACGGCGGTGGAGATCCTGCCGGTGCGCCATCCGATGCGCAGCGATCGGACTTGCTCGACGAAGCGGTTGCCGAGGCGTTGCTGGCGCGCTTCGAACACCGCGACATTTCCGCGGTGACGCGCCGGCGCTAACGGGCGCCGCGGCCATTCGTCGTGTCGACGACCGTCTGCCCGGCCTTCATCACCCAGCGGACATGCTCGCGCCTCGAGATCGCGGTGATGTCGGCCAGCGGGTCGCCCTCGACGGCGACGATATCCGCGAGGTAGCCCGGTGCCACGGCGCCGAGACTCTTCTCCATCCCCAGCATCGTTGCCGGTGTCGTCGTCGCCGTTTTCAGCGCCTGCTCGGGGGTCATACCGATCTTCACGAACCAGTCGAGCTCTCGCGCATTCAGCCCCCAGCCGTTGTACACGGCGTCAGACCCCATGATGATGCGGACGCCGGCGCGGAACGCCTTCTGCGCCGTGTCGACGTTGCGGCGGATATAGTCGCGAAGCCGTTCCTTGCTGCCGGCGGGGAAGTGATAGACGGTATCGGCGTTCTCCAGGTAGTACTGATTGTGATCGATGGTCGGCGCGTAGTAGGTGTTGCGCCTGACCATTTCGGCGATCGTGTCGTCCTCGATGTCCGCGCCATGCTCCAGCGAATCGACGCCGGCGCGAACGGCATCTCTGGCGGCCGCCGGTCCGTACGAATGGATCGCGATCTTCTTGCCGAGGGCGTGCGTGGCATCCACCGCCGCTTTGATCTCCTCGAACGTAAACGTCTGAAACTGTGTCACGTCGTCGAAGCCGCCGGTCGATCCGCGCATCTTCACCCAGTCCGCTCCGGACGCGATGACCTGTCGTACTCCGCGCAAGACCTCGTCGACGCCGTCAACGAGCAGGCCGATCGGCGCCGGCGGAGCGGTGCTGCGGGTAATCATGAGCGCGGGACCCGAGACGAACATTCGGGGACCGGTCATCTTTCCCATGTTGATGAGATCGCGCATCGCGAGGTCGACACCGTTCGCCGCATTGAGGTCTCGAATCGTGGTCACACCCGCCTCGAGCGCCTTGAGACCGTTCTCCTGCGCGAGAACGGCGACGACCGCCGGATGGCGAGCAGGCTCGCTGCGAGGCGTGGTCACGCCGTCCCAGTAGTAGGTGATGTGCGTGTGGGCATCGATCAGTCCCGGAATGCCGGTATATGGCGACAGGTCGATGACCTCGGCACCGGGCGGTATCGGGACGTTGCCGCTTGCCACGCGCTGCACGCGGTCGTCTTCGACGATGACGACCGCGTTCGTGATGACGCGGCCCGTGCCGTCGATCAACTTGCCGAACCTGATGACCTTCGTCGCGGCCGCGGCCTGTGATGCGGCGGCGAGGAGGAACAGGAGCGCCAGCAGGGTGGTGACGCGCATCGTGCCTCAGCGTGCGTGGAGCAAGATACCACCTCCTTCAGGCCGGTTGGAGCTCCGGCTGCTGAATCGGCAGCGGCACCGCGGGATCCATCAATCCGGCGCCGCCATCGACTGCGATGAGTTGACCGGTGATGAATCCCGCCTCCTTCGAACAGAGCAGCGCCACGGCATTCCCGATGTCCGCGGGGGTGCCGAGGCGGCGCATCGGCGTCCACCCGTTCTTGTGATGATCGCGAATCATCTGCACGACCGGCGCGGGCAGCGCGTTCATCACGCTGTCTTCGACCCAGCCAGGGCTCACCGAATTGACGGTGATGCCGCGCGGCGCCAGCGCCACGGCGAAATACCGGGCCAGCACCTCGAGGGCCGACTTCGCGGCGCCCATGCCGACCCGCGACTGCCAACCGCCGTACCGTCCGCCGGGCGCATAGGTGATGGCGATGATGCGGCCGCCGTCCGGCATGATGGCCGACGCCTCGCGCACGCCAACCAGAAAAGCCTTCGCCTGCGAATCCATCGCCGTATCCCACTTGTCGAGGCTGATCGCCATCGCCGGCTCGTAGAACGTGCCGATGTCCGTGCGCGCGTTGGCGACGAACACGTCGAGGCTGCCGAACTCGTCGCGCACGCGGCGGAAGAGGCGTTCGACCTGGGCCGGCTGCGCGACGTCGGCCTGAACGACGAATCCGTCCGCGCCGGCCGCCCGGACCTGCTCGAGCGTCGACTTCGCCGACGCTTCGTCCTTCAGGTAGTTGATGGCGACATGAACCCCCTGCTCCGCAAGCTTCAGCGCGATGCCGCGGCCGATGCCACGCGAGCCGCCGGTAACGAGCGCATATCTGGCTGTGATCGTCATGGTTCCTCCTTCGACTACAATCGGCGCGTTGTCGGCGGTATGGTGCCCCCGCGCGCGCCGGGAGTCTTCAAGCCGGCATCAATCGCGGCTCAATAAACTCTCAACGGTCAGGGGACCATGCCTGAGAAACAGGTGCACGAGTTCGGGCCGTACCGCCTCGACGTCGCGCTGAGCCGCCTGGAGCGCGCCGGCGCCGCGATTCCGCTCCCTCCCAAGGCGTTCGACTTGCTCGTACTGCTGGCGCGCAGCCCCGATCGCATCATCGGGAAGAGCGAGCTGATCGAGGCACTCTGGCCGAACACGTTCGTCGACGATGCGAATCTGACGCAGCATGTCTACACGCTGCGCAAAGCGCTCGGCGAACAATCCGACGGGCGGCCCTACATCGAGACCGTGGCGCGCCGGGGCTACCGGCTGACCGGCGCCGTGACGTCGGCTGTGACGTCCGCCGTGGCGTCGGACGCGACGACCGCCGCTCCGGCGATCGCGGACGCCGAGCGAAAACGTGCGACGGTGCTCCATTGCACGCTCTCGAACGCCGAAGCGGTGGTCGAGCGACTCGGCCCGGCAGGGCTCTGCCAGGTCATGGCGCGCCTGCTCGACATCGCTGCAAGCGAGATCGACCGCTATGAGGGCGTCATCACCCAGCGGCACGCCGATGGACTGGTCGCGGTGTTCGGCGCGCCAGCCGTCCACGAAGACGACGGCCGTCGGGCGGTGCTCGCCGCGCTCGGCATTCGCGATCGATCGCGCGCGCTGTTCGCGGGGTCAGCGTCCGACGACAGATGCGACCTGCAGATCGGCATCCACACGGGACCCCTCGTGATCGGCCGCATCGCCAGCGATCGCCGCATCGAGTACACCGCCGTCGGCGAGACGATGCGCGGCGCCGATCTGCTGCAGCAGTTCGCATCGCCCGGCGACGTGCTCGTCAGCGAGACGACTCGTCGCGTCGTCGAGAAGTTCGTCGCGCTCGAAGCCGTCGTCATTCCGTCTTCGACCGGTGCGGCGGCCTACCGCGTCGTCGCGCCTCTCGGGCGCGCCGTCACCTCGCCGCGAATGGCGCGCGCGCTCGCCTCGTTCGTCGGCCGGCACCAGGAGGTCGCGTTGCTGGAGAGGCTGGTCGCCTCGGCGCTGGCCGGCCAGGGACAAGTGGTCGGCATCGTCGGCGAGCCGGGCATGGGCAAGTCGCGGCTCGTCTACGAATTCGCTCGAGGACTCCTCGACGGCACGGAACCGCCCGCCGTCCTCGAAGGGCGATGCGTTTCGTTCGGCAGCCTCGTTCCGTATCTGCCGCTTCGCGATATCGTGCGCGCGCACTGCGGCGTGAGCGACGCGGATTCGCGGGAGGCGACGCGCGACGCCGTCGGGCGAACCGTACGTGACCATGCGCTTGCTGCCGACGCCGTCGGCTGCCTGCTGCGCCTGATTGGCGTCGTCGACGATGCGACGGCACTCGACACGCTGAGCCCGGAAGCGGTCAAAGCCCGGACGTTCGAGGTTCTGCGGCTGCTCCTGCTGAAGGTGGCGGCGCGCCGGCCGCTCGTCATCGTCGTCGAGGACGTGCACTGGATCGACAGGACGTCGGAGGAGTTTCTGACGTCGCTGGCCGGACGGCTCGTCGCGTCGCGGCTCATGCTGATTGCGACGCACCGGCCCGGCTATCGCATCCCCTGGTTCGATCGTTCGTATGCGACCCAGATCAGCCTGTCACCGCTCGGCGCCGCCGACAGCGCGCAGCTGGTACGGTCGGTCACGCCTCAGCAATGCGTCGATGCAGAGGCCGCGCACGCGATTCTGAGCCGAGGCGAAGGGAATCCGTTCTTTCTCGAGGAGCTCGCGCGAACCGTCGCCGAGCACGGACCCGGCGCGCACGCGATTCCCGAGACGGTGCACGGCGTCATCATGGCGCGGATCGATCGTCTGCCGGGCATCGCGAAGCAGGTGCTGCAGACGGCATCGGTGCTCGGGCGCGAAGTGCCGTCCGCGCTTCTGCGCGCCGCCTGGACCGAATCCGCGAGCGTCGATGCCGAGCTCGCCGAGCTGTGTCGCCTCGAGTTTCTCTTCGAACGTCCCGGCGGCGACGAGCCGTCGTACGTGTTCAAGCACGCGTTGACTCAGGACGTCGCCTACGACAGTCTGCTGGCCCGCAGCCGCCGCGACCTCCATCTTCGGGCGGCGCGAGCCCTCGAAGCGCTGCATGGCGATCGAGTGAACGAACTGGCGGCGACGCTTGCCTATCACTACACGCGCACCGATCTGGTACAGGAGTCCGTGACATGGCTCACGCGCGCCGCCGAACGTGCCGCGCGCGTGTATGCGAACGCGGAAGCCATCCTGCATCTGGATTTGGCCGCGCGCCGGCTGCAGCGGCTGCCGGAAGGGACGGATCGCGATCGATGGATGGTGCAGGTCGCGCTGCAGCAGGCGCACTCGTTCTACTTTCTGGGCAGATGGCGCGAAAGCGTCGACGTGCTGCTGCCACACGAGGCGCGCGTCGCGCGATTGAACGATGTCGCACTCACGGCCGCCTTCGCGTTCTGGCTGGCGCACATGTACACGCGCCTCGGCGATCAGCGCCGCGCGGCCGAGTGCGCGTGGCGCGCGATTGAGGCGGCCACATCCGCAGGCGACGATGCCACGCGTGGAAAGGCCCATGGCGTGCTGGCGCTCGACAGTCACTGGGCCGGCACACCGGCCGAGGGCATCGCGCATGGTCTGCGCGCCGTGGCGCTGCTCGAGACGCAGCCGGATCAACGCTGGTGGCTGGGCATGGCGCATTTCTATCTCGCGCTCAACCATCTCGTGCTCGGCGACTTCGAGAGTGCGCTCGCCGAGGCCGCGCGTGCCGACGCCGTCGGCGCGGACATCGGCGATCCGCGCCTGCAGACCTACGCCGGATTCGGCGCGGGCTGGATTGAAATTCTGCGCGGCAACCTCGATGCCGCCATCGGACGCTGCCGGCGAAGTCTGGAGCTGGCGCCGGATCGGGTGAGCCGCGCATACGCCTCGCTGTTCGTCGCCTATGCGGACCTCGAGCAAGGAGAACATGCACAGGCGCGCGAACGGCTCGCATCGCTCGTCGCCGAGTTCGAGAGCTTCGGGTTCCTGCAGTGGCAAGCGTTCGCCGCGACGCTGCTCGGAGAGAGCTGGCGGCTGCTCGACCGCCTCGACGATGCCGACGCCGCGGTCCAGTCCGGCCGCAGAATCGCGATCCGCGCCGGCTACTGGTATGCCGTGGCGCTCAGCTATCGAATCGCGGGCCGCATCGCACGGGATCGTGGTGCGACAGCGGATGCGCTGTCGGCCTTTCGACAGGCGTGCGACACCTTCGATCGAATCGGCGCGGCATTCGAACGCGCGAGGACGCGCGAGGAGATCGAGACGGTTCGAGGCCGACCAAGGCCGGGAGCAGTGATATGAGGAATCGCGATCGGCCGCCCAGACCGGGGCCCCCACCGCGCGGAGTGTGCGCGGTGGGGTGGAGACGCAAGGCCGCGCCGTGCGGCGAGCGGATCGCTACCACGATTCGTTCATCACGGGTCAGCCGCTGCGGATCAAATATCTCGAACGCACACTCGCCCGCATGAAGCAGCGGGAGAAGGTCTGGTTCGCGACCGGCAGCGAGATCGTCGACGCCGACCAGCGCGCGACGCTGTCGTGAGGGTGTCTCACATGAAGCTCACGCGATTTGCTGCGGCCGCCGTAAGCATGATTGCCGTTCTCGCGCCAGGTGGGGTCGCATACGCACAGCGCCCCGCTGGGCCTGCGACCGCCTCGAGTCCGGCGATCGTCCCCTTTAAGATTCACGTTCCGGATACCGTCTTGACCGATTTGAAACGGCGGCTGGCACAGAGCCGTTTTGCCGACGAGTTCCCCGATGCAGGATGGGACTACGGCACGAACCTCGCCTACCTCAAGAGCCTCGTCGCCTATTGGCGGGACACATACGACTGGCGGGCTCAGGAGAAGCGCCTGAACGCGTTCGATCAGTTCAAGACGAACATCGACGGCGTCGACGTTCACTTCATCCATCAGAAGTCGAAACACCCGAACGCGATGCCGCTCTTGCTGCTCAATGGGTGGCCCAGCTCGATCGTCGAGTACGAAAAAGTGATTGGCCCGCTCACCGATCCGGTTGCGTACGGTGGACGCGCCGAAGATAGCTTTGACGTGGTGATCCCGTCGATGCCGGGTTTCGGTTTCTCGGGCAAGCCGCGCGAACGAGGCTACAACCCGGAACGAATCGCACGGATGTGGATCCAGCTGATGGCGCGTCTTGGCTACACGCGGTACTCCGCGCATGGCAGTGACTGGGGGAACGGGATTGCGACTCGCGTGGCGCTGGACGATCCCGCGCATGTGGTGGCGATCCACATCGCCGGTTGTGGGGCTGCGCCTGCTGCGCCGGCGGCAGACACCGGGAATCAGCCGCGTGCGCGACTCCCCAACAGTGCGGTCGATGCGGCCCATAATCTCGGTTACCAGGAAATTCAGACAACGAAGCCGCAGACGCTCGGTCAGGCGTTGAGCGATTCTCCTGTCGGTCTCGCCTCCTGGATCATCGAAAAATGGTACGGGTGGGCCGACCATGACGGAGATCTCGAGAAAGTCTTCACGAAAGACGAACTGCTGACGAACATCATGATCTATTGGGTGACGAACAGCGGCACCTCGTCTGCGCGGATCTATTACGAGAGCCGGCACATGCTCGGCGGTCTGGCTCCCACCCCGTTTCCGAGGCCCGAAGGACGCGTGAGCGCGCCGACCGGGTGCGGTTCGTTTCCTCTGCAATACGACCGGCGTGATCTGCCTGTCGATACGACCAGCGCGGAAGCCCGTAAAGTTGCCGAGGCCCGATATAACGTGGTGCACTTCACGACGATGCCTCGTGGCGGACATTTTCCAGCCTTCGAGCAGCCAAAACTGTGGATGGACGACATCCGCGCGTTCTTCGCAACGGTGCGCAAAAACGGCAGATGATGAAGCTGAGGGGGTTCTAATTGTTCCTATCGTCCTCGTGGTGCCAGAGAAAGTGCGTGTGCACTGTGGAACAGCCTCCCAGTCGGTCGACTTGCTACCGTTGGCCGCTCAAATGTGAAGATGACCAACGCTATTCCGTTTTCTCAGAGGTCCGACATGTCAACTGTGGTTAGTCGTGCATGTACCTTGTTCGTGGTG
>QHWQ01000292.1 GCA_003222635.1 Acidobacteriota bacterium | reverse complement strand
GTTGACGTCCACGCGCCACCGGACGGCTATAGGTCAGCGTGATTTCCGTCGTCGCAACGCGCTGGCCGATGGCACCCGCCTGGCTCTTGCTGACCTGGTCGAGGGGAATCACTTCTTGGGAGATGTCCGTGACGTTCGCCGGAGTCGCGGTCACCGGCTTGACGTCGCGCACCGGATCGGCGCGGCACGCCGAAAGAACGCACAGGAGCGCGAGACTTGTGGCGCGGCTTGTCCGATTCATGAGACCGCCTCCTCTCGTGCTCTCCGGGCCGCGGCGCGCAGCGCGCTGACGCTCGAGTAAGTGGACACGCAATACGGCACGACCACGGTGAGCCCGATGCGGAGCAGCCGGCCGACGCCCAGGTCGCCGCGCACGATCGCATCGCCGTGGTTGATGACGACCAGGATCGTGCCGACGACGATCGCGACGACGGTCGCGCGCCGTACGACCGAGGCGCTCGTGGCAAGGGCGAGCCAGTCAGCCAAGCCATCGCATCTTATTACCAACCACCAGCCACTCACTAACCACTAACCGCTGACCACAAACCTTACCTATAATCTCCGCCCATGCCGGCTTACTGGATTGCGCACGCGAAAATCAACAACCCGGTCGAATACAAGAAATACACGGATCCGCTTCCGGAAATCTTCAAGAAATACGGCGCGAAGATTCTCGCGCGCGGCGGCCGCTATCGGCAGATGGAAGGCCCCGAATACTTTCACCGCCACGTCGTCATCGAGTTCCCGAGCTTCGAGAAGGCCGTCGAGTGCTTCGAGTCGAAGGAGTACCGCGACGCCGCCGAGCATCGCCGCCGCAACGGCGTCGGCGAAGTCCAGAACGTCATCGTCGACGCCGGAGACGCGACCAAATGAAGTTGGAAGTTCGAAGTGTGAAGTAGGAAGTGAGCAGATGCGTATGAAATGGATGGTTGGTGTTGTGGCCCTGCTCGCGATGGCGGGCACGGCGGCGGCGCAGGAACGTGGCGGCGGACGCGGCGGTGAAGCGCCGGCGCCGCGCCTCAAGCTGAGTAGCAGCGGCTTCACCGATGGCGGCGACTATCCGCTGGAGTTCACTTGCTACGCCAACGGCGGCAACGCGCAGAACCCGGGCACGATCAACCCGCCGTTCTCGTGGACGAACGTGCCCGCCGGGACGCAGAGCTTCGTGCTCGCGCTGAACGGAACGGACAACCACCCGAACAAGGGCATCAACATGGAGATGTTCTGGGTGGTCTACAACATTCCCGCGACCGCCACGTCGATCGCGAAGGGCCTCAAGCCGGGCGATCTACCGGACGGGAGCCATCAGGCGGCGGGCCAGCGCAACATCCAGGGCTATCGCGCGCCGTGCGCGCCGGCCGGCGTTGGACGCCTGCACTATCTGTTCAATCTGTTCGCGCTCGACACGAAGCTGGATCTTCCTGCAGGCGCGACGGAGGCGGATATCAAGAAGGCCATGGATGGCCACATCCTCGGCTCGAGCATCAACGTGGCCGCGTTCGAGAAAAAACCGTAGCTGGTTGGTAGTTGATGGTCGGCAGTTGGTAGTTGCGCGCGCTGATCGCGCACTCAACCATGAGATTCGCGGTCAGCGCGCTGAAGAAACACCGGATACTCATCGCCGTCGTCGCGTGCAACGCCGTCGGAGCAACCCTGTTATGGACCGGGATGTCTCGCTTCGATGCGCTGATGTTGTCCGGCTCGCGCGTCCGACATCAGCTACGTGACCGCGGAGACGTCCATGAGGGGCGGTCAAGTCTGTACCAACTACGAACCGAGCTATTTCTTCGCCGGCGCCGCTTTCTCTTCCTCCGACTTGCTTCTCACCACCGGATTCAGCGCGCCCAGGCCTCCGTCATTGCACGAGAGGCCTGGCGCTGCGCCAGGCAGTCCCTGGCGCTCGATCCATCCGCAGCAGTAGCGTCCGCATGATGCGGGCGGCGTGTAGATGCTCTTCAGCTTGTGGCGGTACTCGGGATAGAGCGACTCCGCGTAGCCGAGCGCGGCTTCCTTCGGCAGGTTGTACGTCCGCGTCATGAAGTCGGCTTCGGGATTCTGGCCCGGCAGGTAATGCGGCACGATGCCGCTGTCCTCGAGGCGCGGAATTTCATTGGCCGTGTTGCAGATGGTGCGGCCGCCCTGGTTCGCGCGCGGCTCGAACTTGAAGACGCGGCTGACGACGTGCGGCTCGCTCAGATAGAAGGGGTCCTCCTGAATCGTCACGACCGTCAACAGGTCGTCATGACGCGTGAGATGAACCCAGTAGCTGGTCTGATCGCTCGCGGGGATGCCGTTGCCGCGTCGAATCCACGTGGTCTTCACGTGCGTCGTGTGTACCGTCAGCGTGTCGCCGTCCCACTTGCCGGTCGAGAAGCCGGCGGCCGTTGACAGCGCATTCGGCGACGGCTCCGGACGTCCATCCATCCAGATCGTCAGCGTGTCGCGCAGGTAGTCGCCTTCAATCTTCCAGGCGATCACCTTGCCGTCGTTGTCCACCTCGCTCCAGATGCGCATGCCGAGCGGGCGGTACTGCAGCACCCACGGCGCCTGCGCGAGGCACTGGCGCTCGATGGTGGACGGCAGGTTCGAAGTGTAGAGCAGCGCCTTGGCACGTCCCTCGTCGGTCAACGGCATGCCCGTGTAGTCGCCGAGGTCCGAGCCGGGGCCGCGTTCGATGTAGTCCTCGTAGAGAATCGGCGCATACGAGCCGGTCAGCTCGATCTGCGCGAACGCGGGGACGCTCATCGCGAGCGCGCCAATGAAGAGAAACAGAGTTTTCATGACAATTCGTACATTCGTAAATCCGTAGATTCGTAAATTTCTAGAACCTCGCGTCGCAGGTTGACGGATCCCATTTGCCGGCGTCCTTCTCCTTCTTGAAGTGCAGCGATGTGATCCAGGGGGTCTGGAGGTAGACAGGATCGTCGACGACGTTGGTGTCGACCAGGTACTCGTCGCCGTTGGTTTCCGTGTGGAGATCCCAGTACTCGGTCATCGTCGTTCGGTCGCTGTAGGGCACGCCGTTCTTCCGGAGGTAGCCTGGGCGCAACTGCGTCGTCACCGACTTGATCGATCCGTGGCGCGGGCCGCCGCGGCCGCGGCCACCGCCAGCCGCCATCACCCACTGCGCGGTCGTCACGCCCTGCCACGCCTTTACCCCACCCGCCCCACTCGCCCCACCCGCCTGGGCGAAGCGGAGAAGGCGCGTCTGCTGACCGTAGTCGGACTCAATCTTCAGCGTGTTGTCGTCCTGCCACGTGATGTGAAGACGCGTCGGACCGCGCATCAATCCAGGAGCACCGTAGGCTTTGCACTGTTCGCCGGCCGCTTCATCCTTCGCGGGGTCCCACGCCTCGGCGACGCGGAGACCTTCGGCGCTGAGCGGGATGCTGACGACATCGCCCTTCGCCGGCGTGACCATCCGCCACCGCCAGTCTTCGGAGATGATCGCGACCCAGTAGCCGGTCGGATCGAACGGCGCCGCCGCTTTCGCCGGCGGCGGACCACCCGCGCGTCCAGCGGGAGCCGCGCCGCGCCCCTGTGCGAGCAGGCTCATTGCAAGCGCCGCAACAAACGCGAGGGCGATTGGGATTTGGAGTTTGGGATTTGGGATTTGGGATTTCAATTTGTTTTTCCGGTGGGCGCCTTGGTGGCGTTCTTGAGCCCGTTATAAATGGCTTCGACGAACATGTCGGTCGTCCACGGACCAGTGTCGGATCCATAACGCTTACGATAGCCGGCGGTCGGGTTCGCCGCCTTCACCTGCTCCAGCGTCATCCCCTTCTTCACCAGGTCCTCGATGATGTCCTTGATGGTCGCCACCATGTCCCGGTAGTCGACCAGCTCGCCGTAGTCGGAGATGCGGCCGTGGCCGGGCACAACGAGCGTGCGGCCCGGCTTCAACACGAGTGGCATCGGCGGAACGGTGAGATCGAGCAGACGATTGAGCGCCTCGAGCTCGCCCTGGATGCTTGCACCGCCTCGTCGTTGACGTAGAAGGACCGGTACCTCGAGGTGAACGTCTCGGTCGGCCACATGGCGGTCGGCGCGGGCTTCTCGTTGCGGTTCTTCGGCGCGCTCATCCGCTGCAGCACGTTCTCGTGCGAGAGGACGGTGGCACGCTCTTCGTCGGTGAAGTTGTCGGGATTGATCGGCACGCCGGCGGCGCCGACCTTGTCGTTGCCGCCGACATGCTCCGGGTCCGCGCTCGTGTCGATGATCATCCGGATCGGCGCCTTGGTGATCGCCTGCACCGCGACCAGCGTCCTGGCGGCCATCGCCTCGGATCCGCTGTCCACGAGGATGACGCCGTCCTCGCCGACATGCACGGTGACGTTGCCGCCGGCGCCGAAAATCACCCACACGTTCGGTCGGATCTGCACGGTGTCGAGCGGCTGTGCCCGGGCATCCGCGGCCGCGAGGATCGACGCGGCGGCGATGACGCCGGACAGCAATTTCATGCGAAAACGCGGAGCATTCATGGTCGCGCGAAGCATAAACCATTCGCGGCCCCCGTGGTATATTCGCCCCGCTTTTCCACACCTTTCGAGTACGAGGAGCTGGACCCATGCGCCATTGGCTCGTCGGGATGTTCGTCCTCGTTTCCGTTGCCACTGCCTCGGCACAATCGGTCTCGACGGCGCAGATCAACGGCACGGTGCGCGATCAGAGCGGCGGCGGTTTGCCGGGCGTCACGATCACGGCGACGCAAACGGACACGGGCCTGACGCGCACGGCGGTCAGCGACGAAGCGGGGTCGTACATCCTCCAGAACCTGCCGATTGGTCCGTACCGGTTCGAGGCCGAGCTGCAGGGCTTCCGCAAGTTCGTGCAGACGGGCATCGTCCTGCAGGTGAACGCGAACCCGACGCTGAACGTCACGCTGCAGCTTGGACAGCTCGCGGAGACGATTACGGTGCAGGGCACCGCGGCGCTCGTCGAGACGCGTAATCCCGGCATCGGACAGGTGATCACGAATCAGCAGGTCGTCGAGCTGCCGCTGAACGGCCGCCAGCTGACCGAGCTCGTGTTCCAGGCGGGGCTGGCGACCGGTGGCAAGGCGACGGGCGACGCACCGGGCGGCAACGCGCTGAACACGGGTGTGCGCAGCTATCCGAACACGACGATCGTCGTGGCCGGCGGGCTGTCGAACGGCATGACGTATCTGCTCGATGGCGGCACGCACAACGATCCGTTCAACAACCTGAACCTGCCGCTGCCGTTCCCGGACGCGATGCAGGAGTTCAAGGTGGAGACGAGCGCGCTGCCGGCGCAGTACGGCCATCATTCGGCGGCGGCGGTGAACGCCGTGACCAAGTCGGGCACCAACGCGTTCCACGGCGATGCGTTCGAGTTCCTGCGCCACCATGCGCTCAACGCCACCAACGCCTTCGCGGCGATCGATCCGGCGACCGGCAAACGCCGGGACGATGGGCTGCGGCGCGATCAGTTCGGCGGCACGCTCGGCGGGCCGATCATCCAGAGCAAGCTGTTCTTC
>QHWQ01000023.1 GCA_003222635.1 Acidobacteriota bacterium | reverse complement strand
CGAGCCGGTTCCGGCCGCGGTGCGCGAGCGCGCACGCGTGATCGCGCGGCCGCTCAGCTCCGACATCCTGCCGATGGGACCGGGGCCCGCCGGGCCGGCACCGGACAACGGACGCATCACGGAAAGCGGGACGTTTACGGTCGCGGGACTCTATGGTCCGACGCGACTGCGCGTGAATTTGCCGGACGACTGGACGGTGGAATCGATTCAGCTCGATGGCCGCGACGTCATCGACGAGGCGATCGAGGCGCGCAGCGGCGAGACGCTGGCGAACCTGCAGGTCTTCATCACCAGCAAGATCAACGTCGTCGCGGGCGCCGTCACCGACGCGACGGGCGCGGCCACGAGCGATGGAAGCGTGCTCATCTTCGCGGACGACGCGCGGAAATGGATGGACGATTCACGCTTCGTGCGCTCGGCGCGGCCCGATCAGCAGGGCACGTTCCAGATCAAAGGGCTGCCGCCGGGCGATTACCTCGCCGTCGCGCTCGAGTATGTCGAGGATGGCTCCTGGAACGACCCCGAGTACCTCGAGTCGATCCGTCGATATGCACAGCGCGTCAAGCTCGGTGACTCGGGCTCGCAAACGCTTGCGTTGAAGCTCGTTTCTCCGCAGTGATATCGGTTCGCGAGCTGAGCGAAGCGGACCTTCCGTCCGCGGTTGGCATCGTCGCGCGCGGCATGCGCGACAATCCACTTCACATCGCCGCGCTCGGAGACGACGTGGAGGCTCGCGGTCAGCGTCTGATCCGGATGTTCACCGTGGCGCTGCCGCTGATCCTGTCGAAGGGCGTCGTGCTCGGCGCGTTCGATGGCGAGACGCTCGCCGGCATCGCAGGAATGACGGCGCCGGGCCAGTGCCAGCCGTCACTGACGGAAAGACTGTCTCTGATGCCGCGCCTCGTGCCCGCGGTCGGCGGCGGCGCATTCACGCGGGTCGGCCGCTGGATGGGCATCTGGGCGCAGCACGACCTGCGTCAGCCGCACTGGCATCTCGGCCCCGTGGCGGTCGACGCGCATCTGCAGGGGACGGGGATCGGAACGTTGTTGATGAAAGAGTACTGCGCGCGCCTCGACCGCGCGCACGTGGCGGGCTATCTCGAGACCGACAAGGAATCGAATGTCAGGTTCTACGAGCGATTCGGCTTTCAGACAATCAGCACGGCGCCCGTGCTGAACACGCCGAACTGGTTCATGAAGCGAACCGCGCGCTAGCTACTGGAGCGGCGCGAGACGCGGCTGCGAGGGCGCCGTGTTCGCGGCGTTTTGCGGGACCAGCGTCAGCTCCAGCGAGTCGCCGTACTTCACCTCGACGGCCTGCCGCTTCTCGGCGCTGCCATCCTTGACGACGAACTCGCGCGTGCCGATCGCCACTTGAATCGGCGCGAGCGGCGCCACACCAACGCGCTGGCCTTCCACCCACACCTCCGCTCCCGGCGTCGTCGTCACGTGAACGTCAACGGTCGGCAGCACGACGTTGTACGGATGGACGTGGCCCGGAAGAATCTTCAGCGCCGTCGGCTCCGACCGATAGCGGAAGCGCTCGTTCGCGAACTCGAGGCGATGCATGCCGCTCGGCAGCATCAGCTGCCCATCATCGCTCGTGCCGATGCGCTTGCCGTCGGCGTAGACCTGCATCGGCAGGCGTGAGTACACGGTGACGAAGCCGGGCCCCGTGAGGAGGCCGGCATCCTTGTCCTTGTCCTTCGCCCCATGCGCTTCGATCGCGGCGACGGCGGCGTCAATCTCGGCGTCGGACGGAAGGGGCTCGGACGCTTCGTTGACGGAAGGCGACTTCGGCATTGCGCGTTCGGCAGCGTTCATCGCACGGCGCGTCACGGTTGGAGCGGCAGCGGCAGCTTCTTTCGCGGCGGCCTTGGCGGCGCGTCCGGCCGTCCCCACGAGCTGGCTCGACGTGTGCGCGGCGGTTGAGACCGCGCGCGGGAGATACAACATGCCGGCGACGACGACGAGACTGCAGATCGCGGCGGTGGCGACGAAATCCCAGCGGACGCCGAGGAGTGCCGCCTTCGAGACATCGAAGAAGCCGGGCTGCTCGCTGGACGCGAAGAGCGGAATCTCGTCGATCCGCTGCGCCTGCGCGTGCAGGTTCTCGGCGCGAAGACGCGCGATTTCGGCCTCGAGCTGCTCGCCAATGACGCTCGCGAGCTGCGCCTCGAGACGCGCCTCGGTGTCGCGCTGGGCGCGCGCGACCTCCGCCTGCAGCCGCGCGTCGCTCTCGGCGCGCGCCTTGACGACGGCCGATTTCAGCTGTTCGTTGGCCTCGGACCTGACGCGCTCGACCTCGTCTTCGGCCACCTTCGCGCGCGCGGCGGCCTCCTCGACGACCTTGCGCGCTTCCTCGATGGCAACGCGCTTGGCCGCTTCGGCCTCGGCGCGAGCGGCCTTGGCGGCTTCGACCTCGGCGCGCGCCTTCGCGATGCGCTCCTCGCGATCGCGCCCGGCGCCCGCTTCCGCGACGTCGAGTTTGGACGCCAGCATCTGATCCGCTTCCTTGCGGATCCGGCGGATTTCTTCGGCGAGCTGCTCCTCGCCCTCGCGGCGGACGCGTTCGAGCTCGGCGGCGAGGCTCTCGCGAGCCGCGGCTTCAGCGGCCGCCTGTGCCTGGGCCACCGCCGCCTCGCGCTCCTTGGCCGCGAGCTGTTCGATTCGTGCGAGCTCCTGGGCGCGCTGCTTCGCGGCTTCCGCTTCGACACGCGCAATCTCACGCGCGTGCCGCTCGGCGGCCTCGGCCTCGACGCGCGCCAGCTCCGACGCTTGCTGCTGCGTCTGCTCCGCTTCCTTGCGGATGCGGCTGACCTCCGCGGCAAGCTGCGCCTCGCCCTCCCGGCGGACACGTTCGAGCTCCGCGGCCAGGCTCTCGCGAGCCGCGGCTTCCGCCGCAGCGCGTGCGTCGGCCACCGCCGACTCGCGCTCCTTGACCGCGAGCTGTTCGATTTTCGCGAGCTCCCGCGAGCGCTGCTCCGCGGCTTCCGCTTCGACGCGCGCAATCTCACGCGCACGGCGGTCGGCGGCCTCGGCTTCCACGCGCGCCAGCTCGCGCGCCTGCTGCATCGCCGCTTCGGCCTGCAGCCGCTCGAGCTCGCTCTTGAGACGGAATTCGACTTCGGCCTCGATGAGGCCGACATCCGCGGCGCGGATGTCTTTGTCCTCGCGCGGCGCGTCCATCGACACCGCATTCCATTCGGCGTCGACCGGCCCGTCGACCACGTTCGCCATCGCGTGCACGCGGACGTATTCCGCGGCGGCGAGCGCGATGCCGATCTTCCGGGCGAGCGTTTCCTCGCCGGCGGGCAGTTGCGGAATGTCGAGCGTACGGATTTGGGTGGCGCCCGACGTCACGGAACGCAGCTGCGTCACGATCTCGGTGCGCTGCTCCTGCGGCAAATCGCGTCCGAGCAGGACGACGTCCGGGGTCTGCTGGGTCATCGCCACGATGGCCGCATGCGCCGAGTCCACGAGCTGCAGCTGTGCGCCAAGCTTCGTGCGCACGAGGGAGGTCAGCGGAGCCGCCTGGGACGCGTCCGGCTCGATCGCGAGTACCAAACTCATAATGTGCGGGTCTGGCGAAGCACTTCAATTGGAATGCCGCAAAATTCGCCGGGAAACGTGACGACCGCGGGTGCTGCGCTCACAGTTCTTATCGGCCGACTACAGAACTGCCGTGAGCGTGCCGCACCGAAGTTCAGCGAAGGCGCGTGCCATTCCGTGCAATCAATCCGAGGTCAGCAGTTCGCGCGCCGCGTCACAAATCTCGGCGAGGCTGCCGGCCAGTCCACCACCCTGAGCGAGCTCGCCTCTTCCGCCCCCGCGCCCGCCGAAGCGCGCGGTGAGCGCGCGCAGGACCGCGCTGGCATCGAGCGCTCGGTCCGCCGAGCGGGCGATGACAACCGCGATCGGTGACGAGATGGAGAACAGCGCGACAACAGCACTCGTGCGCGCGGTAATCGCGCTCGCGATGGTTTTCAAACCATTCGCGTCCCACCCATCGAGCGCCTCTACAACCACCCCACCCGCCGTACCCGCCTCACCCGCCAACCGGATGCCCTCCTGCGAAGCCAGCGACTCCTGAAATTTCTTGATCGCCCGGCGGAGATCCTTCGCCTCCGCCTGCATCCGTTCGATGGCGCCCGGAAGTTCGTGCGGAAGCACCGAGAGCGCGCGGACGCTGCCGGCGACCGATTCGCGCAGGGTACGGAACACGCGCAGCGCGCGGCCGCCGCAGACAAACGTGACGCGCACGCCGCCTTTGAACTTCTCCACGGCGGGCACGAGGATCGCGCCGATGGCGCCCGTGCGCGCCACGTGCGTGCCGCCGCAGGCGGAGAGATCGAAATCCTTCACGTCGATCAGCCGCAGCACCCCGCCGCGCGCGGGCTCTTTCCGCAGCGGCAGCGTCGACGCCTCTTCCGGGGATACGAACCGAATTGCGACCTCGCGGTTCTCACAGATGATGCGGTTCGCTTCGTCCTCGGCGCGTGCCATCTGCTCCCACGTCATCTCTTTCGCCAGATCGATCGTCGAGAGCTCGGCGCCCATGTGGAAGCTCACGGTGCGATTGTCGAAGAGACGATCGAAGGCCGCCGACAGCACGTGCTGGCCGGTGTGCTGTTGCATGTGATCGAAGCGCCGCGCCCAGTCGATCTCCCCGCTGACCGCCGCGCCGGACGTCAGGGGCGCCGACAGCACATGCGCCACGTCATCGTCCACCTCGATCGCGTCGATGACGTCGATCGTGCCCAGGCGGCCAACGTCGAACGGCTGGCCACCCGATGTCGGGTAGAAGGCGGTGCGATCGAGCAGCACGGCGGGCCGGCCTTCATGCGCGAAGGCTTTGGTGACGACAGCGTCGAATCGCCGGCAGTACGGGTCTGTGTAGTAGATGCGGGAGGTCACGCCGCTTCGGCGTTGGCGGCCGGCAGATCGAAGTAGAAGACGGCGCCGCCCGCCGGCGCGTTGCGGTAGCCAATGCGGCCGCCGAGCGAATCGATGATGCCGTAGCTGATCGAAAGTCCCAGACCGGTGCCCTGGCCGACCGGCTTGGTCGTGAAGAACGGCTGGAACAGCTTGGCTTCGTTGTCGGTGGAAATGCCCGGCCCGGTGTCCTCGACCTCGAGCAGCACGCGGCCGTCGAGATCGCGCGAGCGGATGGTGATGCGGCCCGGCAGCCGTCCGGACGCGAGGATCGCCTGTTCGGCGTTGACGACGAAGTTGAGGAGGACTTGCTGCAGTTCGGTGAGCACGGCGGACACGTACTGCGTGGATCGATCCTCGACGCGCAGCTCGATCTGCTCGGACTCGAGCCGCCGCTGACGCAGCTCCGCGACCGAGTTGATGACGTCGGTGAGACGGACGGGCGCCGCTTCGCCGGGCTGCTGGCGCGCGAACATCGCGAGGTTACGGATGATGTTGCAGGCGCGCGCGCTCTCCTTCTGAATCAGGCGCAGGTCGTCCTTCACCGAGTCGGGGACGTCTGCCTGCATCTGCAGCAGCTCCGCGAAGCCGAGGATCGCCTGCAGCGGGTTGTTGATCTCGTGCGCGACACCGGACACGAGCTGACCGACGGCCGCCAGACGCTCCTGCCGGATCACCTGCCGCTGCAGCGACTGCAGCGCTTCCCGCATCCGCCGCTCCTCGCCCATCTGGCTGTCGAGCATGGTGCGCGTGTCGTTGAACCGGCGCAGCATCAGGTCGAAGGCGTCCTGCAGCTCGGCGAACTCGCGCGTCGGCATCGGCCGCCGCTCGACGGGCGTGAAATCGCCCGCGCCGATGCGCTGCGCCGCGGTCTCCAGATGCGTGAGCGAGTTGGCGAGCCGGCGCGAGAGTCCGAACGCGACGATCAGCCAGCCGACGAGGCCGAACCCGAGAATCGCGAAGCTGCGCGCCCAGAGCGTCGCGGCGCGGTTGACCGCCAGCGTCATCGGGATGCCGACGCTGACGATCCAGGGTCCGTTCTCGACGCGCGCTTCGCCATACATGCGGCGGACGCCGTCGAGACCAACGTGATCCGCGGGCTCACGATCGCTGGCCGCGGGGCGCAGCTCCGGCGGCAGCAACTGGCCGATGTAGCGCTCGGCGTCGCGGCTCCTGGCGAGAATGCGCCCATCCCCATCGGCGACGGTAATCACCGAACCTTCGGGAACCGGAATCGCGGCGAGCGAATTCTGCAGCGTTCCCAGATCGACGAAGAAGCCGAGCGCGCCGACGACGTGCTGCGCGCCGTCGCGAACCGGATAGCCGAGCACGACATAGCGCATGCCTGACGCCGCCGTATAGAGCGGCGACACGACGCGCGCGCCGGTTCGGAAGACGCCGTTGGCCCAGTCGTGCCCGAGATCCGGGAGATCGAATCCCGTCGTCGCGACCGAGCGCGAGACGAGATCACCGGAGCGCCGCACCAGGTCGATGCACGCGATGATCTGATGGCCCGCCGTGACTCGATGGAAGAGATCTTCGGACACGGCGCGATCGAGCGTCTGCACGCTCGGATTGCCGACGAGACTCGCGCCGGCGCCATCGAGATAGGTGAGGTCGCGGCCGATGTCGGTCGCGGTCATATAGGCGACCAAGCGCGTCTGGTCCCCGAGCTCGACGGCACGCTCGCGGTACGTGCTGGTGCCCGACCAGATCGCCGCGGCGAACACCGGCACGAGCAGCAGCGCGATGGCTATCGCGAGTTGCCGCTGAAGCGAGAGGGACCAGAACGAGCGCATTTTCTTCCTTATCGGACGAGTATCGGATCGGCCACACCTGCCTGCGCGAACCCTGCTGCACGAAGCGTGCAACTGTCGCAGTGGCCGCACGGCCGTCCCTGTGCGTCCGGGTCGTAGCAGCTGTGCGTCAGGCCGTAATCGAGGCCGAGAGCAAGCCCTTTCTCGATGATCTGGGCCTTGGTCAGCATCTGCAGCGGTGCGTGGATCCGGAATGCATTTCCTTGCACACCTTTTGCGGTCGCGAGCGACGCGAGACGTTCAAACGCGGCGATGTATTCGGGCCGGCAGTCCGGGTAGCCGGAGTAGTCGAGCGCGTTGACGCCGATGAAAATGTCGCTTGCACCAAGCACTTCAGCCCAACCGAGCGCGAGCGAGAGAAACACCGTGTTCCTCGCCGGCACGTACGTCGAGGGGATATCTATCGTCGAGATCGGCCGATCCTTTGGCACGGGGATATCGCTCGTGAGCGACGAGCCGCCGAAGGCGGAGAGATCGACGTCGAGCACGACGTGGCGCTCGACCCCGAGCGATGTGGCGACCGCACGCGCCGCTTCGATCTCGTGCGCGTGCCGCTGCCCGTAGCGCACCGTCAAGGCATAGAGTCTGAACCCCTCGCCCCGCGCAATCGCCCCTGCCGTGTAGGAATCAAGTCCGCCGCTGAGAAGAACAACTGCGTCAGACACCGCGCGTCGCTGAATCCCAGATGTATTTGTGAAGTTGGAGCTGAACGCGAACCGGCAGGTTGTCCTGGAGCACCCATTCGGAGAGCGTGCGCGGATTCATCACGTCGTGCACCGGCGAGAGATGAATCGCCGCCGCCCGTGCGGCGAGATGATGTCGAGCGATCACGTCGCGTGCGTATTCATAATCGACGCGATCCCTGATGACGAACTTCACTTCGTCGTGCGGGCGCAGGCGATCGAGGTTGCTCCAATCCATCTTCTCCGCCTCGCCGCTGCCGGGGCACTTCACATCGAGAATCGTCACGACCTGCTCGGGGACGCGCGCGGTGCTGCGATGGCCGCCGGTTTCGAGCAGCACCGTGCGGCCGCGATCGACCAGCGCCTGCATGAGCGGATAGACGTCCTCCTGCAGCAACGGCTCGCCGCCGGTGACCTCGACGAGCGGGCAGTCGAAGCGGTCGACCTGCTCGAGCACCTGATCGACCGCGTGCTTGCTGCCCTCGTAAAACGCGTACGTCGTGTCGCACCACGAGCAGCGCAGGTCGCAGGCGGTGAGGCGCACGAAGACACACGGACGCCCGGCGTAGCTGGACTCGCCCTGCACCGAATAGAAGATCTCGTTAATCGTGAGCAATCCTTCTATTATCCGGTAAAGGAATGGGCGACGTTCGCGTCGGCACCTCGGGTTGGAATTATCCGTCGGGCAAAGGTTCGTGGAACGGCTTGTTCTACCCGAAGAGCCGGTCGAAGCGTGCGGGAACCGATCAGTTCGACGAGCTCCGGTTCTATGCCGAACACTTCGATACGGTCGAGGTGAACACGACGTTCTACGGGCAGCCGCGCGCGGAGGTCACGCGCGGATGGGCTGCTCGCACACCCGGCGGCTTCGACTTCTCGCTGAAGCTGTATCAGAAGTTCACGCACCCGAAGATGTTCCGCGAGGCGGCGCTGAAGAGCGCCCCGGGCGCGGAAGGCGCGCTGCTCGATCTACTCGCCCAGGTGACGCCGTCGGACATCGACGACTTCCGCGGCGGCATCGAACCGCTCGCCTCGAGCGGCAAACTGGGCGCGCTGCTCGCGCAGTTCCCGCCAAGCTTCAAGGACTCGCCGCAGGCGCGCGATTACCTGGCGCAGCTGCTGTGCGCCTTCTCCGACTATCCACTCGCGGTCGAACTGCGTCACAGCAGCTGGAGCGACGCGATTGGCGAGACGTTGTCGCTGCTCAACGCGTTCGGCGCCGCGTGGGTGCAGATCGACGAGCCCAAATTCCGCTTTTCGATCCGGCAGAACTATCTGCCAAACGTCACGAGCTTCTACTACATGCGCCTGCACGGACGAAACGCCGCGCAATGGTGGACGCATGACAGCAGCGAGGACCGCTACAACTACCTGTACACGGCGGGCGAGCTGCAGGAGTTTTCGGAAACGGCGAAGGCGGCCAAGGCGCTCGTGAAGAAGTCGTATCTCTACACGAACAACCACTTCTCGTCGAAGTCGGTCGTCAACGCCGTGATGCTGAAGGCGCAGCTCGGGCAGCCGATTGAAGGCGAGTATCCGGATGCGCTGGTCGAGAAGTATCCGGAGCTGGCGTCGATTATTTCGTCCCGCCCGGTTCCGGCCGCAAAGTTACTCTGACGATTCGATCCGTCACGGCCAGCTTTCGCACGACGTCCATTCCCGAGATTACCTGGCCGAAGACCGTGTACTGGTTGTTCCACTTCGGCTGCGCCGACAGCGAGATGAACATCTGGCTGTCGGCCTCTTTCGCGTCGCCCGGATGCGCCATCGAGACCGAGCCCACCTTGTGCAGCCGTTTCTTGCTGAACTCGGCGAGGCCGATCGAGTGGCCGCTGCCCGCGTCGAAGCCGCGTCCCCACCACGCCTGCTTCGTCATGTCGCGCGTCTGCGGATCGCCGAACTGCACGAGCTGATTCGGCACGATGCGCAGGATGCGCTGGCCGTTGTAGAAGTTGCGCTTCACGAGCGCGAGGATGTGATCGACCGTCTTGGGCGCTTCGTTCGGATACGTTTCGATCTCGATCGTCCCTTTGACCGTCTCGACGACGAGGACCGGTCCGGCGCCGGGCGATTTCGCAGCGGGTTTGGCCGTTTGCGCCGACATGGCGCCGCTGCACAACGCGATGGCCAGTACGACGAGGAAGCTGCGAATCATGTCCTGCTCCTTCTCTGAACCACCCCAATTCTTGGACAAACATCCGCAACGGCGCAATCCCCGCAACGCGGGCCGATGGGGCGGCAGACATTCTGGCCCCAGGTCACCAGATAGAGGTTGATATATGGCCACCAGTGCACGTCGGTCGCCTCGTAGAGCGCCTGTTCCGTCTCGTCGGGGAGTTTCGTCTTCACCCACCCGAGCCGGTTCGAGATGCGGTGCACGTGCGTGTCGACGCAGATGTTCCGGAGGCTGTTGAAGCCGAGAATCATCACCAGGTTCGCGGTCTTCCGGCCGACGCCCGGCAGCATCACCAGATCCTCCATGGTCGAGGGCACACGGCCGCCGAACCGCTCGAGCAGCATCTGACAGCACGCCTTCACGTTCCGTGCTTTGTTGCGGTAGAAGCTGACCGGATAGATCAGCCTCTCGATCTCCTTCACCGGCAGCTTTGCCATCGACCGCGGCGTGCGCGCCCGCCGGAACAACCGGGTGGAAGCGGCATGCGTGGTCGCGTCCTGCGTTCGCGCCGACAGGATGGTGGCGATGAGAATCTGGAACGGCTCCTCGGCCTGTTCCTCGGAAATTTTCTCGACGGCAGGCAGCTCGAGACCCGTGATGGCCTCGGCCAGCGAACGCATGACCTTCTCGACAACGGCGGGGGTTGGCTTTCTCGAACGGCTCACGCCGGTTCCACGCTACATTAAGAATGTGACAGCTTCAAAGGCGGCGCTTCTCGCGTCGATCGCGCTCGTGGTGCTCGCCTGCCGGCCGCCGCTGCACGTCGGGACGCTGCAGCTCGGAAGCCAGTTGAACGGCGACAACACTATTGGCAGGAACACGACGCGCTTCAAGCCCGACGACAGAGTCTTCGCGGCGGTGCTGACCGACGCGACGGGATCATCGACGATTACCGCGCGCTGGGTCTACAACGGGATGATGGTCGGCGAGGAGTCGCGCAAGGTCTCGTACAAAGGGGCCGGCGCGACGGCGTTCGAATTCAAGAGCGCGAGCGCATTCCCGGTTGGCGACTACAAGGTGGATATCCTCGTAGACGGTCAGCCGGTCCAGTCACGCGAATTCCGCGTCGAGTAACACGGCCGCGCGCACCGGATCGCATCGGAGCTCGTCGACCGAATCAAACAGCGGAATGTCCGTGCGGAGCGTCGCCAGATCGCGAAAGAGGAATGCCCGGTCGCGCTGCTCCCTCAGGGTGAAGGCCAGCGCATCCGCCCTGGCCGGATTCACGCCCTTCCACTCGCGCCAATCGCCTGGAATCGCCTCGAGATGGCCGAACCGACGCAGCACCGCGGCCGTGGAGCGGACGCCCCACCCCGGCAATCCGGGATAGCCATCGGCGGCGTCGCCGACGAGCGCAAGGTAATCGGGAATCGACGTCGGTGACACGCCGAACTTGTCGATGATCGCCGTCTCGTCCCGGACGATGCGCCGCCGCCGATCCATTTGGACGATGCGCGTGCCGCTGACGCACTGGGCGAGGTCCTTGTCGGGCGTACAGATCACGATGCGCTCAACGCGCGAATCGCGCGCGGCGGCCGCGGCCGCCGCGGCCAGCGCGTCATCGGCCTCGAATTCCACCATGGGCCAGGTCGCGACGCCGAGCTTCCTCAGTGCCTCTTCGAGCAGCGGGAATTGCGCAAGCAGATCCGGCTCGATGCCCTCGCTCGTCTTGTATCCCGGCCAGAGGCCGTTGCGAAACGATTCGATGACGTGATCGGTGGCCACGCCGATGTAGTGCGCGCCGCCGTTGATCAATCCAAGGATCGACTCGACCACGCCGCGCACCGCGCCAACTTCGCGACCCTGCGCGTCGCGGGCCGGCGGCATGGCGTAGTAGTGACGGAACAGTTCGTACGTGCCGTCGACGAGAAAAATCTCCAGATCAGCGGGTTCCCGACACTGCTTTGGTGTTGATGTTCTTCCTCAGCCAGTTGTCGATGAACTTGATGACCTCGTCGCTATTGCGATCGAGAAACATCTCGTGCATGTTGCCGTGGATGCCGACGTCCTCCAGCCGCACGAAATCATCCTTCGCGCCCGCCTGATTCAGCCACTTCGGGATGCACGCGTCGAAGACACGGTGATAGGTCCCTTCCGCTGACATCGACAGGATGCGCATGTTCTGGAAATGCACCAGCTTGTGCACGGGTGCGTCCTGCATATAACAGCCGACTTCGTCGCCCGGACGCTCCGACGGCTCGAGATGCGTCTTCAGCTCCGCGGGGCTGTTGATCGGTGGGTCGAATTCGTACTTGTTCGTCGTCAGGCCCCACGAGCTCGGGTTCGTACGCGTGTAGGCGACCTTCGCGGTGTCGACCGTTCCGATCTGCGGACCGCCCGGCTCGATCGAGACCATCCCCGCGATGTAGTGCGAGCGCGCCTCGGCGACGTCGAAGCCGATGCCGCCGCCCTGCGAGTGCGTCAGCAGGATGACGGGCTTGCCGATCGCATCGAGCAAGGCGATGCCGGCGGGGACCGCGAGCTTGTCCTGATTGCCGACGAACTGCATCTGGCCCTTGATGAAGTTGTCGAAGACCGGATCGCCGACCATCCCCTTCTTCGGCGAGTTGCTCGGCCACTGCGTGTACTTGTTCTTGCGCGGGAAATCGCCGCCCGATGTCGCGGGCGCGGTCCAGATCTGCTCGAGCTCGGTCGCCGTGCGCATCCCGAGTTGTCCGTCAACGCTCGGCACGTACGGCGAGCGTCCGCGCGCGGGGTAATCGACCATGTAGACGACGTAGCCCTGATCGATCAGGTAGTAGGCCCATCCCGGACGGCCGTCCGGCGTCTGCTGCCACACGGCGCCGGTCTGGCCGTTGCCGTGGAACATGACGATCGGGTACGGCTGCCGCACCTGCTTCGGCACCCACAGCTCGACGTACATCGCGCCGTCCATGTATTCCTTGCCCGGCTCGCCGACGTACTTGCCGCCGACGTAGAAGTGCGCCATGCGTCCGAGGTTCTCGGTCGAGAAGGTTGGAATCGAAGCCGGCGGGAGCGCGCTCGATGTGATCGCGCGGCTTCCTGACTGGCCGCCAACCTGGATGCCGACCGTCAGCGCGATGGCCGCCGTCAGCAGGACCGCTGTCAGTGTTCGCTTGGTCATAGTTCCCTCACTGTGTGTTTACCGGCCGGATGGCGGCGTCGTGGGCAACGTGCCCGCTTCCAGCGTGGTTCCGTTCGGAAGTTTCACGCTGACGATGCGGCCGACCGGCGCGCCGTTCTTCACCGCCTCGATCACAACGGTCACCCGATCGCCTGTTGTGAACGCGCTTCTCGACCAGCCGCGTTGCGTCATCCCCACGGGATTCTGTGTTTCGAGCGACCAGTTGCGGACCTCCCCCGCGTCATCCTGCGCGTCGATCTTGAGGAAGCAATGCGGGTTCGCCCAGATCCACTCCGTCACCGTGCCGGTCAGCGTGACCTTCTTCGAGGTGTCGAAGCTGGCGCTTCCGTGATGCGCGAGGAGCGACGCCGGGGCGATAGCGACGAGTGCGAGAAGGAGCGCGGTTCGCATCATCAGGCTCAGGAAATTATCACGAAACCGGCGTGAGCGGCGATTGGCCCGCGAACACCGCGGCCACGTTTCGGGCGGCGAGATCCGCCATGGCCGTGCGCGTCTCGACCGTGCCGCTGCCCAGATGCGGCACGAGTATCACGTTCTCGAGCGTCAACAACTCGGGATTGACCTTCGGCTCCTCCTCGAAGACGTCGAGGCCCGCGCCGGCGATCAGCCGCATGCGCAGCGCCCATGCGAGCGCCTTTTCGTCAACAACAGGCCCTCGCGCGGTGTTGATCAGATACGCGCTGCGCTTCATGCGCGCGAGCGCCGGCTGATCGATGAGATGACGGGTTTCTGATGTCAGCGGGCAATGCAGCGAGACGACGTCCGAGGTGGCGAGCAGACGATCGAGCGGCATCGCTTCCGCGTCGGGATCGCTTTTCGGCGTGCGGCTGGCGTGGGCGATGCGCATGCCGAACGCTCGTCCGCGCGCGGCTACCGCACGGCCGATGCCGCCGTAGCCGACGATGCCGAGCTGTTTGCCTTTCAGCTCGGCGCCGAGCATGAAGTCGAAGGTCCAGCCTTTCCACTCGCCGCGCCGGACGAGCCGCTCCCCTTCACCGATGCGCCGCGTGATGCCGAGAATGAGTGCCCACGTGAGATCCGCGGTCGCATCGATGAGCACGCCGGGCGTGTTGGTGACGATGATGCCGCGTTGGCGCGCGGCGGCCACGTCGATGTTGTTGTAGCCGACGGCGGCGTTGGCGATGATCTTCAGATCCGTGCCGGCCTCGATCACGTCGCGGCTGACGGCGTCGGTGATCATGCTGACGAGCGCCTGCTTGCCGGCGACGCGCGCGACGAGCTCGTCGTGCGGCATCAGGTCGACGCCGTCTCGGCGGAAGTGATCGAGGTTGCCGATCTCTTCGAGCGTGGCGACGACCGAAGACGGGATTTTTCCCGTGAGAAGGATGGACGGCTTCAATGCCCTAACGACTTGCAGTAGCCGCAGTGATTACACGGGACGGCTGGCTCGATAATGCACGGCCCGGCCTCATCAGCGCCAGAGGTCACCTGAAACATCGCGTGGCTCGCGTGGAGCGCCGGCCGATCTGGCGGGTCCACAAGGACCCGCCCCGCACTCCCGTGCGTACGGACGCGCGCAATGGCCTGACGCACGAGCGCGCGCCGCCTTGCGGCCGAGCGCCTCGCCTGCCGCGCGTCCTTCGAGCACGATCAGCACTTTTTCATGGACGCCCGCGCCGACCGAATCGACGGCAAGCAGCGGCGTGCCGCGCGGCGAGTCGTCCAGCGACACCGGCTGCACGAGCAGGAGCTTCGCCCCTTCGAACGTGCCGTGCTTCTGCGTCGAGACGACGGTGCCGATCACGCGCGCGATCTGCATCAGTCGAGATCCCAGTGATCGACGATGCCCACAATCCCCGCGTCAGTGGGCACCTCGGTCGGGTAGAACGGAAAACTGGCTTCCTTGCCGCGGACGAAGAACACGGTCTCACCGACGCCTGCTCCCACCGCGTCGACGGCGACGAGCGTCCGCCCGATGTTCGACCCGTCAGCGGCGATCGGCTGCAGCACCATCAGCTTGATGCCCGTGAGGTTGTCGTCCTTGCGCGTGATGACGACGTCGCCAATGACTTTCGCGAGCTGCATCAGTCCCCCGCGCCGACTTCGACGGCGTCCACGATGCCGACGATGGCGGCATCAACCGGACAGTCCTTCATCCCGAACGCCATGCGCGCGGAGCTGCCGCTGACGATGAGCACCGTCTCGCCGACGCCGGCATCGACGGTGTCGACCGCGACCAGATAGTTGCCTTCGGATTTGCCGTGCGGGTCCATGGGGCGCGCGACCAGCAGCTTGTTGCTGACCAGCCGCGGATCCTTCCGCGTAGCGACAACGGTACCGACGATACGGGCCAGGATCATAAGTTGGGACGAGGGATCCTACGCCTTGGCGGCGGTCGACTTGCCGATCGGCAGCGTGTCCTCGAGGTTCGCGTGGGGGCGCGGGATGACGTGCACCGACACGAGCTCGCCGACGCGCCGCGCGGCCGCGGCGCCCGCGTCCGTCGCCGCCTTCACGGCCGCGACGTCGCCGCGCACGATCGCCGTCACGTAGCCGGCGCCGATCTTCTCCCAGCCGACGAGCGTGACCTTGGCGGCCTTCACCATGGCGTCGGCCGCCTCGATCATGGCGACCAGCCCCTTGGTTTCGATCATTCCGAGCGCCTCTCCCATCATTTCCTCACATTTACGAATTTACGAATGTACGAATGTACGAATTGACGAATTTCAATTCGCAAATACATTTGGAAATTCGTAGATTCGCAAATCCGTCAATCTCGGAGATTTTTTACTGCGTCCGCGATCAGTGCCGTAAGTTCGCCGTATGTTAGCCGAATTTCTCCGTCCCTGCTCGCTTGTCGAAGTGCGTCGGTGACGTCGGGCACGAGCCGTTCGGTGCGCGATGACGGCGCTTCGAGCACCTGACAGAGCACCTGATCGAGCCCCGCTTCCGCCGGATCCGCGCAGACGGGCGGCGGCGCCGCGATGCCGTACATGCCGCGCAGTCCCTGCAGCCGCTCGACCTCCTCGCGCGAGAGCAGATGCTCGCGCCCGAGCATCCGGGCGACGAGGCTGATCTTCGCGAAGTGCTCGATCGTCTCCATCTTGAAATGCGCGTTCATGACGTCGCCGCCGCACGTCACCGCGCCGTGGTTGGCGAGCAGCATCCCGTCGTGCGCCTTGATGTACTTCCGCACGGCCTCCGGCAGCTCCGCGGTCGAGGGCGTCCCGTACTCCGCGATCGGAATGCTCCCGAGCGTCGTCACCACTTCGGCGAGCACCGCGCGCGTGAGCGGGATGCCGGCAACGGCGAAGCCGGTTGCCGTCGGCGGATGCGCGTGCACGACGGCGTTGATGTCCGGCCGCTGCCGGTAGATCTCGAGATGCATCGGCAGCTCGGACGAAGGATTGCGATCGCCGGCGAGCTTCTTCCCCTGATAGTCGACGATGACCATCATGTCGGGGGTCATGAACCCCTTCGACACGCTCTTGGGCGTGGTGATCAGGCGCGTCTCGTCGAGCCGCGCGCTGATGTTGCCGTCGTTGCTCGCGACGAACCCGCGCGCGTACAGACGCCGACCGGCTTCGACGATGTCGGCGCGGATCTGCTAGTCAGCGAGAGTACTAATTGCGACATTTTTCCGAACAGAAATAGTTCTTGCCGTCCTTGATCGCGGAGTCCGGCGATACGTACGTCCCGCATACCGGATCGCGTACCAGCTTGACGGCCGGCGGCTCGCCCGTCGCGGTGCTCCGCCGCACGCCGGCGGAGACGGTCATCAGGCTGCCGATCACACGCCATGCGGCGCATGCACGCGGATTTCGCGCTGGGTTTCATCTGGTTCGTCGCCTTCCTTTTCTCCACGACAGTGCACGAGGCGATGCACGCTTTGGCAGCGTGGCGGCTCGGCGACCCGACGGCCTCCAACGGCGGCCGGGTGTCGCTGTCGCCCGCGCCGCACGTCTCGCGTGAACCGGTCGGCATGCTGCTCGTGCGTACGATCCCCTCTGGGCCGAACGCTATCCGAAGCGCGCCGCGCTGATGGCCGCCGCCGGGCCGTTCGGAAACTTCCTGATCGCATTCACGGCGTTCGTCGTCCTTCGTTCAGGGCTGTCGCTGGGATGGTTCGTCGCGCCGGAATCGGTCTCACTCGATTCGATCGTCGAGCTCGCGAAGGGACCGAGCTACATCACGACAATGCTGTCCGTGCTGCTGATTCAGAATGTGTTCCTCGGCACGTTCAACCTGCTGCCGCTGCCGCCGCTCGACGGCTCCGCGGTGCTCGGCGGGCTGCTGCCGGAACGCCATGCGATTGCGATGCGCGAGTTCTCGTCGAGCGGAATGATGTCGATGGTGGGACTGCTCGTCGCGTGGCAGGTCTTTCCCGCCGTGACGGATCCGCTCTTTTCGCTGGTTCTGCGCGCCGTCTATCCCGACGCGTCGTACTCCTAACCGCCCGGCGGCGCGGGTGCCGGTGTCGGCGCGGCGCCGCGGCCCTGAGCCGCGGCAATCCCCTGCAGTCCCTGCGCTGCGGCCTGTGCTTCAGGCGTCCCCGGCGCGAGCTGCACGACCTGCTTCCACGCCGCGCTGGCGCCTTCCAGATCGCGCTTGCCGAACGCGAGGACGATCCCCTTGTTGAAGAGCGTCTTTGCGTGCTTCGGGTTCAGCTTCAGCGAAACTTCAAACTGCTTCAGCGCATCGTCCGTGCGGCCGGCGTAGTAGTAGCTGACGCCGAGATCGGTGCTCGCATCGGGATTCTTCGGATCGAGCTTGATGCCCTCCTCGTACCACTTGATCGCGTCGGGATAGCGCTGCGCGTCGAAGTAGGTGTTGCCAAGCTGCACGTAGGCGCCTGCGTTCTTCGGATCGCTCTTGATGATGGTCTGCAGGCTCTGGACCTTTCCCTCGTCCAGTCGAGGCGGCGTGTTGTTCGCGCCACCCGCGGCCTGATCCCCAGCCCCCGCTGGTGCAGGAGCGGCAGCAGACTGCTGCAGCTGCACCTGCGGGGCGCCCCGCTTGGAGGCCTGCTGCGAGCCGATCACCCACCCGAGCATGACGCCGAAGAGAATTCCGCAGATGCCGAGGAAGATCGAATCTGAACGCATTGCGATGGCTACAGTCTAACGTAGCGTCGCCTGAAACCATTCCACCAGTCCACGCGCCATTTCGGGGTCGCGCATCAGCAGCAGCGTGCCGTGGGCGGTGATCTCGGAGAAGCGGCTTTCGCGGGTTCCGGGGGGATCTTTGGCCAGTTCGCGCACGGTCCTCGCGGCATATGGATCCTGATTGCTGGCGATGAGCATCGCGGGTCGGCCGTCGTACTGCTTCATCGCGGAGTCGATGCGCACGCCGCGATAATCGAGCGAAGGCGAAACCAGCGCGAGCGAGCGCACGCTTTGCAGATCGGCCGCGGCCAGCGCGGCGAGGCTCGCGCCAAGCGATGCGCCGGCGACGCCGATGCTGCCGGGCCGCACATCCTGCCGGGACGACAGGTACACGACCGCGGCACGCACGTCCGCACGCCAGCCGCTGAGCACTTTCGAATCGCCAGGATCCGAGGTGCCCGGAAGGTCGATGGCGAGCGCCAGGATGTTCGCATCCGCGAGGCGCTGCCCGAGCGCGTCCCAATCCTCCTTGGGACGGCCAAGCATCGGCACCAGGACGACGGCCGGCGCCGGCCGCTGCGAGGTCTCGTAGGCGATGGCGTTAATCGTGCGGCCGTCCTCCGCGCGGAACGAGACACCGCGCCCGGCGGCAAACGCGGGCGCTGACGTCAGAACAAACAGGAGCAGCGCGGACCCTGCGGGTCCGCGGTTACGCCGCGAGTACATCAAGGAATTCGCGCACGCTCTGACCAAAGCCAACAAAGAGGGCGTGGCTCACGAGCGCGTGGCCGATCGACACCTCGTCAAGGTACGGCAGCCGGCGGAACAGCACGAGGTTGTCGAGATCGAGGTCGTGCCCCGCGTTGACGCCTAAGTCCAGCGAATGCGCCAGCTCCGCAGCGCGCGTGTAGGTCGCGAACGATTCGCGCGCCGACGGCTCGCCGCGCTCGAACGCGCGCGCGAACGGCTCGGTGTAGAGCTCCACGCGATCGGCGCCCATCTCCGCCGCCCAGCGAACCGGCGCCGCTTCCGGATCGACAAACAGGCTGACGCGCACGCCCGCGGCACGAAGATCGGAAACCACGCGGCGGATCGTGTCGCGTGGCGTCTTGGGCGACCACCCCGCCTGACTCGTGATCTCGCCCGGATGCACCGGGACGAGCGTGCACTGATCCGGCTTGACCGCGCGCACCAGCTCCAGCAGATCGGGCCGCGGATCGCCCTCGATGTTGAACTCGATGCGACCCTTCATCGGCTGAAGGTAGGACGCGATCTCGTGGACGTCGGCCTGCGTGATGTGCCGCGCGTCGGCTCGCGGATGAACGGTGATGCCCGGCGCGCCCGCATCGACGCATACTCTGACGGCCTCGAGCACCGACGGCACGGATCCACCCCGCGAGTTGCGCACGGTCGCAACCTTGTTCACGTTGACGGAGAGCTTTGTCGTGCTGCGATTTTACACGGGCGCAACGAGATGTTGTCTTACCGCGTCGGCAATTTCGTCGGCCCACGCGGAGATCTCGCGCTGGTCCTGCCCTTCGATCATGATGCGCAGCAGCGGCTCGGTGCCGGAGTAGCGGATCAGCAGACGGCCGTTGCCCGCCAGCCGCGATTCGACCGCCGACATCACCTTCGCGATCTCCGGGACGGTCTTCAGATCGACCTTGCGCTCCACGCGCACGTTGACGAGCACCTGCGGATAGGTGGTCAGCTCGGACGCCAGATCCGCCAGCGTTCGTCCGGTCGCGCCGATCGTTCGCAGCACGTTGAGCGACGTCGCCAGGCCATCGCCCGTGAAGAGGTACTCGGAGAAGATGACGTGACCCGACTGCTCGCCGCCGAGCGCGATGTCGCGGCGAATCATCTCCTCCATCACGTACTTGTCGCCGACCGGACAGCGGACGATGTCGATGTCCGCGTCGCGCAGGGCGATCTCGAGGCCGATGTTGCTCATGACCGTGGCCACAACCGCGTTCCCCTGCAAGCGGCCTTCACGCTTCATCTGCTTCGCGCACATCAGCATGACGGCGTCGCCGTCGACGATCTGGCCGTTGCCGTCGACGAAGATCGCGCGGTCGCCGTCGCCGTCGTAGGCAATGCCGAACGGATAGCCGCCGTCGACGACCGCGCGCGCGAGCTGCCCGGGTGCCGTCGATCCGACTTTCAAGTTGATGTTGCGGCCGTCCGGCTCGCACCCGATGCACCGCACCTCGAACCCCAGCTCCTCGAACAACCGCGGCGCAATCGTCGTCGTCGCGCCATTGGCACAGTCGATGACGAGGCGCTTCGCGCCCAGCGCTTCAACGTTCGGCAGAATCGCGCGCAGGTGCGAGGCGTATTCGGCGCGGTAATCGACCTGCTCGACGGCGGGCGCATCGCCTGACGGCACCTGCCACGAGGTGTCGGCGATGATCGCCTCGACCTGCTGCTCGAGCTCCTCGGTGAACTTCTCGCCCGCGCCCGAGAACACCTTGATGCCGTTGTCCTCGAACGGATTGTGCGAGGCCGAGATCACGACGCCCGCGGTGTATCCCATGCGCGGCGTGAGATACGCGATCGCCGGCGTCGGAATGATGCCCGCGCCGGTCAGCGAGCCGCCTTGACTGCCGATGCCGAAGGCGAGCTCGCGCTCGATCCAGCCGCCGGATTCACGTGTATCGCGGCCGGAGAGAAATTTCGTGGACTTCCGGTGGCCGAGCGCGCGCGCCAGCGCGGCGCCGAGCCGGCGGATCGTCGGCGAATCGAGTGGATACGTGCCGGCCTTGCCGCGAACGCCGTCGGTCCCGAACAGTCGGCTCATCGAATGCGCACCTTCACTGCGGATGGCTCGAGACGAATGACGCCGACGCGCGCGGGCGCGACGACGGTGACGGGAACCTGGAACTCGCCGGGCTTGAGCCCTTCAACATCGACGCTGGCATCGAACATCCCGCCATCGCTCGTCATCGCCTCGCGCGGGCCACGCACCCACGCCGTCACACGCGTCGGAACCACCTGCACCCGCCCTGTCGCGTTGCGAGGCTTCACCGCTATGTCGCCGACCGACCATTCGACGGGCGCCGGCGCCACAACGACGGCAACGCGCGCCGTCTGCGGCATCCGCAGCCGCAGCGACGTGTCGGCAACGCCGATGTTCACGCTTTCCGTAACTGGCGCAGAAGCACCAGTAACCGTCACCGGCTCGGTGATCGCCTGCGTCAGTTTCGAGAGCACGCTCACCGGGCCCAGCACCTCGACCGTCGACGGCTCTGCAGTTACTGTGCCGACCACGAATCCATCAGCCGGCTCGCCTTCGACGGTCGGCACGACCGGAACAGTCTTGCTTCCCGACGGCTCGAACATCATCGACACCGTGGATGGATTCACCTGCACGACGTCCACTCCGAACGGCGTCCGCACGTCCTCGCCGGCCAGATGAAACAGCCGCTGCCCCGCGCGCGCGGAGCGCAGATCGAGCACGGCGACCAGTTCGCCCGACGCGATGCGGTTCAACGCGCCCGACGATCCGCGCACGCGCACGTCGACGACCGTCGGCGGCTCGCCGACCATTTCGAGCTGCGATGGCAGGTTGGTGAATTCGACCGGGATGCGCAGCGAACGTTCGACCGTCTGCTCGCCGGCGACGGCAATCCACAACAGCGCGGCGAGCGCAATCGACACGAACTTCAATCCGAGATGCTGGCGGAACCCGATGTACGCCATCAGGCGAGCGAGCTCCGCGGCTCTTCGGCGCGGCGGATTCTGCGGCGGCGATACCCGAGCAGCGTCGCCAGGCGCGAGCGAAGCTGCTCGGCGTTGAAGCCGCGCTCGAAGTCGCCGCCGATCGCCAGCGAGATGGTTCCCGTTTCCTCCGAAACGACGATCGCAATCGCGTCGTTCTCTTCCGTGAGGCCGAGCGCCGCGCGGTGGCGCGTGCCCAGATCGCGGCTGACACGCGGGTTCACCGAGAGCGGCAGGAAGCACGCGGCGGCGGCGATGCGATCGCCCTGAATGATGACGGCGCCGTCGTGCAGCGGCGACCCCGGCTGGAAGATGCTCGAGAGCAGGTCGTAGGTGATCATCGCGTCGAGCGGGATGCCGCCTTCGATGTAGTTGCGCATGCCGATCTGCCGCTCGAGGACGATGATGGCGCCGATGCGCCGCGCGGCAAGATTGGTCGCCGCGGTGACGAGCTCCTCGATGGTTTCGTCCGCGTGCCCGGCGCGCTCGAAGTAGCGGAAGAACGGCGCGCGGCCGAAATGCGCGAGCGCGCGCCGGATGTCGGCCTGGAACAAAACGATGATCGCGAAGACGACGTAGGCGGCGAGATTGCGGATGACCCAGTTGACGGTCTCGAGCTCCAGCCACTGCGAGAGGAAGTAGAGCAGCAGGATGAAGCCGGCGCTGAGCGCCATCTGCGCCGCGCGCGTGCCGCGGATGAGCAGCAGCAGCTCGTAGACGAGGATCGCGACGATGGCGATGTCCAGCGCATCGGTCCACGCGATATCGGGGCGGCGCAGGAGCGTCGTCAGCCAGTTCATGAGTCGACGCGATGATACCGCCGAATTTCGTCGGCGACGCGCACCACCTGGAGCATCTCGCCCACCGCGTGCACGCGGACCACGTGTGCACCCGCGAGCACTGCCGCCGTCACGGCTGCGGCCGTGGCCCAGTCGCGTGAGGCCGCCGGCGCCGTGCTGTCTGGAGCGGTGCTGCCTGGAGCGGTGCTGCCCGGAGCGGCGCCGCCCAGCGCGCGAGCGAGGAACGACTTACGCCCGCGCTGGCCGCGAACGACATGCTCTCGCGCAGCTCGTCGAGCACCTCCGCGACCACGTCGCCGTACGATGCCTGCTGATACATGTCGCGCGATCGTCCGCGCGTGTGCATCAGGATGACCGCCGCGCCGTGCTTCGCGACGACGTTCGCCAATTCCGGTTCGTAGCGCAGGCCGCTGATGTCGTTGACGATCGTCGCGCCCGCCGCGAGCGCCGCGTTCGCCGTCGACGCCTTGTAGGTATCGACGGAGATGGGCACATCGACGCGTTTGGCGAGCGCCTCGACGACGGGAATCACGCGCCGGTGCTCCTCTGCGCCGTCCACGGTCGCGGCGCCGGGGCGCGTCGATTCGCCGCCGACGTCGATGATGGCCGCGCCCTCCTCCGCCATCCGCACGCCGGCGTCCACGGCTGCATCGCGATCGAAGAGCACGCCGCCGTCTGAAAAGGAATCGGGCGTCACGTTAATCACGCCCATGATGAGCGTCCGCTCTCCCAGTACGAGCGTTCGCCCGCGCGGGAGCGGAATCGTAAATCGACGCCGCGGCAGCACGGGGGAACGTTATAACAGGTTATTCCTGCGTAACGGGACGCGGCGGAATCGGCGGAACGATTGCCGGGCGCGGCTCCTTCGCCTTCGGCGCGGGCGGCGCCACCTGCGGCGTCGGCGGCGTCGCGGGCGTTGGCTCGTCCAGCGGCTCGCCGGCCACGATGCGGCGCACCTGTTCGGCGTCGAGCGTTTCGTGCGCGAGCAGCGCGTCGGCCATCTCCATCAGCCGCGGCTTGTGCTGCATGAGGATCTCGTTCGCGCGGTTGTACGCCTCGGTGACGAAGCGCTTCACCTCGTGGTCGATCTTCAGCGCGGTGTCCTCGCTGTAGTCCTGGTGCTGCGCGATCTCGCGGCCGAGGAAGATCTGCTCTTCCTTCTTGCCGAAGGTGAGCGGGCCCATCGAGTCGCTCATGCCCCACTCGCAGACCATCTTGCGCGCGAGGTCGGTGGCGCGCTCGAGATCGTTGCCCGCGCCGGTCGTGACGCTGGCCATCGTGATCTCTTCGGCGATGCGCCCGCCAAGGAGAATGCAGATCTGATCGCGGAGGTAATCGCGGGAGTAGTTGTGCTTCTCGTCGATCGGCAGCATCGTCGTCAGGCCGAGCGCCATGCCGCGCGGGATGATCGTCACCTTGTGGATCGGATCGGCGTTCGGCAGCATGACCGCGAGCAGCGCGTGGCCGGACTCGTGGATGGCGGTGATGCGCTTCTCGCTCTCGCTGATGATCATCGAGCG
>QHWQ01000022.1 GCA_003222635.1 Acidobacteriota bacterium | reverse complement strand
TCGAGGCACAGTCGCGACGCATCGCGCTGCTCTATGCGGTGAACACGGCCGGCGCTGCTGCCGGATGTTTTCTCGCCGACTTCGCGTGTGTGCCGTCATGGGGTTTGTGGCGAACGCAAATGCTTGCGGTGGCGTTGAATGCCATCGCGGGCGGCGGAGCGATCGCGTTGAGCAAATCCCGAATCCCAAATCCCAAATCCCAAACCCCAAAGAAGGCCTCGAGACGAACCGCGAACCGCGAACCGCGAACGGCGAACCACCGGGACCTCATCGCGCCTGTCGCCATCGCGTTGGCGTTGTCCGGTTTCGCCGGCCTCGGCATGGAGATCCTCTGGTTCCGCCACTTCTCGATCATGCTCGGCGCCTTCCGCGCCGTCTTCTCGCTGCTGCTGACGGTGATCCTCGTCGGCATCGGCGCCGGCTCGCTTGCGGCGGGCGTGATGCAGCGGCGGACGAACGCCGCGATCTCGTGGCTCGCGGTGCAGTCGTTGTTCATCGTCGCGACGCTGGCGGGCATGTGGGGGGCCAACTCGAGCCCGATCGATCAAACGGTCTCGAATGCGATCAGCGCCCACGCGTCTCGCCCATCGGCGCTCGGCGAGTTGTGGTTCAACCTGCGGCCGATGCTGCCGGAAGTCGCGCTGCCCGCGCTGCTCATCGGCTTCAGCTTTCCGCTCGCCAATGCGGTCGTGCAGCGCGTGGAGGAGTCGGTCGGCCGCCGCGCCGGCGTGCTGTATCTCGCCAACACCGCGGGCGCGGTGTGCGGCAGCCTCGTCTCCGGCTTCATCCTGCTGCCGCTGTTCGGCCTTCAGGCCAGCACGACGATCTTGATGACCGTCGCGGCCATCGGACTGATTCCTGTTTATCTCGCGGTCCGCCTCAAGGCGGACACGACCGATACGGTAGTGTCCGGCTTTAGCCGGACCGCGCGGACCCTGCCGCTCGCCGCCGCGGCCGCTGCCATCGCGGCGTGGCTGTTTCTCCCATCTGATTACGTCGGCGTTCGCGCGCTGCCGAAGCCGGAGCCGAACGAACGCGTGCTCAATCAGAGCGAGGGCGTCAACGAGATCGTCACGATCACCGAGACGGCCGGCAAAGGCCGCCGCCTGATGACCAACGGCCATGCGATGTCGGCAACCTGGCCGCTCTCGCAGCGTTACATGCGGGCGCTCGCGCACGTGCCGCTGCTGATGATCGACAACCCCAACCGCGTGCTCGTCATCGGCTTCGGCGCCGGCAACACGACGGCCGCCGCGACGCTGCACCCGTCGGTGACGCGCGTGGAGGTCGCCGACCTGTCACGCAACGTCCTCGACCACGCCAGCTACTTTAGCGGGTCGAACGCCAACGTCATCAGCGATTCGCGCGTGTCGATCTTCGTCAACGACGGGCGCCATCACCTGCTGATGAACGCGCCCTCGTCGTACGATCTCATCACGCTCGAACCGCCGCCAATCGGCTACGCAGGCGTTGCATCCCTCTACTCGGAAGAGTTCTACGCGCTTGCGAAGTCGCGGCTGAAGCCGAAGGGGTTCGTCAGCCAGTGGCTGCCGTCCTACCAGGTGCCGGTGGAGACGACGCTGTCGATGATCAAGTCGTTCATCGACGTGTTCCCGCGGTCGGTGCTGCTGTCGGGCGCCGAGGCGGATCTGATTCTGATCGGCGCCAGCGATCGCATCGAGCTCGATCCGAACCAGCTGTTCGCGAACATGTCGCAACGGCCCGGCGTCCGCGCGGATCTGGCGCGCCTGAACCTCGGCACGCCTCGCGAGATCGCCGGCATGTTCCTCGGCTCGCCGAGCAAGCTCGCCGAGGCGACGCGCGACGCCGTTCCCGTGACCGACGATCGCCCGGTGCAGGAATACGGCGTCCGCTCGCTGCTGAATCTCGGCGAGTTCGTGCCGGGCTCGGTCGTCGATCTCTCCGGCGTCTCCGCCTGGTGCCCGAAATGCTTCGACAATGGCATGCCCGTTCGCGTCGTCGAAGGCCTCGACCTGTATCTCGACCTGCTCTCGCGCGCCTATGGCGCCACGCCGGCGGAAGGCGCGCGCACCCGCCAGCTCTCGGACGGCGGACGTACGGTCGCGGGGAGCGCGTACCTCGGTGCCGTCGTTCCCGAAACCGCCGACGTTCACAACGATCTCGGCATTGCCTACGCGTCGCGCGGGCAAATCGACGCGGCGATCGCGGAGTTCAGACAGGCGCTCGCGCTTGATCCGAACTCCGCGCAGACGCACTGGCATCTCGGCGCGGCGCTCGCCGAGCGCGGCGCGCTGAAAGAAGCGGAAGAACATCTGCGCACATCGGTGCAGCTTGATCCTTCAAATCTGGAGGCGGCACACGATCTTGAAAGTGTCCAAAGTGTCTCCTCGCCTCGCCGCAGGTAGGTGCTCCTGCACTTGACTTAACCCCTTGCCAGACGGTAACTTCGGGGCGCTCCAGAACACGCGTTCGCGTTTTAGAGGAAGGAGATTTCATGACTTGGGGTTTGGCCAGGCGGGTCGTTCTGATCGGCGCAATCCTTCTGCTCCCTGTCGCGGCGTTCGCGCAGGATGCGGTGCTCACAGGCACCGTCACTGACTCCACCGGCGGCGTGCTGCCGGGCGTGACCGTTACGGCTTCCAACGAAGCGACAGGAAACAAGTTCGTCGGCGTCACCGACGAACGTGGGATTTACCGCATGCCGGTGCGTGTCGGCTCCTATCAGGTGACCGCGGAACTCCAGGGCTTCTCGACTGCCATGCGCGCCGGTGTCAACCTGCTCGTCGGGCAGACGGCGACCCTCGACATGCGGCTCGGACCATCGACGCTTCAGGAGACCATCACGGTCACCGGTGAAGCGCCGCTCATCGACCTGAAGAACTCCGCGATCGGCGGCAACGTCGATCCGAAGCAGGTCCAGGAGCTGCCAGTCAACGGCCGCAACTGGATGGCGCTGGCGCTGGTCGCGCCGGGCAGCCGCACCGATCCATTCGCCAGCGGCACCGCCGCGCAGACGCCGCTTCCCGACCGCAACGGCGGCGAGGCGCGCGAGTTCCAGTTGAATGTCGACGGCCAGCAGGTCTCGGCCGACATCGGCACCGGCGGCCAGCCGAAATACAGCCAGGATTCGATCGCCGAGTTCCAGTTCGTCGCCAACCGCTTCGACGCGACGATGGGCCGGTCGACGGGCGTGCAGGTGAACGCCATCACCAAGTCCGGCACGAACCTGGTGCAGGGCCTCGTGCGCGGCAACTTCCGCGACTCGAAGTGGAACGCGATCAATCCAGTGCTGGGCGTCAAGGAGCCGATCAAGAACCAGCAGTACAGCTTCACGCTCGGCGGTCCGCTCGTGAAGGACAAGCTGCACTTCTTCGGCAACTACGAGTACGAGCGGCAGCCGCAGACGGCGATCTTCAACACGCCCTATCCGGCGTTCAACATCAGCACCTCGGGCACCGACACGCAGAACAAGGGCGGCTTCCGTCTGGACTATCAGCTCTCGACCAACACGCGCGTGATGGGCAAGATCTCGCGCGGCGTCCAGAACCAGCCGATGGTTCCCGGCAACACGCAGAGCTATCCGTCGGCCGTGGCCACCAACCGCGAGTACAACGACGAGCGCGTCGCCAACCTCACGACGGTGCTGAGCAACAAGGCGGTCAACGAGATCAAGGGCGGCGAAGCGGTGTTCGGCCTGGCCAACCGCAATCTCACGACCTGGTCGAACCACTGGCAGAAGGCCGACGGGATCAATACAGGTTCGCCGCGCATCACGTTCCGCGGCTTCTCGATCGGCGGCAACCAGAACTTTCCGCGGCACCAGGATCAGTGGGTCTGGAACGTGCGTGACGACTTCACGTATTCGTACGACGCGAAGGGCCGCCACGACCTGCGGCTCGGCGGCGAGTTCCTGCATCGGCACCAGATCCAGGACAACTGCCGTCAGTGCATGGGCACGGTGTCGGCCAGCGGGATCGCGGCGCCGACGCCCGCACAGATGCAGGCGTGGTTCCCCGATCCGTTCAACGCGGACACGTGGAACCTCGCGGCGATCTCGCCGTGGGTGACGACCTACAGCATCGGCGTCGGCGACTTCAACGTCCACCTGCGCTCGAAGAAGTTCGCCAGCTGGGTCCAGGACGACTGGCAGCTCGGCAACCGCCTGACGCTGAACCTCGGGCTCCGCTACGACCTCGAGATGAACGTGTTCGCGAACAACGTCGAGGTCCAGCCGTTCCAGCAGGCGGGACGCCCGAACGACTACAAGAACGTCCAGCCGCGCCTCGGCTTCAACTTCAAGGCAAATGACACCACGGTCGTTCGCGGCGGCGCGGGCCTCTACTATGGCGACGCACTCGGCGCCGACCAGTCATTCGCGACAGGCAACGCGCAACTCGTCGTCATCAGCTACGCGAACGACGGCCGTGCCGACTTCGCGGCGAACCCGACCGGCAACGGGCAGCTCCCGAACTTCGCGCAGGCGACGCAGCGATTCTGCTACGCGAACGGCAACGCGCCCGGCTGTCTGATCCGCGATCTGCAGGAGTTCGTGGGTCTCCCGCAGTACGTCCACCTGCCGCGCACGTTCCAGACCTCGATCGGCTTCCAGCACCAGTTCGGCGCGACCACGGCGCTGGCGTCCGACTTCGTCTGGTTCCGCGGCACGCACGAGAAGGACGTGGTGGACAACATCAACCTCACGTTCGATCCCAATACGGGCGTGAACCTGCCGTTCGCCAATCGCGCGAACCGTCCGTACCCGGACTGGGGCATCGTCTCGATGAACACCCATCTCGGGAAGTCCGAGTACCGCGGTCTCCAGTCGTCGCTGACCAAGCGCTTCGGCCACAACTGGCAGGCGTCGGCCACCTACACGCTGTCGTGGCTGTACAACTCGAACACCAAGCCGTTCAGCGGCTTGACGCAGACGACGTTCTTCACCTCGCCTGACTACGGCGGCGAGTGGGGTCCGTCACAGGACGATCAGCGTCACCGCCTAGTCCTCAACGGCATCTGGAGCGTCTACAAAGGCTTCCAGATCAGCGGTCTCCACTACCTCGGCGCGGGCATTCGCGACCAGATCATCTACGGCGGCGACCTGCATGGCGCGGGGTGCTCATGCTTCGATCAACGCATCCGCCCGAACGGCACGATCATCCCGAAGGCCGGGTTCATCGCGCCGGCGCAGAACCGCACGGACGTCCGGCTGCAGCAGAAGATCAGCATCGGCAGCCGCCGCTCGTTCGATCTGATCGCGGACGTGTTCAACGTGTTCAACCGTCCGAACTGGACCGTCGGCGAGAACGAGGCGACCGTCGCGCAGTTCCTGCAGCACGTCAACGGCACGTATCGAACGATGCAGTTCGGCTTCCGCCTGACGTACTAGCGCAGTCAACTCCCAACTTCCAATTTCCAACTTCCAAGGCAAATGGCCTTGGGAGTTGGCAGTTGGTCGTTGGGAATTTCGCGCGTCCGATTTCCTGTAACATGGCGCGCAATGGCCACCACCGCCCGCGTCACCCCGGCGATTCGCACACCGCTCAATGCAAATCAAATCAAAGGCTTCTGGGCAGCCTGGGGCGGCTGGTGCCTCGATGGCATGGACGCCTTCATCTACTCGCTGGTGCTCGTGCCGGCGCTGCAGGAGCTGCTGCCGAAGTCGGGCCTCGCGGCGACGCCGGGCAACATCGGCTTCTACGGCAGCATCCTCTTCGCGCTCTTCCTCGCCGGATGGGGCATGTCGATGGTGTGGGGGCCGGTCGCCGATCGCTTCGGGCGCGTGAAGGCGCTGATGGCGACGATCCTGATGTATTCGGTTTTCACCTTCGCGTGCGGGCTGGCGCAGAACGTCTGGCAGCTGGCGGTGCTGCGCATCTTCTGCGGCATCGGCCTCGGCGGCGAGCAGCCGATCGGCGGCACGTTCATCGCGGAGGAGTGGCCGGAGGATCGGCGGAAGATGGGCGCCGGCTACATGCACACCGGCTACTACTTCGGGTTCTTCCTCGCGGCGCTGGCCAACTACGTGATCGGCGCCAACTACGGATGGCGGTGGATGTTCGTGCTCGGCGGCACGCCCGCGCTGCTGGTCGGCTGGATCCAGAGCGGCGTGCACGAATCGGCGGCGTGGAAGGCGAAGTTCGACAACCCCGCCGCGCGTCCGCGCATGCGCGACTCGTTCGCGGCGCTCTTCACCCCGCGCTTCTCGCGGCAGACCGTCACGCTGTCGCTGCTCTTCACGGTGTCGATCATCGGCCTGTGGGCCGGATCGATCTACGTGCCGACGGCGGTGACGCAAATCGCGCAGCGCGAAGGGCGGACGATGGCCGAGGCGGCGCGGCTCGCCTCGTATGCCGGAGCGGTGCTGGCGATCGGCACCATCATCGGCTGCCTGCTGGCGCCCGTCATCGCTGAACGCATCGGCCGGCGGCCCGCGATGGCCGGCTACTTCGTGCTGATGTTCATCGGCATCGCCTTCGGCTTCGGACGCGTGTTCTACATGGCCAACGCGCTGACGCCGTTCTTCATCCTCGTCTTCGTCCTCGGCCTCGGCGGCGCGAACTTCGCAATCTACACGCTGTGGATTCCCGAGCAGTACACGACCGAGTGCCGCGGCAGCGCCATCGGCTTCACCAGCTCGGTCGGGCGGTTCGCGGGCGTGGCGATGGTCTTCCTCCTCGGTGCCGGTATCCAGCGCTACGGCTCGCTCGGCAGGCCCGTCGCGGTCACCGCCATCGCCTTCATCATCGGCTTGTTCGTCCTGCCGGCGGCGAAAGAAACCAAGGGGAAGCCGCTTCCGGCCTAAGTGGAAAACTTGAAAAGTGGAAAATTCTAAAAGTAAGTTCAAAGTGCATCAGGCGCACTTACACCTTACTTTTCCACTTTTCCACTTTTAGACTTTTCCACTTTGCCGAGTCCCGTCCTCGAGCTCCGAGACGCCACCGTCGTCAAGAATGATCGTCGAATTCTCGACAGCCTGACGCTGACGATCGGCGTCGGCGAGCACACCGCCATCATCGGGCCCAACGGCGCGGGCAAGTCCGCGCTCGTCAGCCTGCTCACGCACGACGATCGTCCGCTGCGCCACGAGGACGGATCGCCCTCCGTGCTCGTCTTCGGCGAGGATCGCTGGAACGTCTTCGATCTGAAGGCGCAGCTGGGCATCGTCTCCGCGGACCTGCATCACCGGTTCGTCCTCGGCAACAACGAGGGACGCGTCAGCGCGGAAGCGGCGGTGCTCTCCGGGTTTCTCGCGACGCAGGGCATCCTGCGCTACGGCGCCGTCACGCAGGAGATGCGCCATCGCGCGGCCGAGGCGCTCGCGCGGATGGGCGTCGCGCATCTGTCGAAGCGGCGTCTCGATGAGATGTCGACCGGCGAGGCGCGCCGCGTGCTGCTGGCGCGCGCGCTCGTCACCGCGCCGCGCGCGCTGATCCTCGACGAGCCGACCACCGGCCTCGATCTCGTCGCCCGCCACGACTTCACCGAGCGCGTCCGGCAGGTGGCGCGCGCCGGCACGACGCTCATTCTGATCACGCATCACATCGAGGAAATCGTTCCCGAGATCCAGCGCATCATTCTGGTGGGCCACGGGAAGATCGCCGCGTCGGGGAGCACGCGCGAGATTCTCACGTCGGCGCGCATCAGCGCGCTGTTCGATGCGCCAATCGCACTCGAGGAAGAGGATGGCTACTACTACGCGAGGCCGACGAAAGAAAAAGTCTGAGACGGTCGGCGTCATCGGTCTCGGCATCATGGGATCGGCGATGGCCGCCAACCTCGTGCGCGAGGGATTTCGCGTGGTCGGCTACGACCCCGTCCCTGAAGCCGCCCGCCAGCTGAAGAGATCCGGAGGGGTTCCGCTGAAGGACACGCGCGCGGTTGCGGACGCGTCGGCGACGATCATCACCTCACTCCCGACGGCCAGCGCGCTCATTCAGGTCGCCAGCGAGCTCGCGCAGTTCGGCCGCAAGATCATCGTCATCGAAACGAGCACGATGCCGATCGACGTCAAGGAACAGGCGCGGGCGACGGTCGCCAAGCGCGGCGCCGTCCTCCTCGACTGTCCATTGAGCGGCACGGGTGCGCAGGCGCGCACGAAAGACATCGCGGTCTACGCGAGCGGCGAGGCGGCCGCCTATCGATCGATTGTCCACGTGCTCGAGGGCTTCTCGCGCGTGAACTACTATGTCGGCCCGTTCGGCAACGGATCGAAGATGAAGTTCGCGGCGAACCTGCTCGTGGCGATTCACAACGTCGCGGGCGCCGAGGCGATGGTGCTGGCCATGAAGTCGGGTCTCGATCCCGCGCTCGCGTACAAAGTCCTGACCGACGGCGCCGGCAACTCGCGGATGTTCCAGGTGCGCGGGCCGATGATGGTGAAGGGCGACTACTCCTCCGACGTGACGATGAAGCTGTCGGTGTGGCAGAAGGACATGAATGCGATTGCGGAGTTCGCCAAGGCGAATGGGTGTCCCACGCCGCTCTTCGCCGCCACCGCGCCGCTCTATATCGCGGCGACCGCCAACGATCCCACTGAAGACACGGGTGCGGTGTGCGCCGTCATCGAGAAACTGGCGAACTACCGCAGGAAGAGACAGTAGACCGGGATCCGGGATCCGGGATCCGGGGGTTCGGAGGTTCGAGGGTTCGTGCTTCTCCTCCCTGCGCGGCGTCTCCGATCGTAGAGATTGATCGTAGAGCCGGAGCTTCAGGTCCGTCCGCCGGCACTGCGGGTCTACAGTTCCGTCACCTCCACAATAGGCGTCGGTCACGGGTTCGGGGCCATCACTGGGATGTCGACGCCGAAGGCAATATCTGCGCAATTACCGTCGAACACGCGTCGAAGCGCGCCGGCATTCCCGAGTTTTCGTAAGAGGTGACGACCTAACACGCTCCGTGTCGATCACTTCGTCGCCACAACCTTTCGCAAGCTTCTCAATCTCGCGCACGAACGCCGTTCCGACACGACAACCAGCGCGCCAACGCCGACTGGATTACCGTCGACTTCTGCAATGAGCCATACCTCGCAGTATCGATTCGTCGCGAGGCCTCGCACCGCGGCGCGTTGAATCTGGAGGAACGTCCGAGCCTCTTCCGACCGCTGGGTCGAACGACGACCGGCACGAGGCAAACTATCCGCGCACGGAGCGCGGACGTTTCTGCGATTTTGACTGACGTTTTTGTGACCGCAGCCGTCTGGTGGATGCCTTGCCGCGCGCAGAATGAATCTGGGTGTTGGCCACCTTGATCAACGCTCTCAACGCTTGGTTAACGGTTTCCCCGTCCGGAAACGCGTCAGCCACGTCGCGATCGAGCAGCACCAACGTTGTGCCGGCGGTCGCTCGCTCGTAGTATTTCCCTCTTGTAGCACCCGTCAGCTTTGATAAGTCGTACTCCGGTCGGAGATCATCGTTATCGTGTGGAAGCGCGTTCTTGATAGGCATTGGTTTCACCGCGCGTCGCCAGACGCGCACTGATGATACGGACACGGTCCGTGCCGCGGTCGGAATGGCGACAAATAACAGCCGTTGTGCTGGGTCCAGGAATACGGTTTTCGTCTCGTCGAATGAGATGCCGTTCGATTGTACTTGGCACTTGAGGGCTTGAACGGTGCGGGTACACGTGGCGCCGACGGGTTCGCGAGGTTCGATCGTGTGGGCGGCGACCATTCGCGCGAAAGCGGGTCTACCGCCGCCAAGCGGATCGTGATAATTTCGCGCGCGCCATGTTCCGCCTGCCGGCCATCGCCGCCTCGCTGTTGCTGGCAACCATCGCCGTCTCCGCGCAGGACGCGCGGCCCGCTGAAGAGGTCTACAAGAACATCCGCGTGCTCAAGGGCGTGCCCGCGAACCAGATTCTCGAGTCTATGCACTTCATCAAGGCGGCGCTCGGCGTCGAGTGCGAGCATTGCCACGTGCCGATGCACATGGACAGCGACGAGAAGCCGATGAAGCTCAAGGCGCGCGCGATGTACCAGATGATGAACGAGATCAATCGCGCGAGCTTCGGCGGCCGGCAGCTGGTGACTTGCTACACCTGCCACAAAGGACACACCACGCCCGAGGATCTCCCGGCGATGCCCATCCCGGCGGCCGAAGCTCCCGTGGAGACGAAGGCGCCCCTGCCGACGGTCGATCAGATTCTGGCCAAGTACGTCGCCGCCCTTGGCGGTGAGCAGGCGATGCGCACGGTGACGAGCCGCGTGATCACGGCGACGCAGGACATTCCGACAGGACCCGGCGGATCGATTCCTGTGCCGGCGAAGCTCGAACGATCGCAGAAGGTGCCGAACCTCGTGCTCGACCTCTACGCGGCGGAGAAGTTCACAGTCGCCGACGGCTTCGATGGCACCGCCGCGTGGACGAAGGCGCAAAACGGCACGGTGACGTCGCCGGCGCCCGGCGGCGTCGATGCCGAGCGCGCGCGGCGTGCCGCGTCACTGTACGAGCCGCTCACGCTGAAAGAGCAGTATCAGACGATGAGGGTCGACGGCATGGCGCGCGTCAACGGTCATGATGCCTACCTTGTCATCGGCGCTCCCGCCACGGGTACGCCGGAGCGGCTCTACTTCGATGAGCAGACGGGTCTGCTGCTGCGGAAGTGGAGCTATGTCGAGACCGCGCCCGGCCGCGTGCCGTTTCAGGTGGACTTCGAGGACTATCGGAATACCAACAGCGGCGTCAAGATCCCGTTCACCATCCGCATGGCGCCCGCCGGTCCGCGCATGGAACTGCAGACCACCTCGACGCTGCGCGTCACGAACGTGAAGGACAACGTCCCGCTGGACGACGGGAAGTTCGTCAAGCCGTCGCCGGCACGGTAAACGAAGGTGAGCACGAAACCGTCTTTCCGCATCATGGTTCGCGCGCCGTTCACGGTTCTCGTGCTGGCGACGTGTGTCTTCGCGCTGCTGCTGACGACGACAACCTCGACTGACGCGCGACTGTCCGCGCTGCCGTTGCGCGCCGTCGCGCCGGCGGCCGACGCCGCGTCGTCGGCGCGCGTCGATCTTGGGCGCCTCCTGTTCTGGGATCCCATTCTTTCGGCCAACAGCGACGTGGCGTGTGCCACGTGCCACCATCCCGACTTTGCCTACACCGACGGCCGTGATCTCTCGCTCGGGACCAATGCAGCCGGTCTCGGCCCGGCACGCGTCAGCATCGTCGGTCATGATGTCGTGCCTGTTCGACGCAACAGTCCGACCATCCTCAACGTCGCCTTCAACGGTCTGACCGCCGATCGGCCGAACGGCTCGCCGGACGCGCCGATGTTCTGGGATCTGCGGGTGAAGGGTCTCGAGGCGCAGGCGCTCGAGCCAATCAAGGCGCACGACGAGATGCGCGGCGACGCCTATTCCGAGCCCGACGCCGTTGCGCAGGCCGTCGCCCGTCTTGCGGCCAACGCTGAATACCGGGAGCTGTTTGCACGCGCCTTCGGCGCCACGCAGCCGGTGACGGCGCGCAACCTCGGACGCGCGATCGCGTCGTTCGAGCGGACGCTCGTCGCCGGGAACAGTCCGTTCGATCGCTATATGCACGGCGACGCGGATGCCATGACGCCCGAGCAGGTCCGCGGGATGGAGCGGTTCGAGACCGCGGGATGCGTCAACTGCCACAGCGGCCCGATGCTGTCGGACTTCGCGCCGCACGTGCTCGGCGTCCCGGATCATCCGCAACTGGAAGCATCCAACGCCGGCACGGGCACCTATGCGTTCCGCACGCCGTCGCTGCGCAACGTCGGACTGACGGGTCCATACATGCACAACGGCGTGTTCACGTCGCTGGGCGAGGTGCTCAACTTTTATCGCCGCGTCAGCTTCGGCGGCGGCAGAGGAGGGCGGCGCGGAGCCGGGTTCGGCCAGCGCGGATTGAATCCGAACGTCGCTCCCGCGACGAGGGACCCGCTGCTGCGTCAATTGAACATGCGCGGCCGCGGGCAGGGCGAGATCATCGCCTTTCTCCAGGCGCTCGACGATCCGGACTACGACAGAACCATACCGCGGCGTGTGCCGAGCGGCCTCGAGGTCGGCGGCCACATCGCGCGCTGAGCGCTGCCGCGATTCCGCCGAACTTCACCTGGCTGGCGAACGTCTGTTTATTGACACGGCCCATGGCCGCTACTAGACTCGCGGCGGACCTCAAGGTCCGCCTCTACGACCGGTAGAGCGGCAAGGAGAATTGGAAATGACCCGAATCAGACGAAGACGCAGACGTTGACCGGCACGGTGACGCGCATGGACTTCGTCAACCCGCACGTCGTCGTGTACATGAACGTGCAGAATCCTGACGGCACGACGACCGAGTGGTCGGGCTGGCTGACGGCGCCGAACAAGCTGCAGCGCGCCGGTTGGACGAAGAACACGCTGAAGCCGGGCGACAAGGTCACGCTCGTCGGCAATCAGCAGAAGAACGGCAGCCCGGTCCTCCAGATTCGGAAGGTCACCGGTCCGGAAGGCGACCTGCCGACCTTCGAGCAGTAAGGAGATGAACATGCGTTCGCGTTCAGTCGCTCTCGCGGTTGCCGCGGCCTTCGCGCTGTCGGCGTCCGCGACGCTGTTTTCGCAGCAGGCCGGCCGGGGCGGCGGTGCGCCGGCCGCGCCGTCACCGCCCGCGCCGGCGCGCGATCTGTCCGGCGTCTGGATGATGCGCAACCCGCCGGGCATCAACGGACCCTGGACCAACTACACCTACACGGATCCGATGAAAGCGCCGCCGTCGCTCACCGCGTGGGGCGAAGCCGAGTTCAAGAAGGCGAGGGACTCCAACGGCGGCAACTACACGCTGGACGAAACCAACGATCCCGTCCTGACCAAGTGCTATCCGCCGGGCGTGCCGCGCGTCTACTTCCATCCCTATCCGTTCGAGGTCGTGCAGACGCCGAAGCAGACGCTCTTGATCTACGAGTACGACCACTGGATGCGCCGCGTGAACACCGACGGCCGCGCGCTGCCGAAGGATCCCGATCAGCTCTGGATGGGCACGTCGGTCGGCAAGTGGATCGACGATCACAACTTCCAGGTGGAAACCGTCGGCTTCAATACGAAGACCTGGCTCGATCGCCTCGGCCACGCGCACAGCGAGGATCTGAAAGTGACCGAGAACTTCCGCCGCGTCGATCGCGATCACCTGCAGGTCGACATCAAGATGGAAGATCCCAAGGCGCTCGCCAAGCCGTGGGTGACGACCTTCTATTACGAGAACCGGCCGAACTGGGAGCTCGGCGAGATTTCGTGCTCGGGCGACTATCTCGACTGGACGCAGGTCGAGAAGGGCGGGAAAGAATATAAGAGGTAGGCGGACCTGAAGGTCCGCCTCTACGTCTTCAATCGCGGCAGCAGTCGGAGCGCGTTCTCGCGCTCCACTGCCCGCAACTCCGCGTCGGTAAACCCTCCGTTATCCTTCAAGCCCTTCGCCACGATCGCCGCTGATCCACCGCCGAGCGGGAAGTCAGTGCCAAAGAGAATCTGCGACACCGGCACGAACTTGCGGAACGACGGCATCGTGTACGGGTTGAACGCCTGCGCGGTGTCGTAATAGAACTTCTGCAGCTCGTACATCACACCCTTCGGCAGCTTGTCGCCGCCCGCGCCGTTCAAGCGGCTGGTGATGTAGGGAACCGTCCCGCCGCCGTGTGACCAGATGAACGTGATGTCGGGGAAGCGCGCGACCGCGCCGGTCTGCAGCAGGCTGAGGATCGTGCGCGTCGTGTCGAACACGAATTCGACGCCGCGGTTCTGCGCATCGGTGAGCGTGTCAGACACGCCGCACGCGGCGCAGTACGGATGGCAATAGATGACGCCCTTCCGCCGGTTCATCTCCTCGAGCAGCGGCGTGTAGAGCGGGTTGCCCAGGTACTTGCCCGTATAGCTGGAGAGCACGCCGATGCCATCGGCCTTCAGCGTGTCGAGCGCGTACTCGAGCTCCTTCATCGAGCCGTCGATGTCCGGCAGCGGCAGCACCGCGAAGAGCCCGAATCGACCCGGATAGTCGCGCACGACCTTCGCGCCGGCCTCGTTGCACTCGCGCGCGAGCGCGCGCGCCGCCATGTTGTCGCCGAAGTTCACGCCCGGATCGCTGATGGAGAGGATCGACGTCGCCACGCCGCCTTCCTCCATCTCCGCGAGCATCTTCGCGGGCGACCAATCCTTCAGCGTCGCCTGCTGCACGCCGTGCGCGGTCGCCAGGTCGTACATCTTCGGGATCGTGAAGTGCGCGTGTGTGTCGATGCGGAACAGCCGCCCGCCGGCGGCCTGCTGCGCCTCGGCGAGGCGCGCGAGCATCGCCGCGCCAGCCGCGCCCATTCCCGCGAGAAACTGCCGTCTGTCCAGTGCCATGGCCGCAAAGAATAGTGCTAGACTCCGCGCCATTCAAGTCACGGAGACTGCCATGACACGCAAACTCGCGTCCCTTGCGCCGTGGGTCCTTGTCGTCGCGCTCGCATTTTCCGCAGCGCTCGTCGCGCAGGGCAGACAGGGAAACGCTCCCCTGGGCGAGATCGGCGCGATTGGGGGTGGCGCCAAACGCGCGCCCGCTCCGACGGGACCCGTGCCGCGGCTGCCTGATGGCACCGTCGATCTCTCCGGCCTCTGGGTCGGCGGTGGTCCGGTGCAGGACATCGAGAAGGAAGGCGGGCTAGAGCCGGGCACGCTCGAGTTGCTGATGACGCCGGAAGCCAGACGCATCTTCGCGTCGCGAAAGCCGGAGGACAACCCGCACTTCGCGTGCATGCCGATGGGGATCCCGCGCGCGACCCCGTATCCATTCCGCATGATTCAGACGCCGACGCACACGAAGGCGACGCACATCTTCATCCTGCAGGAAGGGAACATCCACTCGTTCCGGCAGGTCTTCATGGACGGACGGCAGCATCCGAAAGAGCTCGATCCGTCGTGGTGGGGCCACTCGATCGGCCGATGGGAGGGTGACACGCTCGTCATCGACACGGTCGGCCTCAACGACAAGTCGTGGTTCGACAACCGGGGCTATCCGCACACGGAGAAGCTGCACATCATCGAGCGCTGGACGCGCGTCGATGAAGGCCACCTCACTCTCGAAGTGACCATGGACGATCCGGGCGCGTACACCAAGCCGTGGACCGCGAAGTTCCAGGCACGGCTGACGGGGCTGCCCGGCGATGAGCTGCTCGAATACATCTGTCAGGAAAACAACCAGTACGGAATCGCACAGGGGAAATAAACGGGAGGTCGAATGAGCCGGTTTCTCGGGAACGTTCTTGTTGGCGCACTGATCATCCTTCTCACCGCCAGCGCAGCGTCGGCGCAGTTGTCGACGGCGGAGCTGAGCGGTCGTGTAACGGACACGAGCGGGGCAGTGCTCCCCGGTGTCACCGTGACGATGACCCAGACGGATACGCAGGCGACGCGTACGGCGATCACCGATGCGGACGGCACCTACGTCATCTCGAATCTTCCGACGGGCCCGTACCGGCTCGAGGTCTCTCTCCAGGGCTTCCGCAGCTACGTGCAGAACGGCATCGTGCTGCAGGTGGGCGCGACGCCGACGATCAACGTGTCGCTCGAGCTCGGCAACGTCGCCGAGACGATCACCGTTGAAGGCGCGGCGCCCCTCATCGACGTGAAGAGCTCGGGCATCAAGGATGTCGTCGAGAACGAACGGATCGTCGAGCTGCCGCTGCAGGGCCGGCAGGTGACGGACCTGATCGTGCTCGCCGGCGGCGCGGTGAACACCGGCAGCCCGAACAGCCGCAACTTCGGCGGCTGCAGCGACTGCGGCGGCAAGGCGGTGAACATCGCCGTCGCCGGCGGGCTGAATTTCGGCGTCGCGTATCTGCTCGACGGCGCCATCCACAACGATCCGCAGAACAACGCGAACCTGCCGCTGCCGTTCCCCGACGCGCTGCAGGAGTTCAGCGTCGCCACCAGCGGCCTCTCCGCGCAGAACGGCATGCACTCGGGCGCATCGGTCAACGCCGTGACCAAGTCGGGCACGAACAGCTTCCACGGCAACGCCTTCGAGTTCAACCGCGATCACACGTTCAACGCGACCAACCCGTTTGCCGCGATCGACAGGACCACCGGCAAGCGCAGGGACGATGGATTGCTGCGCAATCAGTTCGGCGGCACGCTGGGCGGACCGGTGGTGCGGAACAAGCTGTTCTTCTTCGGCGCGTATCAGGGCACCGCGACGCGCCAGACGCCGTCGGCCAACATCGCGTTCGTGCCGACGCCGGCGATGATGGCCGGCGACTTCGCCGCGTTCGCCTCGCCCGCGTGCAACGGCGGACGGCAGGTGACGCTGCGCGCGCCGTTCGTCAACAACCAGATCAGCCCGGCGGCGTTCAGCCCCGCCGCGGTGAATCTCGCGAAGCGCCTGCCGCAGACCACCGATCCGTGCGGCCAGGTCACCTACGGCACCAAGGACGACAACAACGAGGGTCAGTTCGTCGGGCGCGGCGACTATCAGCTGAGCACCAATCACCAGATGTTCGGCCGCTACATGGCGACCTTCTTCCATCAGGAGGCGGCCTTCGCCAAGGATCCGACCAACGTCCTGGTGACCAACGATCCCGGCACGAACAACCTCGCGCAGTCGTTCACCTTCGGCGACACGATGGTCCTGTCGTCCAACACCGTCAACTCGCTGCGCGTCGCGTTCAACCGCACCTCGGTCCACCGCTATCAGGCGCCCTTCTTCTCGCCGAAGGATCTGGGCTCGAATGTCTACGACTACAACCCGGGCGAGATGGTGCTGACGGTCACCGGCGGCTTTAACATCTCCGCGGGCACGGCGACCAAGGGCATCTTCCACACCAACACGTATCAGCTGAATGAGGACTTCTCGACCGTCAAGGGCGCGCATCAGCTGTCGATCGGCGCCGACCTGGCGTACTGGAAGTACGCCGGTGAATCGCACGCGCGGTCGGGCGGCAACTGGACGATCAGCGGGCAGATTACCGGCGCCGGCCTCGCCGACTTTCTGCTCGGGCGCGTGACGACGCTCGAGCACGGCGGTCCGGCGATCATTCCGGTCGACCAGAAGTACCTCGGCTTCTACGCGCAGGACACGTGGCGGGCGAGGCCGCGCGTGACGATCAACGGCGGACTCCGCTGGGAGCCCTACTTCGGCCAGCAGGTGGAGAACGGGGCGCTCTCGATCTTCAGCATGGAGAACTTTCAGAAGGCCGTGAAAAGCACCGTCTATCACAACGCGCCCGCCGGCTTCCTGTGGCCCGGCGATCCGGGATTCCCGAAGGGCAACACGGGCCTCTATCCGCAGTGGTCGAACCTCTCGCCGCGCATCGGCGTGGCGTGGGACGTCAAAGGCGACGGCAGCCTCGCGATTCGCACGTCGTACGGCATCGCCTACGACTTCCCGAGCGCCGACTACCACAACATCAACGCGTCGGCGCCGCCGTTCGGCAACCGCTCGCTGCTGCAGGATCCTCCGGGGCTGTTCGACGATCCGTACAAGACCTATGGCGGCGATCCGCATCCGATCGCCACGAATGCGGATACGAAGTTCGTCAACTACGGCTCGTACGGGGTCGTCGATCCGCACATCAACTCGCCGCGCGCCCAGTCATGGAACGCCACGGTCGAGAAGCAGCTCGGATCCGTCTGGGGCGTGTCGGCGAGCTATCTTGGCAGCCACACCGACCGGCTCTGGGGTCAGGTGGCGCTCAACCCGGGCGAGTTCCTGGGCAACGGCGCGTGCACGATCAACGGCGTTGCGTACCCGAATTGCACGGTCCCGGCCAACCTCGATCAGCGCCGCGTCCTGCACGACCCGTTGATCGGCGTGCTCGATCTGCATACCGACGTCGGAGTGCAGAACTACAAGGGCATGAAGCTCTCGGTCCGCCGCCGCGAGTCGCACGGCCTGAGCCTGAACGCCAACTACACGCTGTCGAAGTGCGTCGGCAACACGGCAACCGGCACGTTCCCGCAGCTCAGCACCGGCTACGTCAAGCCGAACGATCCGTCCTACGACTACGGCCACTGCACGCAGGACCGGACGCACATCGGCATCATCACCGTCGGCTACGCGACGCCGCAGTTCGGCAGCCGCGCGATGCGCGTCGCGTTCTCGAACTGGCGCTGGTCCGGCATCTTCAACGGGACGTCGGGTGCGTGGCTCAATATCACGACCGGCCAGGACAACTCGGGCAACGGTCTCAACGCGCAGCGGCCGAACCAGGTCTCTGACGATGTCTATGGCGTCAAGACGCTGCAGGCCTACTTGAACAAGGCGGCCTTCGCGCAGCCGGCGCCTGGAACCTTCGGCAACACCCCGATCAACAGCGTGAAGGGGCCGGGGCAGTGGGTCATCAACCTGGCGCTGTCGCGCAACATCAACCTCACCAGCTCGCAGACGGTGGAGCTGCGGCTCGAGTCGTTCAACCTGCTCAACCACTTCAACTGGGGCATCCCGGCCACCAACCTGAATCTGGGGACTTTCGGGCGCATTACGACCATCCAGGGGACGCCACGGATTCTGCAGTTTGGATTGAAGTACGGTTTTTAGGGCCTTACAATGTGCCGCCGACGCGTGGATCGGATTTTCGGAGGGACAGGCATGAGAGTGAAGTACGGGATTCTTGCGGCCATTTTCAGCCTGATTGGCTCGGGCGCGGCGCTCGCGCACCATTCGTTCAGCACCGAGTATGACGGCACCAAGACGTTCAACATCAAGGGGACCGTCTCGAAAGTGGAGTGGACGAATCCGCACGCGCGGTTCTACGTCGACACGACCGATGAGAGCGGCAAAATGGTGACGTGGAACATGGAGCTGGCGAGCCCGAGCGCGCTGGCGCGCAACGGCTGGACGAGCCGGACGCTGAAGGTCGGCGACACGGTCACGGTCACGGGCTACGCGGCGAAGGTCGCGCAGTTCCGCGGCGACGCGCGGTCAGTCGTGACGGCGGATGGCCGGTCGCTCTTCGGCGGCGCATCGGACGACGGTCGTCCGGACGCCGGTCTGGGTCAGTAGCCATGCGTCGCTTCGGCCTCTTGGGACTTGGGATTTGGGTTTTGGGATTCGGGATTTTCGCGTTTGCGCAAGAGCAGCGCGGATCTCTCGGAACCATCGGTGCGCTCGGTCAGGAAGTGAAACGCCCCCCGCAGCGCAACGAACCGGCGCCCCGGCTGCCGGATGGGACGGTCAGCCTCGACGGCCTCTGGGTCGGCGGCGGTCCGGTCAACGACATCGCGCAAGGGCTGCCGAAGGGCGAAAAGCTCCCGCTGAAGCCGGAAGCGGTCAAGCTGCTCGCTGAGCGCGCGCAGCACGAGACCGACGATCCGCATCTGTGGTGCATGCCGATGGGCGTGCCGCGCTCGACGCCCTATCCGTTCCGCTTCGTGCAGGACATTACCGGCAGCGCGGCGTCGGCGCACCTGTTCATCATTCACGAGGGGAACATCCACAGCTACCGGCAGATCTTCATGGACGGCCGGAAGCACCCGGCGGAGCTCGATCCGACCTGGTTCGGCCACTCCATCGGTCGCTGGGAGAACAAGGACACGCTGGTCATCGACACGGTCGGCTTCAACGACAAGTTCTGGTTCGATCGCAAGGGGACGCCGCACAGCGAGCAGCTGCACACGATCGAGCGGTGGTCGCGGCCGCGGATGGACACGCTGGTCAACACCGTGACCATCGAGGATCCGGTCTATTACACGAAGCCGTTCACGGTGACGTTCAACGCCCGTCTGCAGGCGGCTGGCGACGAAATCATGGAATACATCTGCCAGGAGAACAATCAGTACGGGCAGGCGGGGGGACACGAGAACCCGTTCTTCGGCAAATGACGCATCGATTCCTTGGCGCGGTGGCGATAGCGGTCGTGTGCCTCGGTGCGGGCCGCGTAAGCGGCCCGCCCAGCCAGCGCTGGCTCGTCGCGTCGCAGAGCGACGCGACATCTGCGCAGACGGCACAGGATCGCCCGGTGATGACGCAGGACGTCTTCACGAGCGTCACGGTGCTGCGCGACATTCCAGTCGATACGTTCTTCGACGCGATGGGCATGTTCGCCAACGCGATGGGGAACGACTGCACCTTCTGCCATTCGCCTGAGGCGGCGCTCGACCGCGCGAAGTTCGCCGAGGTGACGCCGCGCATGCAGCGGGCGCGCCAGATGATCGGCATGATGCAGACGATCAACCGGCAGTTCTTCGGCAACGCGCCGCGCGTCACCTGCTTCACCTGCCATCACGGCAACCAGAGCCCGCGCAGCGATCCGAACATCGCGCTGCAGTACAGCGCGCCGGAAGAGGATCCGAACGCGCGTGACTTCGCTACCGACACGACGCTGTCGGCGGACAAGACCTTCGACAAGTATCTGCAGGCCATCGGCGGGCTCGATCGCCTCGGCACGCTCACGAGCTTCAGCGCCATGGGCACCTACTCCGGCTTCGACACCGGCTTCGAGAAGGTGCCGGTCGAAATCTTCGCCAAGGCGCCGAACCAGTACACGACCATCGTCCACATGGCGGCGGGCAACAGCGTCCGCACCTTCAATGGATCAAGCGGCTGGCTGGCCGGTCCCGACACGCCGATTCCGATCGTGACGCTGACGGCGGGCAACCTCGATCGCGCGCGCCTCGAGGCGCTCGTCGCGTTTCCGTCCGCCATCGCCAAGGCCTATCCCCACTGGCGCGTCGGACGCGCCGTCATCAACGACGAAGAAGTGGTCGTCATCCAGGGGATTGACGATGAGCGGCAGCCGATTGCGAATCTGTACTTCGCGCCGTCCGGCCTGCTGATGCGCGCCGTGCGCTGGACGCTGACGCCGGTTGGTTTCGTTCCGACGCAGATTGACTATTCGGATTTCCGTGATGTCGCCGGCGTGAAGATTCCGTTCCACCGCACCGTCAGTCAGACGTTCATGCAGATGAACGTGGAGCTCACCGACGTGCAGCCGAACGTGCCGCTCGACGCGGCGAGGTTCGCCAGGCCCGGTACTCCCGTCGTTCGGCAGCGTTAAGGTTCCCGCCGGAATTCAGCGCGTCAGGAGCGTGTGATGAAGCACTCCGTCCGTGGTGTCTTGATGGCCGTCTTCGTGCTGCTCGCGGCCGACGGCATCGCGCGCGCGCAGGCGACCGCGCAGCTCGATGGCACGGTGCGCGACGAGAGCGGCGGGGTGCTCCCCGGCGTCACCGTGACCGTCACGCAGACGGACACAGGATTCATCCGCAGCGTGGTGACGGAGACCAATGGGTCGTACGTGCTGCCGAACCTGCCGACCGGCCCCTACAGGCTGGACGTCGCGCTGCAGGGATTCCGGACCCACACGCAGACTGGCATCGTGCTGCAGGTGGGCGGCATGCCGACGATCAACGTCGTGCTCGCCGTCGGCAGCCTCCAGGAGACCGTGTCCGTCGAAGGCGCCGCGCCGCTCGTCGACGTCCGCACGTCGGGCATCCGCGATGTCGTCGAGCAGGCGAAGATCGTCGAGCTTCCGCTGCAGGGCCGCAACGTCACCGATCTGATCATGCTGGCCGGATCGGCGGTGAATACGGGCAAGGTGCTGTCGAACCTCAATCGCAATGACGGCGTCGCGATCGCGATCGCGGGTGGCTTGCGCACCGGGGTGGCCTACACGCTCGATGGCGCGCTGAACAGCGACTTCTACGACAACACCAACCTGCCGTTCCCCTTCCCCGATGCCCTGCAGGAATTCAGCGTGGCGACGAGCGGACAGGCAGCCGCCAGCGGCATGCATTCGTCCGCCTCGGTCAACGCCGTCACCAAGTCGGGGACCAACAGCCTCCACGGCAACGGGTTCGAGTTCCTCCGCGACAGCCGGTTCAACGCGCCGTCCTACTTCGCGCCGGCCGGGGCGGACGGAAGCAAGCAGAAGGACGGTCTCAACAGAAATCAGTTTGGCGGCACGCTTGGCGGCCCTGTCGTCAGGGACAAGCTGTTCTTCTTCGTCGCCTATCAGCGCACGCGTTCGCGTCAGCTGTCGAACGACAACCTGGCGTTCGTGCCGACCGCGGCAATGATGGCGGGAGACTTCACGACGGCGGTGTCGCCCGCCTGCAACAACGGCAGGCAGGTCACGCTGCGCGCGCCGTTCGTCAACAATCGGGTGGCTCCGGCGGCCTTCAGCCCGGCGGCGCTCGCGATCATGCGCTCCGGATGGATTCCGTCGTCGGGCGATCCCTGCGGCCAGATGCGCTTCGCGGTGCCGCTCGACGACAACAACGGCCAGGGCGTGACGCGCATCGACTACCAGTTGACTGCGAATCACTCGGTGTTCGGGCGCTATCTCGATCACATCGAGCAGCGTCCGGCGACGCTCGAGCGCATGCACAATCTTCTCGTCGTGCGCAACATCTACGGCCCGAAGAGCCGCAAGCGCGCGCAGACCAGCGCACTCGGCGACACGATGGTGTTTGGTTCGCACGCGGTCAACGCCATTCGGGCGACCTACGTGCGCACGTCTACCCGGTCGAACGCGCCTGCTGACAAGTTCTTCGATGCGCCGTCGCTCGGCATTCCGATCTACACCTACGTGCCGGGCGTCCTCGCGGTGAGTATCACCAACGGCTTCGCGTTTTCCGGCGGCAGCTCGGTTGCCGGAGTCGTCGACAACCGCGCGTACCAGGCGCAGGACGATTTTTCCAGAGTTGCCGGTGCGCACCAGCTGTCGGTCGGCGCGAACCTGGCGTACGCGACGCTCGACTCGTTCGATTACGCAAACGCCGCGGGCAACTTCGCGTTCAACGGCTCGCTCACCGGCAGCGGCCTCGGCGATTTCCTGACGGGCCAGGCGTCCACGCTGACGCATGGAACGCCGAGCATCCTGCACAACTACCAGTGGTACACCGGCGTGTACGGGCAGGATGCGTGGCGCGCGTCGGATCGGCTCACGCTGAATGTCGGCCTGCGCTGGGAGCCGTACCGCTGGCTTCCCGAAGGGGAAGACTGGCATGAACAAGCAGTGGGGGAATCTGTCGCCGCGAGTCGGCGTCGCCTGGGACGTCACCGGCGGCGGCCGCCTCGCGGTGCGATCGTCGTACGGCATCAACTACGATCGTCCCACCGCAATCTTCCAGCAGGTGCCTGCGTCGGGGGCGCCGTTCGGCAACCGCCTCACGCTGACAGGGAACATCCCCTTCGACGATCCGTATCGCAACGTGCCCGGCGGGCAGCTGCTCCCGGTGCCTGTACCGCCGCCCGGCAACATCGTGTTTCCCGGCCTCGGCTCCTACGCCGCGATCGATCCGAACATCAACTCGACGCGAGCGCAGTCGTGGAACGTCACAGTCGAACGGCAGGTCGGCACCTCGTGGCAGGTGGCCGCAAGCTACCTGGGCACGTATCTCGACCGGATCTGGGGACAGGAAGCGCTCAATCCGGGCATCTACATGGGACTCGGGCCGTGCACGCTGCGCGGCGTGAACTACGCGTCTTGTTCGACGGCGGCCAACACCGACGCGCGCCGGGTCTTCTCGCAGGTGAGCGCCGAGGCCGCGCAGAAGCTGTCGTATGTGTCCCAATACCGCGCCATCGGGACGCAGAACTACCGGGGCTTGAAGCTGTCATTCCAGCGCCGTGCGGCGCAGGGTGTGAGCCTCGGCGGCAATTACACCGTCTCGCACTGCACGACTGACACGCCGGTCACCGGCAATTTCGTGCAGTTCAACGCGACGTGGCTGAAGCCGGGTGACCCGTCGTACGACCGCGGGAATTGCCCGTATAATCAGCGCGAGATCGCCAACTTCACGGCGAGCGCTCAGGCACCGCAGTTCACCAACCGGACCCTGCGTCTGGTCGCCTCGAACTGGCGCCTGTCGGGCATCCTCAACGCGAATACGGGGAACTGGCTCACAGTGACAACCACCCAGGACAGGGCGTTCAGCGGCATTCCCACGCAGCGGGTCGACCAGGCCGCGGCGAATCCGTATGCGGCGAAGACGCTGACGAACTATCTGAGCGCGGCAGCGTTCGCCATTCCCGCGGCCGGCACGCTCGGCAACGAGGCCGCGCGATCCATCGAAGGCCCGGGCTTCTGGAAAGTCGACGTCTCGATCGCCCGCATTCTCGCGCTCGGCGCGAGCCGGACGATGGAATTCCGCATCGAGGCGTTCAATCTGTTCAACAACTTCAACTGGGGCGATCCGAACATCGGTCTCGACGCGGGGACCTTCGGCCAGATCACCACGCAGAACGGTGATCCGCGCATCATGCAGTTTGCGATCAAGTACGGCTTCTAACGAGCGAGGTTCTCATGAAGAGCGTGTGGACAGTCATGCTGGCGGTCGGTGCGGCGGTCGTGCTCGCCGCCTCTCCGACGTTTGCGCATCATTCCTTCGCCGCCGAGTTCGATGCCTCGAAGTGCCGGGAATTCAGCGGCACGCTGACCAAGGTCGAATGGACCAATCCGCACGGTTTCTTTTACGTCGACATCAAGGACGCGGACGGCGCCGTGCACAACTGGTCGTTCCAGACCTACGCGCTGATTACGCTGCGCCGCGCCGGCACCTCGCTCCAGCTGTTCAAGGACAACATCGGCAAGGACGTCTGGGTGCGCGGATGCGAGGCGAAGAACGGCCGGCAGTACTACGCAGCCGCCGGCTCGCTCAAGTTCGCATCGGACGGCGTGCTGCGTCAGATGGGACAGATTCAGGACTAGAGCGTCAGGAGCCGTATATGACACGTCGCTTTCATCTCGCAGGCGCGCTCGCGGCGCTCGCGGCGCTGGTGAGCATGCCGTCGGCCCCGGCGCGCGCGCAGTCGGCGCCGAAGTACACGATTACGGTGATGCCGCCCGGCGGGGCCGCGCCGCGGCTCCCCGATGGTCACGTCGATCTCTCGGGCCACTGGCTGCCGAACAGCGCCGGTCAGGGCGTCAGCGGCCGCGACGGCGTCGATCCTGCCGCGCGGCGGCAGTTCGATCCGAACGTCACCCCCGAACCAGAGCCGTCGTTTCAGCCATGGGCAGCGGAAAAGATCAAGAACCTGACGCCGGTCGAGCGAGAGCTCGCCAAGTCGTCGGTCAACTGCATGCCCCGTGGACTGCCGGCCATCTGGCTGCAGAATCCGTATTCCACGGTTATCGTGCATACGCCGGCGATGATGGCGCAGTTGTACGAGGTGCTGAACAACTGGCGCCTCGTCTACACCGACGGCCGGCCGGTCCCGAAGGATCCGGAGCCGTGGGTCCACGGCACGAGCACGACGCATTGGGAGGGCGACACGCTGGTGGTCAACTCATTCGGCTTCGACGAGCGCACCTATGTCATGCCGACGGGGTGGTTCCACAGTGACGCAATGAAGGTGACCGAGCGGTATACTCGTCCCTCGAAAAACTATCTCATTGTGCAGATCACGGTGGACGACCCGAAGGTGCTGACGAGGCCCTGGACGTCCGCGCCGCGGCGGTGGACGCTCGGCAATGGTGAGGTGTACGAGTTCTATTGCACCAACAACCATGAGCTCGACGAGCTCGGCAAGCTCAAGGAACAGGATTCCTACGGTAAATGAACGCGAACACGCGGCTGAGGTGACTGACTTATGAAAAGAGTTTTGCTCGCGCTCGTGATGATTGCAGCATTCGCCGGCCTCGCCGCCGCGCAGACGGCGCCGGCCGGTGATGCGGCGGCTGGCAAGGCGCTATGGGACGGCAACACGACGTCGTGCAAGAACTGCCATGCGAACAACGCGCAGGGCGGCTACGGTCCCGACCTGGCCGGCCGCAAGCTGACGTTCGCGCAGTTCAACCACGCGGTGCAGAAGCCGTGGGGCGTCATGCCGTCGTTTCCGCAGTTGAACGACAAGCAGGTGGCGGACCTCTACGCGTATGTCAGCGGCCTCCCCGGCGTGGCGGAGCCGGGGCCGTGGCGGTTCCCGCTGCCCGACAACGCGCCGAAGGGGCAGGTGGTGGCGCTCTCGACCATCGGCTGCGCGATGTGCCACACGCCGATCCTCGACACGCCGCGGCGCGGCATCGCGGAGGCCAACGGCGACTTCGAGTGGTTCAAGCACATGGTGTACGACCACACGACGGCGATGCCCGAGCACTGCGCTGCGGTCGGCGAGGGCAACCCGTACTGCCGCGCCGTCCGCATGGGCAACTACTCGCGCACGCGGCTGCAGGAAGATCAGCTGAAGCAGATCTACGACTGGGCGGTGGGCCTCGGCCTCGAAATTCCGGTGACGACGAACATCAGCAAGGCGCAGCAGGGCTCCGGCGGCTTCACGAACAAGATCGACGTCACCAACAAGGGCGTCGAGGCGGACAACGTGACCGTCGAGGTGCTCGTGCCGGCGGGTGCGAAGGTCGTGACCGCGACGGGCACCGGCTACAAGGGAACGCGCGCGGACAAGAAGAGCAAGGGCATGGTTGCCGAATGGCAGGTGGCCAAGCTGATGCCGAACGAGAAGCAGTCGTACTCGATCACGTTCTCGAAAGAGGTTGACCCAGAGCACATCAAGGGGTCTATCCACTGGGCGACGCGCGGCGGCAGGCCGTCGGGTCCGAAGGACTTCGCGGAAATCGGAGGCGAGGAGAAGAAACAGCCCGAGGCCGGTGGACGCGGCGCGACACAGTAACAGCAGGCAGCAGGCAGCTGGCGGCTGGCAGGCATTTGCGTGCTGCCCGCTGCCTGCTGCGGGCTTTCTCATAACAACAAAGGGACCATATGCTGACGTCGATGGCGCAGAGCGCGTTTTCAACGTGGCTCCTCAGCTCTAATTCGATCTGGGCGTATCCAACCGTCCTCACGCTTCATACCTTCGGCATGATGGTGCTCGTCGGCGCCGCGCTGATGATCGATCTGCGGCTCCTTGGCTTCGCCCAGGCCATTCCGCTGCAGTCGATGGACCGTCTGTTCGGCATCGTGTGGGCGGCCTTCGCGCTCAACGCGGTGACCGGGACGATGCTGTTCATCGCTGACGCGGACAAGCGCGGACCGTCGCTGTTCTTCTGGACGAAGCTGGCCTTCGTCGCGCTCGGTCTGGTGATGACCTCGATGATCAGACGCCGCAACTTCGCGGGCGGGACCGCGCCGGTCGTCATCAGCAGCGCGTCGAAGCGTCTCGCCATTGTTTCTCTTCTCGCGTGGTGCGCCGCGATTACGACTGGCCGCCTCCTCGCGTACGTGGCCTGATTATGTTGAACCTCGCGAACCTCGCCGATCTCGCGCACGTCCACCTGCTGCTGAATCATTTCCCGACGATCGGGACCATTCTCGGTCTCGGGCTGCTGCTGCTCTCCTTCATCCGCAAGAACGAGCACCTGAGGAAGGTCAGCTTCGAGGTGATCTTCCTCATCGCGCTGGCGACGTTCCCGGTGTACGTGAGCGGCGCCGCGGCGGCCGAAGCGCTCAAGGGCGCGGCGGGCGTGTCGGCGGCGGCCATCACGGCGCACAACGACGCGGCGCTCGGCTCCTTCATCATGATGGAGATCACCGGGTTCTTCGCGTGGCTGGCGCTCTGGCGGATGCGGCGCATCGGCAGGATGACGACCGGCCTGACCTACACCGTGCTCCTGCTGCTCGTGCTGACGGTCGCGGCCGTGGCGCGCGCGGCGAACATGGGCGGCGACATCCGGCATCCGGAGATCGAGGGCGGCCAGTACGCGGGCCTCTTTGGCAGCTCCGGCTCCGCGCCGGGTCTGATCTCCGCGGCGGGCATCAAGGATTACGTGCTGCAGCATCCCTACGTCTGGCCGACGTGCGAGACGCTGCACTTCATCGGCATGTCGCTGATGTTCGGCGTGCTGATGATCGTCAACCTGCGGCTGGTCGGCTGGCTGAGGGGCATGTCATTCGCCTCGGTGCACCGGCTGCTGCCGTTCGGCCTGATGGGCTTCGGCATCAACTTCATCACCGGCAGGTTCTTCTTCATCGCCGCCTCGGAGCAGTACACGCAGAACGTGGCCTTCCACTGGAAGGTGGTGCTGCTGATGCTGGCGGGGGTGAGCTACCTGGTGCTCACGGTGTACGACGAGGCGTGGACGCTGCCCGCGTCGGCGCAAGCGCCGTGGCCGGGCAAGATCCTGGGCGCGTCGGCGCTGGTGCTGTCGGTCGGCGTCATGTATTTCGGGCGCATGCTGCCGTTCATCGGCAACGCGTTCTAGGGAAAGGGTCCCGCATGCCGCTGCCCGTCATCGTCGGACTCATCGTGATCTGCGTCATCGTCCTCGTCGCCGTCGCCGGCACGCTCATCGACAGCGCGGAAGAGAAGGTCGAGCATCCCGAATCAACCGGCCGCGATCGCCACGATCGCGTGTAATCACTCCGCACGGTAGGGTCCGGCTTCAGCCGGACCTCCGATCAACGTCTTCGGACAACAGCCGCTCTGATCGCTCGGCGGCCGCGCGCATGCGCTCCGCGTCGCTTCTCCGCGTGCCGAACGCGCTGCGCGCGTCGAAGTCGACCGCGGGACGCCATGGTCGCCGCCTTCGGCGCTTCGCGCCGCGAAGTAGCTGTGGCAATGAGCTGCTTGTTCCGCGGCTCAACCTGGCTCGCATCCCTGAACGTGCTCGCGCGTTACGGATGCAGGTCGGCAGCGCTCCGACGCTCCGCCTCGCGCACGCGCGCGGCCGCCCGAATGGCGCAGAGTCGCGCTAGACTTCCCGCTCTATCAAGGGATAGTAGATGCCTCAAAGCCTACTTCGATTGGTTCGAGAGTGCGCGGAATACATTCCCGAGGATCGAGTTCTCGAGTTACCGAAGGGACTCCGCGGTCTCTACGTTCTTTATCGTCAGACCAACGA
>QHWQ01000087.1 GCA_003222635.1 Acidobacteriota bacterium | reverse complement strand
GGTTCCTCCCGTCGCGGATGCCAATGCGCCATGGACGGCCATCCGGGTGGCGGCCGATGATGCGGTATTCGCCTAAATCGACGAGGGCGCTCTCGAAGCCTTCATTGCGCAGCATGTCCGCGATCGCGTCCGAGATGTAGCCCTGGGCAATGCCGTTCAGCGTGATGGCCATGCCCGCGCGTGCGAATCTGATGGCAGCCGTGCCGCTGTCGATCGCCCGGAAATCCACCAGGGCGTGTGCAACGTCGCGCGCGCGCGCCGCGATGTCCGGTTGGATGTTCGTACGCGACCAGAAATGCGCCTCGTACAGCCGCCACAAGGGCTGCACTGAGATGTCGAACGCGCCGCCGCTCAGCGCACCGAGGCGCTGGCTTTCCCCGATCAGGGTGCGCAGCTCGGGCGACGGTTTCATCAGCGCGCCGGCGTCGTTGAGGCGCGAGATTTCGCTGTCCCGGCGATAGAGGCTGAAGATCCGCTCGAAGCGCTCGACCTCGCAGCGCACGCGCAGAATCGTGCGTCGGGCAAATGCGGCGTCGGGATGCCACAACGTGAGCTCCGACAACGCGCCCAGCACGTCGCCATGCCAGCTGTACACCTGCGCCTTCGGCGCGGTCGCGCGCACCGCCGCGATGATTGGCGGCAGGCCGGCAACCGCCGCAACGACGCGCAGGAAACGACGGCGGGTCGGACGTTCAGACATGGTGCAGCTTGACCGCCCGCACGAGCGGCGGACATCGCGTCTCGTCGTAATACTCGACCTGGCAATCGAGGCACTGAAGGCATTCCGCCGTGACGATCTTTCCGGTCGGCTCGATCGCCCGCACGGGACACCCGCGTTCGCACAAGTGACACGGACTGCCGCACTCGGGACGCCGCTTCAGCAGATTGAGCAGATGCAGCCGATCGAGGACTGCGAGCACGCCACCCAGCGGACAGAGGAAGCGGCAATAGGCGCGCTCCGAGAACAGCCCGACGGCCAGGACGGCACCGGCATACAACATGTACGGCCACGCGCGCGTGAATCGCGTCGTGATCGCCGTCTTGAACGGCTCGATCTCCAGCGTGGTCCCCGCGGCGTCGACCTGCGTCATCACCAGCGCCAGCACCGCTGCGGCGGCGATGTACTTGCCCATCCACAAACGCTTCTCCACCGCGACCGGCGGATGCCATTGCGGCACGCGCAGCGCGCGAGAGATCTGGGCGAGCAGCTCCTGCAGCGCGCCGAACGGGCACAGCCAGCCGCAGAACACGCCACGGCCGATCAACACGACCGAGATCAGCGTGTAGCCGGCGACGATGACCATCAGCGGCTCGGCCAGGTAGTAACCGATCTCGACGTGACTGAACGGCGCCCTGAGATAGTTCACGACGTTGACGATCGAGAGCTGCACACCGGCGGTCCAGCCGAGCCAGACGAGAACAACCGCCAGGAATCCAGTGCGCACGAGCCGATGCGCAAGGCGAACGCGCGCGAGCGCCGCCTGGAAGATGAAGATGATCGTGAGGAGCGAGAGGAGCGCGGCCAGAATCGCGATGTTCACTCGCGCGTCGCTCCAGGCTTCGACCCATGTGGCGATGGGCGGCGCCAGCAGTTCCCCCTCCAGCTCCACCTGCGGCTCCGGCGGCGGCTGCTCCTGTGGCCGCGGCACGACGGCACGAGGGTCCGGAACCTGGAGGATGTAGGTATCGGGGACTTTGTAATCGAGGCCGAATGCGACGGTCACCGGTGAACTGCCGGCGCTATTGATCAAGATGTCCAGGCGCCACGGCTTCACCGGATCGAAGCCGGAATTGGGCGGCAGCGCGAACAGTCCCGTGACTTGCTGTCCCTCGATGGGCGTCGCGTAGGAATAGTCGTTTTGCACGAAGCGAAACGTCTTCCCGTCTTGAATCACGCGCAGGCGATCGAAGCGGTAGCCCTCGGACTCCCGAAAATATTTCGTGCCGAGAAAATCGTACGGACCATTGGAGGCGACATAGATCGCGTGTGCGCCGCCCGGGAGTTGGCGCTTGTAGTCCTCGAATTTCAGCAGGCCGAGCAGATTGCCGCCGATCGTTGGCGGCGTGACGAGCGCGGTCATGAATTCGATATAGAGCTTGATGCTGAAGCTCTCGAGGTCGAGGGTCGGAATAGTCGCAGCGCTGACCGTTCCTGTGGTGTCCGGCTTCAGCCGGACCTCGGTGGTCTGCGTGGCTCGCGCTGCGCGCGCACGCAGCACGAGCCGCGCGGTGGTGAGCACGGCGGCGCGCATGGCGCGCGCGCTGATGGTGGCGCCGTCCACGAAGTCCGGCGGCAGCGAGGTGGTGCCGCCGCGCAGCGGCCTGCCGGCCTCGGCCGCAAGGAATTCGTCGAGCTGCCGCTGACGAACTTTGTCGTGAACGATCATCGACTCCTGGTGAAACACGACCTTGGCGCCCGTGATGCGGCCGCTGAGATCGACGCCGCCGATCACGTCGAACGGGGTCGTCGAATACCCAGGCGCCGCGATGATGTCGAGCGTGGAAAACAGATAGCCGACGATCCGGCCGCCCTTGAAGACAGCAATCGCCGGCGGCGAGCCTTCCTCCATCCCGAGTCGTTCCGCACCGGGATACACCACCGCCATGACCTCGGGCGTCAGCCGTTCGCTCAGCTTGCCCTGTTCGGCGATGGCGGGCGAGGCGAAAGCGAGCGTTATCAAGGCGATGCAGACGCTGCGCACCAATCCTGATGGAGCCGGCTCACGCGCCAATTCCTGCGAGAAATGCGTTGTAAACGGGTACCGGGTGGGTGTAACCTGCGCTGTCAACTGACCCGTTTGCCGGTGGGAGGGAGCGAGCATGATTCGACTCCGTGGCGTGACCCCACTAAGCATGTTACTTGCGGGCGCGGTGTACTTTTCCGCGGTAACACTATCAGCGCAAAATGCTCCGGCGCAAAATGCTCCGGCGCCAAATACTCTCTCGCCTGCTGCGACCGCATCTCGCGCGACACTCGATCGATTCTGCATCGCGTGTCATAGGGGTCCCAACGCGGTTGCTGGCCTGCACCTGGACACCTTTGACACGGCCAGCTTCGAGACCAACGGAGCGACGTGGGAAAAGATGTTGCGCAAGCTGCGCAACCGCGAGATGCCGCCTGCCGACATGCGCCGGCCCGACGAGGCCACCTACAGCGCGCTCGTCGAATATATCGAGACCGGGCGCGATCGCCTCGCGGAGCTGAAGCCCAATCCTGGACGCCCCACCCTCCATCGGCTCAACCGGACGGAGTATGGGAACGCCATCCGCGATTTGCTGGCGCTGGAGATTGACGTCGCGGATATGTTGCCGGCCGACGACATCGGCTACGGCTTCGACAACATCGGGGACGTGCTGCAGGTCTCGCCCGTATTGCTGGAACGGTACCTCTCGACCGCACGCAAAATCAGCCGGACCGCCGTGGGCGACACCACGATCCCCGCCACGTGTTCCCGGTGGACGGCGAGTACGAGATTTCGGTCACCCTGGCGAGGAACAGAGACGACGAATATCTGGGCCTCACGCGCGAACGCACGCTCGATCTCAGGCTCGATGATCAACGGCTGAACGTGTTCACGATCGCGGCCAACCCGAAGAAGGTCGTGCTCGGCAGCGGCACCCCTCCCGATGCGCATCTCAAGATCCGCTTGCCGGTGAAAGCGGGCACACGCGAGATTGCGGCGACATTCCTGAAGGACACGGTGGTCAAGGAAGGCATCATCGACAGGGTCCGCGGCGACGACGTGGTGACGTACTTCGAAGGCGTCGGCAGCATTACGGTGGCCGGTCCATTCAATGTGCAGGGATCGGGTAACACGGTCACGCGCGACAGGATTTTCATCTGTCATCCCTCCGCCGCGGCGTCCGAGCAGGAGGCGTGCGCGAAGAAAATCCTGTCGAACCTCGCGCACCACGCCTATCGGCGTCCCGTACGTCCAGACGACTTGACGCAGCTGCTCGCGCTCTACAAATCGGGCGCGCAGAACGGTGGCTTCGAGTCGGGCGTGAGACTGGCGCTGCAGAAGATTCTGGTGTCGCCCGACTTCCTGTTCCGGGCGGAAGTCGATCCGCCGGGCGCGGCTCCCGGGACCGTCTACAAGATCAACGACATCGAGCTGGCCTCGCGCCTGTCCTTCTTCCTGTGGAGCAGCATTCCCGACGACCAGCTGCTCGCCGTTGCCGAGAGCGGGCGGCTCTCCGATCCGTCCGTGCTGCAGGCTCAGGTCAAGCGCATGCTGGCCGATCCGCGCTCGCAGGCGCTGGTGAAGAACTTCGCCGGTCAGTGGCTGTACTTGCGCAATATCGCGAGGATATCGCCGGATCAGACGACCTTTCCGAACTTCGATGACAACTTGCGCGACGCGCTTGCGAAGGAAACCGAGCTGCTGATCGAAAGTCAGATGCGGGAGGATCATCCCGTCACCGACCTGCTGACCTCGGACTACACCTTCCTCAATCAGCGCCTGGCCGAGCACTACGGGATCAAGGGCATTTACGGCAGCGAATTCCGCCGCGTGAAACTCGAAGACCCGAACAGGTACGGACTGCTCGGACAGGCGAGCATATTGGCGGTGACCTCCTATCCGAACAGGACGGCGCCGACCATCCGCGGAAAGTGGGTGCTGGAGCAGCTGCTGGGGTCTCCGCCTCCGCCTCCGCCGCCGAATGTTCCATCGCTGAAAGACGATGCGACCGCGCAGAAGATGACCATGCGGCAACGCATGGAACAGCACAGGGCCAATCCCACCTGCGCCGCCTGTCACCGCCTGATGGATCCACTCGGCTTCGCGCTCGAGAACTTCGATGGGCTCGGCACCTGGCGCGCCTCCGTCGCACCCGGGTCGGGACCGATCGATGCGTCCGGTACCACACCCGACGGCACGGCGTTCAGCGGGCCGGCGGGCTTACGCGACGTCCTGATGAAGAAGCAGGACATGTTCGTTCAAACCTTCACCGAGCGGCTGATCACGTATGCGCTGGGTCGCGGCGTCGAAGAGTACGACTACGCTGCGCTGCGCAAGATCTCGCGCGCGGCGGCCGCCGACAACCAGAAGTGGTCATCAATCATCCTGGGCATCGTCAAGAGCACACCATTCCAAATGAGGAGGACTAGCGATGGTAATTTTTAAGGCAGCTATTCCCCGGCGCACATTCTTGCGCGGAGTGGGTGCCACTCTCGCCCTGCCGGTACTCGACGCCATGACGCCGGCGTTTTCCGCCGAGACGACGCGGCCGACCCGCATGGCGTTCATGCAGACACCGAACGGGATCTTCAACTTGAACGGCGAGTGGACGCCCAAGGCCGTAGGCGCCAACTGGGAGCTGACCCGGACACTCGAGCCGCTCGCGGCCTTCAAGGACCGCATGCTGGTGATATCGGGGCTCGATAATCAGCAGGCCGCGGGTCTCACGGGCGAAATAGGCGGCGACCATCCGCGCGCGTGCACCGCATGGTTGACGGGCACACACGCCAAGATGACCTCCGGCGCAGACCTCCACGCCGGAATATCCGTCGACCAGATTGCCGCGAAGGAGTTCGGCAAGGAGACCCAGCTCGCCTCGCTGGAGATCGGCCTCGAAGCGCCCGAGATCGTCGGCGCCTGCGAGTCCGCGTACGGCTGCGCCTATTACGACACGATCTCATGGCGCAATGAGACCACCCCGCTCCCAATGGAGAACCGCCCACGCGCCCTGTTCGAGCGTCTGTTCGGCGACGCGGGCACCGATCCGAAGCTGCGTCTCGCGATCAGACAGGAAGACCGGAGCATCCTCGACGCCATCGGCGTGGACGTCAAGCGGCTGCGCTTGAGGGTCGGCGGACAGGATCGCAGCAAGATCGACCAGTATCTGGATGCCATCCGCGACGTCGAGCGGCGCATGCAGCTGGCGGAGAAGCAGGGTCACCAGGAGATCACCATCGGAACCCCGACAGGCGCTCCTGAAGTCTTCTCCGATTACTACAAGTTGATGGCCGACCTGATGGTGCTGGCGTGGCAGACCGACATGACGCGCGTCATCACGTTCCAGATGGGCCATGAAATGAGCGGCCGCGCCTATCCCGAGCTTGGATTTGGCGACGCCCATCACCCCTGCACGCATCACCAGGGCGACAAGGAGAAGCAGGAGAAGACCACGAAGATCAACATCCTGCACACGAAGATGCTGGCGTATTACCTTGGCCGGCTGCGCGACACCGCGGACGGCGACGGGTCGCTCCTCGATCACTCGATGATCCTCTACGGCGCCGGGCTGAGCGACGCCAACCTGCACCTCTATACCGACCTCTCGCTGCTGCTCGTCGCCGGTGGTGTTGGCGGGATCAAGGGCGGACAGCACGTGCGCTATGCCAACCGCACGCCGATGGCGAATCTGCTCCTCACCATGCTGGACAAGGCCAAGGTCCCGTACGTGGAGAAGCTGGGCGACAGCACGGGCAGGTTGGATCTGCCGTCTGTCTAAACGTAGGAGAACGCCGATGAAGACGAAAGCAACGATTCTCGCGGCACTCCTCGGGTCGACGTTGTGCGCGGGCGCGGCGCTTGCCGCGGGCGCGAACGATCTGTCGCTGGTGGCTGCCGCCAAGCAAGGGGACCGCGCAGCCGTGCAGTCGCTGGTGAACGGGCGTGCGAAGCACGCGGTCGCCGGGGCCGAAGGGACGTCCGCGCTGGTCTGGGCGGCCACGCGCAATGACCTGGTGATGGCCGATCTTCTCCTGCGCGCCGGCGCGAACGCGAAGGCGGCCAACGAATTCGGCGCAACGCCGCTCTATGCGGCAGCGGCGCACGCCGATCCGGCGATGATCGAAAAGCTGCTGGCCGCAGGCGCCGATCCCAACACGCCCTTGATGTCGGGCGAGACGGCGCTCATGGAAGCGGCGCGCCGGGGCAACCTCGCAGACGTGCGCACGTTGCTGGCGAGCCACGCCAACCCCAACGCGCGGGAATCCAACGGCGGACAAACCGCCTTGATGTGGGCGATCTCGCAACGTCAGTCCGCGGTTGTCGAGGAACTGATCAAAGGCGGCGCCGACGTTCACGCCGGTTCGAAAGCCGGCTTCACGCCGCTGATGTTCGCCGCCCAGCAGGGCGACGAGACCAGCGCCCGCATTCTGCTCCGCGCCGGCGCGAAACCGAATGACGCGCAGCCGAAGACGGGATTGACGCCCTTGATGATCGCCAGCGCGATGGCTCAGGCAAAGGCCGTAGACGTGCTGCTCGACAATGGAGCGGATCCGAACCTCGCAGACACGAACGGCTATACCTCTTTGCACCGCGTGGTACGCGATTCCGATTACGGAATCAATCTGCGCGCCA
>QHWQ01000086.1 GCA_003222635.1 Acidobacteriota bacterium | reverse complement strand
CCCCGGCGTCACCGTCACCCTCACCAACATCGACGCCGGCGACACGCGTGTCGCCATCACAAACGAAAGCGGACTCTACCGGGCTCCGCTCCTGCGGCTTGGTACGTACCGTGTGAGCGCGGAGCTCGCCGGCTTCAAGAAGTTCGAGCAGACGGGGATCGGCCTCGCCGCCGGACAGGTGGCCGTCATCGCCATCAAGCTGAGTGTCGGCAACCTGACCGAAACGGTTGCCGTGACCGCCGAGGCACCGCTCGTGGACCTCGGCAAGATCGAGCAGGGCAGGACGCTGAACGAGCGCGAGATCAAGAACCTTCCCAATACGTCGGGCAATCCGTACAACTACGCGCTCCTGCAGCCTGGCGTCGTCGGCTTCGAGAACCAGGAGTTCGGCGTGCCGCGCCTGACCTCGAACGGCGCGCTCCTCCGCGTCAACTATCAGATCGACGGCAACGACAACACCGAAAAGGACCGCGCGGGCCTGCGTCAGATGCCGATGTCGGACGTGATGGTGCGCGAGGTGAAGGTCGTCACGACCGGTTATGCGCCGGAGTTCGGCCAGACGATGGGGCTGGTATACAACGCGATTACGCCGTCGGGAACCAACACGGTGCACGGCGACGGCAGCTGGCGATTCCAGCGGAAGCCGTTTGCCGCGTTCCCGTTCTTCACGCCGAACCGCGCGCTCGGGAAGCCGCCAACCGACGTCAATGTCTACACCTTCGACATCGGCGGCCCCATCGTCAGGAACCGGACGCATTACTTCGCGGGCTACGAGAACCTGCGGCGCGATTTCTCGGGCGGCCGAGTGATCACGATCAATCCGGCCGCCGCGGCGCAGCTGGGATTGAGCGAGCCGGGCTACATGCCCGCAGTCGGCGATACGAAGTTCGCGATCGGCAAGGTCGATCATGCTCTGTCCGGGTCGAATCGTCTCGAAGCGCGCTACATTTTTTTCGACAACTTCATCAGCAACAACATCACTGGCGGCCTCAACTCGGTGCAGCGGGGGACGGACTTCCGCGATCGACAGCACTCGGCCGCACTGCAGCTCGTCTCGACCAGGGGCAACAATCTGCTGAACGAGGTGCGCGTGCAATATGCCCAGCGTGATCAATCGCGCGTGCCGGGGTCGCAGGCAGGAACTGGACCCGCAATCGTCGTGACTGGTGTCGCCAACTTCGGTGGCCCGGTCGCGGGCAACTCGGACGTCGGCTTTGGCTTCACGGAGAAGATCTTCCAGGTGACCGACAACGTCACCCGTCTCCGTGGAGACCACTCCTACAAGATGGGTTTCAACGCGCAGTTCGTGAGCGACTCGCGGACGCAGACGCAGATTCAGCTCTACACCTTCCCGACGGTCGCTGCATATCTGGCCGCCCGCAGCGGCACGGATCGCTTCTCCTATTCCCAGTTCGATCAGTTCTTTGGAGAGCCCAGCTACGCGTACCACACGCGGATGTATGCGCTCTTTGTCCAGGACGATTGGCAGTTGGCGCCGGTCTTCAAGCTCTTGTACGGCGTCCGTTACGACACCTACACGCCGCCGGACGGCTCGCCGGGCGCCGTGCTCGCGGACTCACGTTCGTTTCCGAAAGACCGGAACAACTGGCAGCCGCGCGCCGGCTTCGTCTGGACGCTCGACGACGATCGACGAACGGTGCTCCGCGGAAACAGCGGGCTGACGTACGATCAGCCGATCAACGCCATCTACGAGCAGGCGATCGTCCAGGATGGGACGACGACGCGCGGAAATGTGACCCTTCAGCCGGCACAGGTCGGGGCGCCGGGATTTCCGGATGTCCTTGCGAGCGGGACAGCGAGGGCGTCGACGACAGCGTGGACCGTGGATCCGGCTTTCCAGATCGCCCGCATGTGGCAGAGCAACGTTCAGCTCGAGCGCGCGATCGGCAGCGCGTACGTCGCCTCGGTCGGCTTCTCCTATACGCGCGGATACGATCTGCCGGTCGTGAGCAACATCAATCTGATCAACCCGATTGGCGCGCTGCCCGACGGACGGCCGATCTTCAACACCGCGATCAACGCGGCGACGCGCGTCGATCCTCGTTTCAATGCCATCTTCTCCACCCAGGCGATCGGCTCGTCAACCTACAGGAACATGACGCTGCAGGTCGGGCGCCGGTTCTTGCGCGGAATTCAGTGGGACGTCGCGTACACCCTTGGCAAGGGCGAGGATAATGCGCCGATCACCAGCACGCTCTCCGTGCAGGGCGATACCGGCGGCCGAAGCGATCCCGGCAGTCTCGATCGCGACAAGGGACCAAACATCCTCGATCAGCGGCACACGCTCGGCGCCAGCATCGTGGCGGAGCCGCAGTTTTCCGCGGAAGGCATGGCGGGCAAGGTCCTGAACCACAACCAATTCGGGATCGCGATGCTCTTCGCCAGCGGCATTCCGGTGACGATTCGCAGCAACCGTGAGCTCAACAACGACGCCATCGGCAGCGACCGGCCCAACGGCGTCGGGCGCAACTCGTTGAACCTGCCGGCCCGCCGCAACGTCGATCTTCGCTACTCGCGGCTGTTTCCGGTTGCCGGCTCGACGAAGGGTGAATTCATCGCCGAGCTGAAGAACCTGTTCAACACGATTCAGTGGTCCGGCGCGAACACGGTCGTCACCACCGACGCGGCCGGAAACCCGCTCGCGCCGATTCCGACGGATGTGAAGACCGGCTTCGCGCCGACGGGAGGCTACGAGCAGCGGCAGCTGCAATTGGGCTTCAGGGTAACCTTCTGAGCTGAACGCCATAGGCGGAGGCGAGATGAGGACGTTGACGCAACTGGCGACGGTGCTCTGCGTGTTCGCGTGTGTGATGCTGACTGATGCGCCCGCGCGCGCTCAGTGGGCCAAGGTGCCACCGCCGGCAATTCCACGCGGGCGTGACGGCAAGCCGAACCTCGCGGCTCCCGCCCCGCGATCGTCCGATGGCAAGCCGGACCTGTCAGGCGTCTGGCAAGCGGACGACAAATACGTCACGAACCTGGCGGCCGATCTTCCCGCGGATGCCGTTCCGTTTCAGCCCTGGGCGAAGGCGCTCTACGACGAGCGGAAATCGGGCGCGCACGAGCGCGAAGACCCGCCCTCGAATTGCCTGCCGCAGGGTGTCCCACGAATCAATCACCCGCCGGTCCCATGGAAGATCGTACAGACGCCCCGGTTCATCGTGATTCTCTACGAGGCGTTCACTCTCTGGCGCCAGGTCTTCCTCGACGGACGGCAGCCCGCTCCGCCAGAGGACTTCTTCATTCCTACATGGCTCGGCTACTCGACGGGTCGATGGGATGGTGACACGCTTGTCGTCGACACGACCGGCTTCAACGGGAAGGTCTGGATCGATCAGGTGGGACACCCGACGACCGACGCGCTGCACGTTATCGAACGCTTCCATCGACGGGACTTCGGACACATGGACCTTCAAATCACGATCGACGATCCGAAGGCATACACGCGGCCGTGGACGATGACCGAGGAGGTTCGTTTGACTCCGGAGACGGAGCCGGTGGAATTCATCTGCAACGACAACAACGTGTTCGCGCCGGCGAGCGGCCGGCCCTGACGTCTACGGCGCGGCTGTCGCGCGCCGGTACGCGTCGATGATCTCGCTGCCCGTCGCAAACCAGACGCGCTCGCGGCTTTTCATGTGCGCGAGCGCCTTGTCGAGGTAGCGGCTCCGCAGCGGCTGTCCCGTGATCATCGGGTGCAGCGGTCCTGATGAAGAGCGGGATGTCATTGATCTCCATGCAGTAGGGGATCGAAAACATCACTCCCATCCGGACTTTCATCGGATAGGGCTGATCGTCGCTGTTCCAGTCGCCGCAGTAGATGACACCCTCTTCCGCCAGCAGGTCGAGTGTGTTGTAAGTCTCGGTGAGGCCCGGTCCGAGCCATCCGCGCGGCCGGCTGCCGGTTGCCTGCTCGATCGTCTTCAACGCGGCCTGAATCAACGCGCGTTCCTTCTCGAGCGGCAAACCCGCGAGGTTCTCCGTATTCGTGATGCCGTGCCCCATGAACTCCCAGCGGCGGCGCTTCATTTCATCGACCGCTTTCGGGTGCGCCTCGATGACGGCGGAGTTGAGCGCAACGGTGGCTCTGACGCCGGCTGCGTCGAGCACGTCGGCCAGCCGCCACAGGCCGACGCGCATGCCGTATTCGCGCCAGGCGTAGTTCACGACGTCGGGCACGACGCTGCGCTCGTTGGGTGAGATCGCCTGCCCGCCCGGTGAGTCGTAACGCCAGACCTCCACGTTCGGCGCGATCCAGATCGCGAGCGTCGCGTTGCCGGGCCACCGGAACGCCTTCCGTTCGAAGATGAACGAGTCGTCGTACCGGTCCGATCGCCGCACGGAGCCTGCCGGCGCCTGAGCGGATGCCGTCGTTGATGGCAGGCCCGCCAGCGCGGCGCCCGCGGCGCCCGCGAGGGTCAGGCCTCGCTGCAGAAACTCACGTCGGCTGCGCATAGTTCACCACCATCACCGCGCCGGGTCGGACGTCAGGTGCGTCGGTGCGGTAAACATCACATTTCCACTGACCGTCACGTCGGGCTTACCGCCGCCCCAGTAATTGCCCGCCGCATCGACGCGAATCGGTCTTGTCGCCGCGTTGGCGTTCGTGACGCTGACGGCGAGGCCCGCATTGGCGGGGAATCGATTCCGGCCACGGCTGCCGAGCGGCCCGCCGCCAAGATCGATGACGGCCGTGCCGATCGTCTTGTCCGCGGGATGCGTGACCGTCACCGCCGCAATCGGCTTCGCACCGGCGGGCGCCGTGAAATCCGAGAGCGACGAGTTCTCGACGCGCACGTTGAGCGTCTCGATGTTGCTGGCGTTGAGGATGCCGATGGCGCCGCCGAAACCGGAGAACTTCGTATTCCTCACCGTCAGGTTGAACGCCTTCGTTCCATTGCCCGCGCCGCTCAGCCGGATCTGTCCGTCGAGACCACCCGCCGGATTGTGGTTGGTGAACACCGAATCAGAGACGGTCAGGTTGTAGACGCCGTTGCTCGGATTGGCCGCTTCGAGCACCTTGATGTTCGCGCTGGCGGGATCGCGCAGGTCGAGCCGCGTCATATCGAGGTTGAGCACGCCGTTGGTCGTGCCGCGATGCTGAATCTCGATCGAATCGCCGTTGTTCGCCTCGCCGACCATGCGCGGATTCAACACGGCCGCGTCCGAGATGCGGCCATTGATGACCGGACTGTCGCCGCCGGTGAGGAACACGATGCCGTCTGTCGCGTAGTTGCCCGCGGGCGACAGATTCTCCGCATGAAACCGCGACATGTTGAGCGTCACCTGCGAATGGTTGAGCGCGATCAGCGTGAACGCGCGCGACCGCACGATGCCCACCGGCGGAGTGAGCGATTCGGGGCGGGGCAGAGTCAGCGACAGATCGCGCACGAGCGTGTCCGTGATCGCGAAACTGGTGACCGCGCCGGTATCGGTGAGCAGCATGATGCCTTCGAGATTGCTGTCGCGAATCACGTTGCTGGCGATGACGACCTCGCTCGGGTCCCTCGCGGCGGCCGCCGCCGGGTCGATCTTCGTGCAGTAACTCGACGTCCCGGGGCCGCACGCCAGCAGCGTGATCCCGCCGAAGTGATTGCCCTGCGATTGGTAGAGGACGAAGCCCTCGGGCCACAGGCGTTCCAGCCGCCGCAGGTCGTTCCCCTGGATCATGTTGTTGGTGATCAAGTTGCCGCGCAGCTCGGCTCGTCCGGCGTTGACGCCGAAGATTCCGGCGCGCGCCGCCCCGTCGATGTGGATGTTCTGGACGACGTTGTTGCGAGCAAGGCGGATGGCGTCGCCGTCGTAGCGGGTCGCGGTCGTGTTGGTGACGGTTGGTCGGGCTCCGGTTCCCGGCCTGGTGACCGGATCGCCGAGCCCAATCAGACGCTGGCCATCTTTCAAGTGAATCCCGCCGTCGAGCGCTCGAGGTGACGGAACGATCCGGATGACGTCTCCCGGTTTCGATGCCGTTTCCACCTGCGCGAGCGTCGCGAACGGGCGGCCGCGGCTGCCGTCGCCGCCTGCCGCGGCATCGGCCTTCACGTACCATGTCGAGGCGCCTTCACTGGCGGCCGCTGCGAACGTGAGAACGAACGCTGAAATGACGATACGCCACCGCATAGACTTCTCCTTCGGCGAGGCGCGAGAATACTGCCAGAAGATCGCCGTCTCTGGTAGTGTCCGGCTTCAGCCGGAGTCGCCATGCTACTATCCGCGGCCGGTCGCGTCAGATGAACATTCGTGTGCTTGCGGCGATCGTCGCGTTCTCTGTCATCGCTGGCGTCGAGTCTGGCGCACAATCGTCGGACACGGGGACGCTTCTTCGAAGAATCGATCATCTCGTCTACGCCGCACCCGATCTGGCCCTCGGTATCCAGCGTATCGAGGCGTTGCTGGGAATCCGCGCCACGCCGGGTGGACAGCATCCGGGAGAAGGTACGCGCAACGCGCTGGTGGCGCTCGGCCCTACGTCGTACCTGGAAATCATCGCTCGCGATCCTGAACAGCCCGAACCGGGCACCGCACGAAAGTTCGGCATCGACACGCTCGCATCGCCGCGCCTCGTCACATGGGCGGCCAAGGGCAGCGCTCTGGAGCCGATGGTTGCTGAAGCACGGCGCCATGGCGTGATGCTCGGCGATGTCATCCCTGGCAGTCGTCGAACGCCGTCAGGCACGCTTCTCGCCTGGCATATTACGAACCAGCGGGCCGTCGTTGCCGATGGCCTTGTTCCGTTTTTCATCGACTGGGGACAGACGCCGCATCCCGCCGCGGACGCGGCGAAAGGCGCGACGCTGATCGCGTTGCGCGCGGAACACCCGGAGCCCGATCGCGTTCGCAGGGCCCTCGACCAGCTGGGCCTGGACCTGCCGGTGACACACGGCGCCACACCCGCACTGATCGCAACGATTGACGGTCCTCACGGACGCATCGAGGTTCGCTAGCCTGCTCGAGACTCTGGATCTGCGAGGTCCGCGTACGCAGTAGGATATCGGCTGCGATAAGGGGGGTCCGATGCGCGAGTCCTTGTTGCTGTCAATCGTGGCTGCGGCCCTTGTGGTGATCGCTCCCCTGAGTGCCGCCGGTCAGTCTTTGCCGCGCGCCTCCGATGGCAAACCCGATCTGTCGGGGATCTGGCAGGCCGTCAACAGCGCGGCGTGGAACATCCTGCCGCATGGTGCGGAAGCCGGTGTGCCCGGCGGGCTGGGCGTTGTGGAAGGCAACGAAATCCCGTACACGCCGGCCGCGGCAGCCACCCAGCGCGCCAACTACGCGAACCGCGCGAAGCTCGACCCGGAAACGCAATGCTATCTGCCGGGCGTTCCGCGCGCCACCTACACGGGCCTGCCGTTCCAGATCGTGCAGACGC
>QHWQ01000021.1:64973-67665 GCA_003222635.1 Acidobacteriota bacterium | reverse complement strand
CGCGCGCACACGCTGGCGGCCGAAGGGATTCGCGTCGCCCGCGCGTCCCACAACATCGATCTTGAAATGCTCGGCCTCTCCGTGCAGGGGCTCGCCCTGGTCGCGTCGGGCGCCGTGTCGGAAGGCATGCGGCGGCTCGACGAGGTGAACGCCGCCGTTGTCGCCGGCGAGCTGAAGGATCTCGTCGCGATCGGCCTCTCCTGCTGCTACATGCTCGCGGCCTGCGAGCGCGTCCGCGATTACGACCGCGCGGTTCAATGGTGTGCCCGCCTGAAAGTGTTCTGCGAGAAGTGGGGGCTGCGGCCGCTGTTCGCGGTCTGCCGCACGCAGTACGCGTCGATCTGCATGTGGCGCGGCACCTGGCTCGAGGCGGAACAGGAGTTGATGACCGCGGGCGACGAGCTCGCCGCGAGCCGCCCGGCGATGACGCCGGACGCGATCGTCCGTCTCGCGGAGCTGCGGCGCCGCCAGGGACGGCTCACCGAAGCCGCGTCGCTCTTCGAGCAGGCCGGCTCGCACGGGCTCGCGTTCCTCGGCCGCGCCGAGCTCGCCTTCGATCGCGGCGACATGCGCGCGGCCGCGGAGCACATCGATCGATACCTGCGCCGCGTGCCGACGCAGAATCGCACCGATCGCGCGGCGGGTCTCGAGCTGCTCGTGCGCGCCCACGCTGCCGCGGGCAACCTGGATGGAGCGAGAACCGCGCTCGCGGAGCTCACCGGCATCGCGGCGATGGTGACGACGGTTCCGCTGAAAGCGTCGACGAGCCTCGCCTCGGGCTGGGTGGCGATGGCCTCCGACGCAGCGGACGAAGCGCGCCGGCACTTCGAGGACGCCGTCGATCGGTTCGTGCAGAGCAACGCGCCGTACGAAGTCGCGCGCGCGCGCATCGAGCTGGCGCGCGCGCTCGCCACACTCGACCGCGTCGACGAGGCCGCCATGGAAGCGCGCCGCGCGATCGAACTGCTCACCGAGCTGAGGGCCGAGCTCGAGATATCGCGCGCGCGTCTGCTGCTCGATTCGCTGCCGCAGGCGAGCGACATCGCCGAGCGATCGGCGCGCAGGCGCAACGACAGCGGGCTGACCGCCCGCGAGCTCGAAGTCCTCCGGCTCGTCGCCCACGGCCTGACGAACCCCGAGATCGCCGAGAAGCTGTTCGTCAGCGACCATACCGTCCATCGTCATCTCGCAAACATCCTGAACAAGCTCAGCGTCTCCTCGCGCGCCGCCGCGGTTGCTCAGGCGGCACGGCGCGGACTCCTCGCAGAGTAGCCCGGCGGCAGCCGCGGAATCGTGGCCCGTTCAGGCCATTTCCGCGGCGCCGCGAAAAATGACCCACCCGTGCGACGTCTTCTCGAGCTCCACGCTCCAAGATCCACGCATCCAAGCTCCGAATCCCAAGGAGGGACTTATGAAGACCATCGCATCGGTGATTACAGCAGCGGCCATCCTCGGCGGCGGCGCATCGTTCGTGCTCGCGCAGGGGCATGCGCACGTTATTCAGACGCCGGCGGAAGCGGCATGGGGCCCGGCACCTCCACTCATCCCGGCGGGCGCGCAGATCGCGGTGCTGTCGGGCGACCCGACCAAACCGGCGGCCTACGCCGTGCGGCTGAAGTTCCCCGCGAACTACGCGATCCCGGCGCACTCGCATCCGACCGACGAAAACGTCGTCGTCACGACGGGCGCGCTGACCTTCGGGATGGGCGAGAAGCTGGCAAAAGGCGCCGCGGGAAATAAAACTCTGGCCGTCGGCGGTTATGCGTTGATGCCCGCGAAGATGAACCACTTCGCCTACACCAGGGCGGAGACGTCCATCGTGCTCTATGGCATCGGGCCCGTGGAATTCAATTACGTCAACCCCGCCGACGATCCGCGGAATGCGAAGACGGCGACCAAGTAGACTCTGCGCAGAAAGGACATGGCAATGACCACCGTAATGACCGACCGCACAACCGCGCTGGCCGAGCGCCTCGAAGAGGGCGCGCGGGCGCTGGCGCAGTTTGCGAGCACGCTCACCGACGCCGAATGGAACAGGCCCTTCGGCACCACGGACAAGCGGACCATTGGCGTGATCGTCCATCACGTCGCGAGCATCTATCCGCTGGAGATTCAGCTGGCGCAGCTGCTGGCGGCCGGCAAGCCGGTGACGGGCGTGACGTGGGACGTGGTCGCCGAGGTGAACGCCGGGCACGCGAAGGAGAACGCGGGCGCGACGAAGGAGGCGGCGCTCGAACTGCTCGCGCGCAACAGCGCGCGGGCCGCGGCCGCCATCCGCGCGCTCAGCGACGCGGAGCTCGCGGAGGCGGCGCCGGTGTCGCTCTACGGGGATGCGCCGCTAACGTGTCAGTTCTTTCTCGAGGATCACGCGGTTCGACACAGCTATCACCATCTGGCGAAGATCCGCAAAGCGCTCGGACGATAAGACGCTAAGGCTGGGACACCGATCGATTGATCCACACCAGGTTGTCCCAGCTCAGCACCCGCTCCGTGCCGTCGAACAACTTTGCGTAGCTGCCGCCGGATCCCTTGAACGAAAACTCCTTGACGCGATCCGGAGGCGTCGTCGTCACATTGCGCAGGATGTCGAGCACCTGCTCCTGCTTCGAGATCTGCGCCACGCCGGGATTTTTCGCCGAATAGAACTTCACATCGGCGGCGTTGCCCCTGTTGCCGACGCCGTGCTCGTACT
>QHWQ01000021.1:0-64950 GCA_003222635.1 Acidobacteriota bacterium | reverse complement strand
TGCCGAACGGGCCCGGCACATCCGCGGGATTGTCCGTAATGCCGCCGATCACCACCTGCGCGTTCGCGCCGCTCGGATCCTTGACTGGTGACGCGAGATAGACCAGCCGGCTCGATCCCTTCCCAATCGGCTTGCCGTCCGGACCGTTGACCGTCATGCGGTCCACGAAGATGACGCGGACGTTCGCGTCCTTCGCGGCACCCTGGGTCGCGACATTCAACGTGAATCCCGGCGGCAGCATCGCCATCAGCGCCGCATCAGGAACGTGGAAATCGAGCTGGAACCGCGCCTCGGCGCTCGACTCCAGCAGGGTCTGTGTGTGTGCAACGGTTGCGCAGCCGAGGCACAGGGCCGCCACGACGAGCGCGCGGAACGCGTATACCATATGTCCCTCCAACGGGGAGATTGATAGCACAGGAGGTCTCATGACTTCTCGCGTGATGGCCGCAGCCGTGCTCGTCTGCGCAACGACCGCGTGCGGACGCTCGGAACAGCCGGCAACGACCGCGACCCCGGCACCTGCTCCCGCCGCGGCGCCTGCAGTGCCTCCGGCGCTCGGCATCTATGTCACCAACGAAACCGGCGGGGACATGTCGGTCATCGACGCCGCGACCAACGCCGTCGTTGCCACGATTCCGCTCGGCAAGCGGCCGCGCGGCATCGTCGCCAGTCCGGATCGCACGCTGCTCTACGTCGCACTCAGCGGCTCGCCGATCGGCGGACCGAACGTGGATGAATCGAAGCTGCCGCCACCGGATCGCAGCGCTGATGGCATCGGCGTCGTCGATGTGCGGCAGCGCAAGCTGATGAAGGTGCTGCCGTCAGGGCCGGATCCCGAGCAACTCGCGGTGAGCCCCGACGGGAAAGAGGTCTATGTCGCCAACGAAGACATCGGACAGCTCAGCGTCATCGACACCAGCGACGGTCACCTCATTCAAAGCTTCAAGGTGGGCGACGAACCGGAAGGCGTGACCGTGGAACCTGGCGGCAAGCGCGTGTGGGTGACGTCGGAAGCCGACGGCGCGGTCTTCGTCGCGGATCTCGCCGCGAAAAAGATCGTGAAACCGGTGAAGGTTGGTCCGCGTCCGCGTTCGGTGGCGTTCACGCCGGATGGCGCGAAGGCGTACGTGCCGTCGGAAAATGGCGCGACGCTCACCGCGATCGATGTGAAAAAGCTCGCGCCGAGCAAGACCATCGACCTCGGCAAAGGGATGCGGCCGATGGGCACGCGCATGAGCGCCGACGGCAAGCTGCTCTACGTGAGCACTGGGCGCAGCAAGATGGCGCTCGTGCTCGACACGGCAACCGACAAAGTCGTCGGGTCGGTTGAAGCGGGCGATCGGCCGTGGGGCATCGGCCTCGCTCCCGATGAGAAGACGCTGTATACCGCGAACGGACCATCGGACGATGTGTCGGTGATCGATGTGGCGGCGCGGATGGTGACCAAGAAGATTCCAGTAGGACATGGGCCATGGGGACTGGCAGTCGTTCAGGCACCGTAACACGGCTCGGCGGCATCGTATTCGTTACCCTTCTCTGCACCGCGGTCACCGCCGCGGCGCAGACTGCCGTCACCTTGTCCGGCAAGGTGCTCGATGCCTCCGGCGCATCCGTTGCCGATGCCGCCGTGCGCGTGAACATTGGCGGCAGCGTCGCCGCTGAAACGCAGACCGACGCCAACGGCCAGTTCGAAGTCCGAGTGAACGCGGATGGAGCGCGCGAGATCCTCGTCACCGCCCCCGGCTTCGCGCCGTTCTCGACGACGGTGCAGCCGAGTACTCGTACGATTGATGTGACGCTCGAGCCGGCGCCATTCTTCGAAGCGGTCAACGTCACCTCATCCCGCGCCGATGTCGCGCGCGTGGATCCGACATCGACCGTGACCGTCATTTCATCCAACGAGCTGCTCAGCAGCGGCCCGGCCACGATTGACGATGCGTTGAAGGCGGTCCCGGGCTTCACGCTGTTTCGACGCACCTCGTCGCGCAATGCGAATCCGACCGCGCAGGGTGTCGCGCTGCGCGGCGTCGGCGGCAGCTCCCCGAGCCGCTCGCTCGTGCTCGCCGACGGCATGCCGCTCAACGACGCCTTCGGCGGCTGGGTGTTCTGGGACAAGGTGCCGCAGGCCGCCATCGATCGCATCGAGGTGGATCGCGGCAGCGGCGGCGATCTGTACGGCGCCGACGCGCTCGGCGGCGTCATCCAGCTGCTGACGGTGCGGCCGGCGCGCGCGACCGGGCGCGTGATGCTCGAGGGCGGCACGCAGGGCACGGGCACCGTGTCGGTCTTCGGCGGCGGACGCGCGAACGACTGGCGCTACAGCGGCGCCGGCGAGTGGTTCAACACGGACGGCTACATTCCCGTCGCCACCAGGCAGGATCCGGGCATCGCGCCGCGCGGTCCCGTCGACACGCTGCTCGGCTCGTCGCATCGAGCCGCGCAGGCGTTTGCGGGCTACCAGACCGACAACGGCTGGCGGTTCGATCTCAATGCCAACGTCTTCTCCGAGGATCGCGACAACGGGACGCCGCGCTCGATCAACAGCACCGCGTCGCGGCATGGGTCAGGCGATGTGACCGGCCGGCTCGCCGGCGGCGCATTCAGCGCGCGCGGCTACGGCGGCACGCAGGACTACCACCAGACGTTCACCACGGTGAACGCGCTGCGGACGGCGGAAACGTTCATCCGCGACCAGAATGTGCCGACGACATTCGGCGGCGGCGGCGGTCAGTGGCTTCGCGCGTGGGGCGATCACACGCTGCTGGTCGGCGCCGAAGGACGCTATGTGAAAGGCGATTCGATCGAGACGCCGTACGTCCAGAACCTGCCGCAGCTGACCACGAGGGCGGGCGGCATCGATCGCCGCTGGTCGGGATTCGTGCAGGACACGTGGCAATCGACCGATCGTCTGACGCTCGTCCTCGGCGCGCACGCCGACACGTGGACCTCGGACGCGAGCCAGACGGACTTCACCAAGTCGTCGTCGGCGTTCAGTCCGCGCGCGGCCGCGGCGTATCGCATCACTGACGGGCGGCGACGCCGGCGTGCTCGTCGGCAACGCACGCACCTCGGTGCGGGTCACCGGATTCTGGAACCGGCTGGACAACGCCATCACGGCGATCACGCTGCGAACCACGCCGACGCAGATCGTCAAGCAGCGCGCGAATGCCGACCGGCTCAAGGCGAACGGCGTGGAGGTCGAAGGCAACGCGCGGCTGATGAACGCGCTGACGGTGAACGCGGCGGTCGGCGTGACGAGCGCGCATTTCGCGGGCAACACCACGCTGCGCGGCAATCGCGTGCCGCAGGTGCCGTCGTACAACTTCGCGACTGGCGTCCAGTACACCCAGTTCGGGTGGACGGGCTCCGCGCAGTTGCGCGTCACCGGCGCGCAGTTCGAGGACGATCTGAACGTCTTCACGCTGCGCCGCGCCAACGTGGTGGATCTGTTCGGCAGCCGATCCGTGACGCGCTGGATCAACCCGTTCGTGGCGGTCGAGAACCTGTTCGACGAAATCTACGACGTGGGCCGCACGCCGGTGCTCACGACGGGATTGCCCCGCACGGTCCGCGCAGGAGTCAGGATATTTCTTCCGTAGAGGTCGTTCGAACGTGATTAGCGCGTCGTCGGCGCCGGGCCGCCGCCGCGGCGCCCTGCGCCAAACGGCGGATACGTCCGCGGGTTGATCACGTGGCGTTCGATGAAGAAGTCGGCGAGCGCTGACGTCGATTCCGCGAACTCCGGAATGCCGACGAACTCGTGCGGCACGCCGGCATACTCGTGCAGCTCCGACGGGATGTTCGCCGCGCGCAGCTCCTTCAGGAAATCCTGGCTGCTCTCGGGCGGCACGGTCACGTCCGCGAGCCCGTGGAACAACACGGTCGGCGGGAAGTTCTTGATGTAGGTGTCTGGCGTCGCGAGGCGCCACGCCTCTTCGCTGCTCCCCTCCGGCATCGGGAACGAACGGCGGAAGCCTTCCCACGAGCCCCCGGTGACCGCGTAGTACCCGAGGCAGGAGGCGACGGTCGTCGGCACGCCCGCGTTGCCGCCCTTGCCTTCGAACTCGGGACGATTCGCGGTCCCCGCCGCGAAGAGCGCGAGGTGACCTCCCGCCGAATAGCCCGCCACCGCGATGCGGTTCGGGTCGATGCCGAGACGCGAGGCGTTGGCGCGCGTCCAGCGGATCGACGCCTTCACGTCTTCGATCTGCGACGGCCAGCGTGCGGCGCCGTTCGCGGACAAGCGGTACTGCGCGGCGATGTTCACGTATCCCCGTGCGCTCATCGTCTGCAGGCGCGCGGCCAGACCGTCCTTGTTGCCGCCCTGGAAGCCGCCGCCGTGGTAGTGGACGATCGCCATCCGCTTGTTGGCGCTGCCGGTCGGCTTGTAGATGTCGAGGTGCAGATCGGTGTCTCCGCCCTTGCCATAGACGACGTCCTTCTCGACATTCGCAGGCGGCGCCGCGGGTGCGGGGCCTTGTGCGGCATCGAGCGTCAGGTACGGGAGCGCGACACCGGATGCGACGACTCCCAGAAACGATCGTCTGGTCACGTCATGATTGGATGGCATGAGGTCTCCTTTATCGGAGTAGAAGCGGACCTTAAGGTCCGCCCCTACGGTCAGAAATCGAATTGCCAGCTGATTTTCGCAAAGCGCGACAGCAGGATCGTTTGCGGACGACGGAAGATCGCATAAGCGTTGCTTTCGATCAACACCGCGCTTGAATTCAGCGCGTTGTAGACGTCCAGGCTCAGCACCGACCGCGCCGGTCCGACCCTGAGGACCTTGCCCACGCGAAGATCCAGCTGATTCATCCGTTCGCCGAACATACTCCCGGGCCGCACCAGGTTGACCTGAATGTTCGACGCGCCGCCGGACGGCACGCGCCCCAGGGTCTGCGCCACGACCGCCGCCGGCACATTCAGATTGCCCGCGACCTGCGGCCCGGCGACGCTCTGAAACGCGCCGCTCACCTGAACGTCGATCTTCGGCACGAGGTAGGAGGTGAGTGCCTTGGCCTGCGTGAGAAACGGAGTGTCGATGTGGCAGTACGACTCGGGCGTCGCGCCGGTCGCAGTCGTGATCAGCTCGGGCAACTTCGCGAGCAGGGCGCAGTTGTCGGTGCTCGTGCGGCCGGTGCTGATGCCGCCCTGCAGCAGCACACCCTGTCCGGGCCGCGCGTTGACGGTGACATCGACGCCGTTCCAGTGTTCGATCTGTTTGCCGAATGTCCTGGCGAGCGTGACAAGGTTGTCTGCCGGCACGGAGAATTTCTCGGGCTTCACGTTGTGAAGGCCTCCGATCGAGTACCCGCCACCCGACGGCAGCCGCGCATCGGACGGCGCGTTGATGGTGAACGCGTCGTAGTCCGCGGCGGTCAGCGCCCGGTTGTCGGTCGTCGTGAAGTTGCCGTACCAGCGCCGGAAGTAACTGACGTCCATCGACACGCGCGGAACGATCTGGTGCTGCGCGCCAACCGAGAATTCCCAGTTGTAGGGACGCACGCCCCAGCCGCGAAGGATCGCGGGATCGTATTGCGTGGCGAGCACGTTCCTGCCGAAGTTCGGATTGTCCATCGCCTGGCATTCGCCGTTGGCGAGCGGGTTGATCAGATCGCAGTCGGGACTGAAGTTGCGGTTCGTGTCCGTCCAGTTCCTCACCGTGCTCTGCGGAAGGTTGGTCACGGGATCGGCAATCGTCGCGCCCGTCGCGCTGCCGCCCTTGTCACCAAGGACGTACTTGTTCAGGGCGATTTTGACCGCGGTCTTCCCGTTTCCAAACAGATCGTAGGCGGCGCCAAGCCGCGGCACGATGTCCTTCCACCCGAGCGCCGGCGTCTTCGGAATCTCGATGTGGCGATTGGGCACGAACTGCGCGGCACCAAGCGTCTGCGCCGGGAACTCGGTCTCGAGGTAATCGAAGCGGACGCCGCCGCTCACCGTCAACCGATTCACGGTCCACTTGTCCTGCGCGAAGACGCCGACCTCCGCGGGCTGCCTCCACAGGTCGTGGTACGGCGTCGCAAACAGCGTCAGCTGATTCGGGACGCCGTTGTTCAGTCGGAAGATCATCTGCGGCGACTGCGCACCGGCGCCCCAGTACAACAGCGTGTCGGCGGTGCCATACGCGTTGGAGAAGCCGACCTTCGCGGCGTGTGCACCCGTCACGTACGAGAACGCGAAGCGGTACCGCAGATCCTCCTGCCAGTGGTCCGCGAACCCCTGGAACCTGATCTTGTAGCCGGTGTTGGTCGACTGTTCGAGGAAGCCAATCAGATTCGGGTTCGTCCCGTCGAATGGAAACCATCCCCAGTGGTTCGACTGCTGAAACAGTCCGGCCTCGAGCAGGACGCGATTGGTGAGCGGCGACGTCCAGTCGGCCGTGAGGAAGTGATGCGGCCGTCCCCACCGGTTGTCGATGCCCGGGCTCATCGTCGCGCTGACGAACGACGGGCACTTGCACTGCCGCTCCTTCGCGAACGAGCCGGCGATCTTGTTCTTCGCATTCGCCTGCCACGTCAGCCGCGCATCCCACAGCTTCCACGTCGCGTCGTTCGAGACGCGCCGGCTCGTGTCGAGGTTTCTCGCGTTGTCCCAGAAGTTCGGGTTGTTCGCGTTCGGGTCGAAGAACATGCCGCCGACCCAGTTGTCGGCAACCTGCACGCGGACGGATGTGTAGAACCAGAGCTTGTCCTTCCGGATTGGCCCGCCGAAGCCCGGGTTGAAGTCGACCACTTTCTTGATGGTGTTCGGCGTACCGAGGCCGCGGCTCTTCAGATCGTCGGTGAAGTTGTTGCCGGCCAACGACTCGTTGGCGAAACCCGCGTAGGTCGTGCCGTGGAAGGTGTTGCCGCCTTCCCGCGGAATCAGGTTGATGCGCACGCCGCCTTCGGTAGCTTCCGCCGACACGCCGGACACGTCGACCGTCACTTCCTGCGTCGCGCCGAGATTCGGGCTAGACGTCATGTCGGTATTGGGACGGAACACCGGACCGACGGTCATGCCGTTCGTCGTGATGCGCTGATCGGCCGCCCGGCCGCCATGGGCGGACAGGTTGACGTTCTGATCGCCGCCCGCGCCGCCGACGTCCTGCGCGCCCATGCCGTTGAAGCCGATCGAGGCCGCCGCGGTGATGCCGGGGATCAGCACTGCGAGCTGCTGTGGTCCGCGGCCGGCTGGAATCGCATCGATCACGGCGTGGTCGAGCACTTTCTGGCGCGTCGTGCTCTGCACGTCGACGATGGGTGTTTCGCCGGTGACGGTGAGCGTCTCGGCAAGCGCTCCCACGCGCAGGTCGGCGTTGATCGACGCGACGAACGCGCCGGCGAGCTCGATTCCTTCGTGCCGGACGGTCGTGAAGCCCGCCAGCACGAAGGTGACGCTGTAGGTGCCCGGCCGGAGATTCTCGATGCGATATCGGCCGGTCCCGTCGGTGACGACGGTCCGCGTCTTCTCGATGAGCGCGGGACTCTCCGCCTCGACGGTGACGCCCGGGAGCACCGCGCCCGAGCTGTCCTTCACCGTGCCTGTGATCGAGGCCTGTGCGTATGCCGTGATGGGGAGGATCAGGATGAGGACCGACCACGAGAGCCGCCGAGCGATGCCGCGCATATCGACCCCCTTGTAAGCGATTGCAGTAATGCGGATTCTACACGTCAGCGGCTACACCGTCAGCACGATCTTTCCCACGTGCTGGCTCGATTCCATGAGGCGATGCGCGGCTGCGGCGTCGGCGAGCGGGAACGTGCGGTAGACGACGGGTTTGACGCTCCCCTTCTCGAGCAGCGGCCACACTTCCTTGCGCAGCGCCGCGGCGATCTCACCCTTCTCCGCCGGGCTGCGCGGGCGCAGCGTGGAGCCGGTAATCGTCAGCCTGCGCCCGAGGATGCGGCGAAAGTCGAGCGTCGCCGTATCGCCGCCCATGAAACCGATCACGACGAGACGGCCTTCGACTGCCAGCGCGACGAGATCGCGCGCGATGTAGTCGCCGCCGACGATGTCGAGAATGAGATCGACGCCGCGGCCTGTGGTCGCGTCCTTGATGACCGCGACGAAGTCCTCGGTCTTGTAGTTGATGCCTCGCTCGGCGCCGAGCTGCTCGCAGGCGCGGCGCTTCTCATCGGAGCCCGCCGTGGCAAAGACGCGCGCGCCTCGTGCCACGGCGAGTTGAATCGCGGTCGTGCCGATGCCGCTCGATCCGCCGTGGAAGAGCGCGCTCTCGCCCGCTTTCAGCCGGCCGCGATCGAAGACGTTGGTCCAGACGGTGAAGAACGTTTCGGGCACCGCGGCGGCGTTCACGAAGTCCATCGCGGCGGGAACCGGCAGGCACTGCACCGCGGGAGCGACGCACAACTCGGCGTAGCCGCCGCCCGCGAGCAGCGCGCAGACGCGATCGCCCGCGCGCCACTGCGTCACACCGTCGCCGACGCCTTCGACGGTGCCGGACACTTCGAGACCGGGAAGATCGCTCGCCCCTGGCGGCGGCGGATATTTGCCGCTGCGCTGCAGCACGTCGGGACGATTGACGCCCGCCGCCTTGACGCGAATCAACACCTCGCCGGCGCCCGCAACCGGATCCGGACGCTCGACGAGTCTCAGTCCTTCTGGTGGTCCCGGTATGGAGATCTCAACGGCGCGCATTCGTGACCAGCGAAGACGGTAAACGAGGAGAGGAAATCAGCCGCGCGAACGCCTGCCATCGATCCGCACCGCGCGACTCGATGTACGCCTTCACCATGTCTTTCCCGAGGTTGTAGTTGATGACGTAGCTGCGGTACTGGTCGATGAAGCGCACGCGCTGCTCCGCGCGCGGTCGCGAATAGAGCCCGTACTTCTCGAGCCAGTCGGCCGCCTGCTTCGCGTTGATCTCGCCGTTCAGATAACGCCGCGCCGCTTCATTGCCCGCATACGAAAGCTGATCGACGAGATCGAGCACCTCGTAATAGCGCGCCGCCGTCTCCGGCTCGAGCTGCGCCGCCGGGAACAGCACGCGGCGCTCGAACTCGACGCGGTCGGCGCGCGGGAACGCGACCTCGATGCCATAGTTCGCCGTCCCCTCCGCGATCAGCGACTGCGGCGAGAAGAGCGGATAGACGGAGAATTCGATCCATCCGCGATCGCGCAGCAGGTTCTTCTCGAGCAGCACGTTGTAGACGTGATGGCCCGGGTACCCCTCGTGGCATGCGAGATCGATGGCGCGATCGACGTAGATCGGGAGATCGGTGTTGACCTGAATGAGGCTGCGGTAATTGCCCTGATACCAGTTGTAGCCGCTCCAGCTCTTGTTGGTGACGTACTCGACGGTGAAGCTTTCGCCCGGCGGCAGCGTGATGTGCTCGAGCGTCCGGCTGCGGCACGCGTCGATGGCCGCCGTGAAGACCGGATCGAGGCGATCCTTCGGGATGATGAAGCCCGTGCGGAACTCGTCGTAGCGATCGATCACCGCTCCCGGCCCCGGCAGCATCCGGTCGAGCTGCGCCAGCACCTTCGCGAAATCCGCCTCCGTGTGCGTCGGCGCCACCGCGTCGTACAGCTGCTTCGACTCCTCGTCGAACTTCAGTTTCGTCCCCATGAGCATCGACACACGTGTGCGCAACGATTCAAGCTGCCGCGCCAGGTACTGATGTCGAAGCTGCGTCATCTCGTCGGCGCTGACCGGCGGCTTTGCGGCGGCAATGTCCCGCGCGAGCATCGAAGCGCGCGTCGCAATCTCGGCGAGCGGGCGCTTCTGCGTTTCCGCATCCGTCCGCCATTCGGGGGGGCCGTCGTAGGCATCCACGTAGTCGGCGTCGTGCTGCCCGACGGCGAGCACGAGCCGCACGTACCGCTCGGCAAGCTGATTCATCCTGACGTCCTGCGCGCGGGCCGTCACGAGCATCGACGCCGTGAGCACCGCCGCGACAACAACACTGTTCCTCATGCCGCATACCTTTCCCGGATGGTCGGGATCAGATACTCGTCGAAGGCGCGGCGGAAATCGTAGCGCGGCGCGAAGCCCCAGTCGCGCCTCGCCGCGCCGTCGTTCACGTCCATCGGCCACGAATCCACAATCGCCTGGCGTTTCTTGTCTACCTGCCACGTGATGCGCGCGCCCGGAAACGCCTGCACCACCACCTCGCAGATCTCCTTCGCCGTCGGGTTGAACGCGGTCGCATTGTAGGCCGTGCGCGACAGCTTCTCACGCGGCGTCGAGGCGAGCGTCGACAGCGCGTCGACCGCATCGGGCATCGCCATGAACGGGATGCGCGTGTCGGGGCGCACGAAACAGGCGTACGGCTCGCCGCGCGCCGCGGCGTGAATCATCTCCGGAGCGTAATCAGAGGTGCCGCCGGCGGGTACCGTCACGGCCGAAATCAAGCCTGGAAATCTGACGCAGCGAAAGTCCACGCGGCCGGGCGGCGTATCGACCGCCAGCTGCTTGTAATACCTCGCGTAGTAGCGGCCCAGATGCTCGCAGTACAGCTTGTTGCACCCGTACATCGTCGACGGCGTGTTCCACTCGTCTTCGTGCACGCGGCCGGCGCGCGTTTTCGTATCGAGGTCGGGCAGGCCGTAGGCCGCGATCGATGACGGATACATGAAGACGACTGGACGGCCGTGCGATTCGCCCTCGTGCTGCGCGAACTCCAGCAGGCGCAGCGTCCCTTCGACGTTCACTTCATGCGCGGTGACGGGGGTGAACTCGGAGCGCGTCGAGAGCAGCGCGGCGAGGTGGAAGACGAGATCGACTTCGAACTCCGCGAGGACGCGCTCGAGGATCCACTTGTCGGTGATCGAGCCGGTGAACTCGCGGCGGACCTTCCTGGCCAGCGGCGGTTCGAGCGGCGCGATGTCGACGGTGACGATCGACCTGCCGCTCTGCGCGAGGCGATCGATGAGGCCGTGGCCAATTTCGCCGCTCGCCCCCGTGACGAGCACGGATGCGGTACGCATCTCGCGAGCTTATGTCCGATGGAGGTCCGGCTGCCAGTTCGTGATGGCGCGCTTGATCTGATCCGGCTGGAGGTTCTCGGCAAGCGTCTTGTCCAGCAGCGCCGGCAGCTCGGCATCCGACGCAAATCGCAGCGCAGTGATCTGCTTGGAGAGCAGCGACCGCTGCCGGATCGCGACCATCGCAAACACGACGATCGCCGTGAACGTGAACACCCCGGCGGCCGCCGTCAACGTCGGCCGATGCGCATGGCTCTCGTAACTCTGTTCTGTCATTTACGAATCTCCATCGAGCAAATCGCCGATGCCGCCGAGAATCGATCCCTCCTCGCGCCGGCTGCCGCCGACGCTGGGAATTGCCTTGTAGATGCGTCCCGCAAGCCTGCTGAGCGGCAGCGACTGCAGCCACACGCGTCCTGGTCCGGTCAACGTGGCGAAGAACAACCCCTCGCCGCCGAAGAGCGCCGTCTTGATTCCGCCAACGAGCTGGATGTCGTAGTTCACCGACGGCTGCAGCGCGACGATGCAGCCGGTATCGACGCGAAGCGTCTGGCCGGCGAGGAGATCGAACGAGTGCAGCATGCCGCCGGCATGGACGAAGCAGAGACCGTCACCCTCGAGGCGCTCCATGATGAACCCTTCGCCGCCGAACAGCCCCACACCGAGCCGCCGTTGAAACGCGATGCCAATCGATACGCCGCGCGCCGCGCAGAGGAACGAATCCTTCTGGCAGATGAGCGTGCCGCCCAGCTCCTTCAGGTCCATGGCGAGGATCTTTCCCGGATACGGCGCGGCGAAGGCGACGTGCTGCTTGCTGTTGCCCTGGTTGGTGAAGACGGTCATGAAGAGGCTTTCGCCGATGAGCAGGCGTTTGCCCGCGCCAAGCAGCGCGCCCATGATGCCGCCGCCGCCCTGGCCGCTGCCATCGCCGAAGATCGTCTCCATCGCGATGGCGCTCGTCATGTACATCATCGCGCCTGCTTCGGCGACGGCGCTCTCGCCGGGATCGAGCTCCACCTCGACGAACTGCATGTCGTCGCCGAGGATCTTGTAATCGACTTCATGTGCCATGAGTTCTTAACCACGAAGAACGCGAAGATCGCGAAGGAAAAGAAATATTGTTCTTCGCGTCCTTCGTGTTCTTCGCGGTTCAAATTGCATTGGAAACTCGGGGGGCGGGAACCTTCGGTTTTTCCGGCTCCGGCGTGAAGTCCTCGCCCGGGTTGATAAAGCGGTCGGTCTCGAACTTGTACTGCTTGTCGTAGAGCTGCCGGTAGCGTCCGTTGAGCTCGAGCAGTTCCGAGTGCGTGCCGCGCTCGACGATCTCGCCCGCCTCGAGCACGAGAATCTGATCGGCGCTGCGGATGGTCGAGAGACGATGCGCGATGACGAACGTCGTGCGGCCTGACCTGAGACGACGAAGACCATCCTGAATCATCTGCTCGCTCTCGCTGTCGAGGCTCGACGTCGCCTCGTCGAGGATGAGGATGCGCGGGTCGGCCAGAATCGCGCGCGCGATCGAGACGCGCTGCCGCTGGCCGCCAGACAGCTTGATGCCGCGCTCGCCCACCACCGTGTCGTAGCCCTGCGGAAACTGGTTGATGAACTCGTCGCAATGCGCGATGCGGCAGGCTTCCTTGATCGCGTCGCGTGTCGCTGACGGGTTGGCGTATCCGACGTTCTCCGCAATGGTGCCGTCGAACAGGAAATTCTCCTGCAGCACCGATGCGAGCTGATGCCGGTAGTCGAGCAGCCGGAGAACGGCGAGATCGACGCCATCGATGAGGACGCGTCCCTGCTTGGGCCGGTTGAACGCCATCACGATGCTGATGAGCGTGCTCTTCCCCGAGCCGCTCGATCCCACCAGCGCGGTCGTCGTGCCGGGCGCGGCATGAAACGAGACGCCCTTGAGCACCGGCTGGCCAGGGTTGTACTCGAACCAGACCTTGTCGAAGACGACATCGCCGCGCAGACGCTCGACGGACTGCTTCTCGCGGTCCTCGTCGAGCTCGGTCGTGATGTTGAGGATTTCGCGGATGCGATCGAGGCCGGCAAACGCTTCGGTGATCTGCGTGCCGATGGAGGCGATGGAGACGAGCGGCGCGGCCACCAGGCCGATGAAGAAGATGTACATCATCAGATCGCCGAGCGTCATCTGCCCGGCGATGATGGCGCGGCCGCCGAGCCAGATCATCAGGATGCCGATGATGCCGACAATCACCGTGCTGCCGGCAGTGGTCGCCGACACGCCGGTCATCGACTGCGCGACGTTGCGGAACAGGCGATGCGCGCCTTTCGTGAAGACGATCTCTTCGCGCTTCTCCGCCGTGTACGACTTCACCACGCGAATGCCGCCGAGCGCCTCGGTGAGCCGGCCCGTGACCTCCGCGTTGATCTTGCCGCGCTCGCGGAAGAGCGGCCGCAGCGTCTTGAACGCGTAGGCCATGCCGCCGGCGAACGCGCCGAGCACCACGAGCGTGATGACCGTCAGCCACCAGTTCAGGTAGAAAAGGACGCCGAGGCCGAGGACCGCCGTGACGATGCCGCCGACAAGCTGCACGAGGCCGGTGCCGACAAGATTTCTGATCCCCTCCGCGTCGCTCATGATGCGCGAGATCAAGATGCCGGTCTGCGTCGAGTCGAAGTAGCGGACGGGCAGGTGCATCACGTGCGCCTGCACGCGCTTGCGCATGTCGGTGATGGCGCGCTGCGCGGCGACGCCGAGAATCTGTGAAAGCGCGAAGGAGGTGACCGCCTGCACGATCGTGGCGGCGCCGGCCGCGAGCGCGATCGGCAGCAGCAGCTCGGTGCGGTGCTTGCCGACCACTTCGTCGATCAGCCACTTGGAGCTCGCGGGCAGGACGAGCCCCGCGAGACGGCTGATCAGCATCAAGCACAGGCCGAGCGTGAGCCGCTTCCTGTGCACCCACAGCAGCTCGCGCGCCTCGCGCCACGCGTCCGACGCCGTGATCTTTTTCTTCCTGTCGGCCTCTGCCGGCACCGGCCCGACGAGCCGTCTGCCCGACCGTTCGCCGGTCGGCTGCCTCAAGCCTAAGTTTGCTGCCATGTAATAATCAGAAACCCGTGAGCGATACCTTTCAGGCCGAACAACCCCCCACCTCCCGCGGCGTCCGCACCAGCGATACTACGACGCGCGGCATCCGCATCGAGGTGCAGAGCCTCTACATGCCCGAGCGGAGCTCGGCCAAGGAAAGCCAGTACCTCTTTGAATATCACGTTCGCATCAGCAACGTCGGCACCGAGACCGCGCAGCTCATCTCGCGCGAGTGGATCATCACCAACGCCGACGGCGAGGTCGAGCGCGTGAAGGGGCCCGGGGTCGTCGGCGAGCAGCCCATCCTCACGCCAGGATCCTCGTTCGAGTACCGCAGCTTCTGCCCGCTGAAAACCTCCGTCGGAGCGATGCACGGCAGCTACCAGATGGTGACGACCAACGGCGATCGCTTCGATGCGATCATCTCACCCTTCACGCTCGCGGTGCCCAACGCGCTCAATTAGCGCCGCGGAGGCTGTTCGCCCTTACGCGTTCCCTCTTCTCGGTTCGTGTTCATGTTCGGTGCCGGGTTCCACGTAGAAGGTTCGCTGTTCGGCGGTTGCGCAGCAACCGCCGGAACCGACCCTGAACACGAACCAAGAACAGAGAAGAGGAAGGGCGAACTGCCGTTCTATCGAGGTTCCCGCGCGTCAGTGACTTGCCCCTTACCTGGCCGGCACGAGTCGGTTCAACTCATCCTGCCAGTTCAGGACGACGTTCAAGCTGCCTGAGTCGGATTGATCCTTCACCATGACGGACGCTGAATCAGCTTTCGCCGCGTCGGACAATCTCGAAGAACCTCTCGATCGGAGCAAGCCGATCGAGAGCCTCAATCACGCGGTCCAGATCGAGAGCCACGTACTCGTGAATCAGGATGTTCCGGACTCCCGGTAACCCTTCGAGCTCGGCGACGAGATCAGCCGGGAAGTTCCGGTCTCGCCCGAGATTCCGGACGGCATCCGTGTAATCCTCGAACCGGTCGCCGCGACGCGCTGAGAGCTCTCCTGCGATATCAATCACCAGCTGCGCCACCATCAGCAGCGAGAAGAGCACGTCGTTGTGCAACGAGAGGTCCTGCTCGAGCGCCTGACGGCCGGTCACACGGGGCCTGAGGTCGCGGAGATGATCCAGGTGCCGCCGACGTTCCGCGAGCCGCTCGACGAGATACGTCATCGCGCGATCGCGCGCAGCTTGACCGCACGCGCGCGTCGCAGGAACGGCTCGAGATCGGCGGCACGCAGCAACGCCATCCGTCGAGCCGCGTGATCGGCTTCCATATCGACGCAGAAGACGCGTATGCCCTCGGTCATGATCCGGCGAGTCAGGTGAGGAGGGGCGTCATTCAGGACAACAATGTCGATCGCACCGGTCCCAAGGGCAGCGGCAAGCGGGCTGGTCAGCTTCAATCGTGCCTCGAACCGCTCGCGTTTCGACGCCAACGCGCGCCGATCGAGCAGCACCGCGATGTCGATGTCGCTCTCGCGGTGGGCTCGGTCGTTGGCGTGACTGCCGAAGAGGTACGCGGACAGCACCCCATCAGGCCGGGCTGCGAAGAACACGCCCAACAGGTTCGGGTAATCCCGACGCGTCGACGACATGAGGTCTCAACGGCCAGCGTAACATGCCACGATCTCAATCGAGGCTGGCCTTGATCGAATCGCCCATCTCCACGTTGCGGTCCGGGAAATACTCCTTCCATCGCTGGGTCACGGTGCGCGCGGTCGCCGTGAAGGTCGTCCACAGGAAGTTCATCGAGCTCGCGGCGGCGCGCATCGGTTCTTCGGTCAGCACGATCAACGGCCACTCGCGGAACGCGGCGTCGCCGGCAATGCGCGCGGGCGCGTCAGGATCCGACGCGCGCGAGGGGACGCCGACGACGAGACAGCCGGCGCAGAAGACACGCACATCCGTGACACCACGCAGCTCGGCGGCCGTGAATGCACGCGGCAGCTCGCGCACGGCATCGCCGAGCCCCAGCCACACGCCTTTGGATCCCTGATTCACGGCCGGACCCGTGTAGTCGAGCGTGTCCATCGACAGATTCGAGAACACGTAGAGATCGGTTTCCGGATGCGTCCGCGCGAGCAGATGCTCGAGCGTCGCCTTGAAGTTGCGCAGATCGACGCGGCGATCGGTCAGCAGCAGGAACTTCGTCAGCGAGAGCTGCCCTTCGCCGAGGATGCGGAACGCGCTCGCCATCGCCTCGCGGCCGTAGCGCTGCTTGACGACCGCCGCCGCCAGCGAGTGATAACCGGTCTCGCCGTACGACCAGAGACGCTCGACGGCCGGCATCACCAGCGGAAACAGCGGCGACAGCAGCTCCTGCAGCAGATCGCCGATGTAGAAGTCTTCCTGCCGGGGCTTGCCGACGACGGTCGCCGGATAGATTGCGTCGTTTCGATGCGCAACCCGGCGCACCTCGAATACCGGGTAATCGTGCTGCAGCGAGTAGTAGCCGTAGTGATCGCCGAAGGGCCCCTCCGGCTTTCGCACCCGCGGCGGCACCTCGCCCATCAGCGCGAACTCCGCGTTCGCCATCAACGGATGCGGTCCGTAACCCTGCACCTGCGGCAGTCGCTCGCCCGCGATGAGCGAGGCGAGCATCAGCTCCGGCACGTTCTCGGGCAGCGGCGCGATCGCCGAGAGGATCAGCGCCGGAGGTCCTCCGAGAAACACCGTGACTGGCAGCGTCGCGCCGCGCGCTTCGGCCGCGGCGTAGTGAAAGCCGCCGCCCTTGCCAATCTGCCAGTGCATGCCGGTCGTGCGGCTGTCGTAGACGTGCATCCGGTACATGCCAAGGTTGTGGCATGGTCGATCGGGATGCTGCGTGTAGACGAGCGGCAGCGTGATGAACGGCCCGCCATCCTCCGGCCAGCAGGTGATGACGGGCAGACGACTCAGATCCACATCGAACGTGACGTTCTCGACGACAGGACCCGTCTGCACGTTGCGCGTGCCGACCCTCAGCAGCTCCTTGCCGACGTCGCGCGCGCTCCACAGCTTGCCCGGCGTCGGCGGCAGCAGCGTTTCCGCCAGCTCCACGACGCGGCGTATCAGTCGCAGAGGCCGCTCGCCGAACGCCAGCTCCGCTCGCCGCGCCGTGCCGAACAAGTTCGTGACGAGACGAAAAGGAGAAGTCGCGGTAGCGTCCGGCTTTAGCCGGACATTGGTGAACATCAGCGCGGGACCGCCGGCGGCGATCACGCGGCGATGGATTTCAGCGACTTCGAGATTCCGATCGACCGGCGCCTCCACCGTGACGATGTCGTTGTCACGCTGGAGGCGATCAATGAAGGAGCGGAGATCGGGAAAGGACAACTACGTCCTTGCGGGTTCGGCGTCGGCACTCGGGCCGTAGATGTTCGGCACCTTCGAACCCATGGCACGCAGGTAGGCCGCCAGCTGGCCCCGGTGATGCAGGCTGTGGTCGTGAGCGAACACGAGCATGTTCGCCGCCGGCCCGGTGACGAGGCCGAAGAAGTTGATGTCACGCAGGAGCACGCCCGCGTCCGCCGCGCGCACCTGCTGCACCGTTTCCGAGACTTCCCTGCGATAGAAAGCCGCGACCTGCGCCGCGTCGGAGAACTGGGCGGCCCACCTCTTCCCCGCCTCGGGGTCGTTGTCGAAGTTCCCCTTCAGCGCCGACGGGATCAGAAACGTGTCCGCGCGCGCGATGTGGACGGCAAGGTCAAACGCCGATCGCGATTTCGGATCGGGCTTGTAATTGCGATCGCCTTCGTTGACGGCCGCGAGCACCGCCGCCGTCGCCGGCAGCTCCTTCTCGATAAGGTTCGCGTAGTGATCGGCGAGAAATTTCGCTTGTTCCGCGTTCATGGGTGTCTCTCCTTGTCGCGTCTACGCCGTGGCCACCTGGAACGGCTCGTCAGCGCTGCCGCCGTAAATCGACGGGACCGCCGAGCCCATCGCGCGCAGATACGCCGCGAGTTGGCCGCGGTGATGCACGCTGTGGTTCTGCACCATCGCGAGGAAGGTGACCGCCGGCGCATTCATGAAGCCGAAGAAGTCGACTTCCTTCGCCAGCTTCTCCGCCGGCGTGGCGCGGAGCTGACTGACCTTCTCGCGCATCGTCTTCTCGTAGAACGCGGCGGCATCGGCGGCCGTCGCGAGCCTGGCTTCCGCCTTGTCCGACTCGGCCTGATCGAACACGAAGCTGCCGTCGAGGACCGACTGGAAGAACCACGCATCGGCCGCCGCGATGTGACGTGCAAGCTCAATCGCGGAGCGTGACTTTGGGTCCGGCTTGTAATCGCCGTTGCCGCGTCCGACGGCGTTCAGTACCTTGGTCGTCGTCGGGATCTCGTTTTCAATCATGCGCGCGTAGTGTTCCGCGAGAAACTTGGCTTGTTCGGCATTCATGGACGCTCTCCATCTGCCGGGTTCGAAAGACCCGGCCTGCACTACCGGGTTAGTTTCCTGTACTTGATGCGATGCGGCGTGTCGGCTTCAGCGCCAAGACGGCGCTTCCGATCCGCTTCGTAGTCCTGATAGTTCCCCTCGAACCAGACGACGCGGCTGTCGCCCTCGAAGGCCAGGATGTGCGTGGCGATGCGATCGAGGAACCAGCGATCGTGGCTGATGACGACGGCGCAGCCGGCGTAGTTGAGCAGCGCCTCCTCGAGCGCGCGCAGCGTGTCGACGTCGAGGTCGTTGGTCGGCTCGTCGAGCAGCAGCAGGTTCGAGCCTTTCTGCAGGAGCTTGGCGAGATGCACGCGATTGCGTTCGCCGCCGGAGAGCGTGCCGACCTTGCGCTGCTGCTGCGCGCCCTTGAAGTTGAACCAGGAGACGAACGCGCGCGAGGCGACCGGCCGCTTGCCGATCATCAGCTCGTCCTCGCCGCCGGAGATCTCCTCCCACACGCTCTTGTTCGGACTGAGCGCGTCGCGGCTCTGATCGACGTGGCCAGGCTGCACGGTCTCGCCGAGACGCAGCGTCCCCGCATCCGGCTTCTCCTGCCCCGTGATCATCCTGAACAGCGTCGTCTTGCCGGCGCCGTTCGGTCCGATCACGCCGACGATGCCGCCGCGCGGCAGCGTGAAGTTCAGATCGTCCATGAGCAGGAGGTCGCCGTACGCCTTCCGCACGCCGCGCGCTTCGACGACGAGGTCGCCGAGGCGAGGACCGGGCGGGATGTAGATTTCGATCTGTTCAATCTTCTGCGCCGTGTCCTCGTTCAAACGCTGTTCGTACGCGTTGAGCCTCGCCTTGCCTTTCGACTGCCGCGCGCGAGGCGACATGCGAATCCATTCGAGCTCGCGTGCCAGCGTCTTCTGGCGCTTGCTCTCCGACTTCTCTTCCTGCGCGAGGCGCTGCTGCTTCTGATCGAGCCAGGACGAATAGTTGCCTTTCCATGGGATGCCGGAGCCGCGATCGAGCTCGAGAATCCACTCGGCGGCGTTGTCGAGGAAATAGCGATCGTGCGTCACGGCGACGACCGTCCCCTTGTATTCCTTCAGGAACCGCTCGAGCCATGCGACCGACTCGGCATCGAGGTGGTTGGTCGGCTCGTCGAGCAGCAGCAGGTCGGGAGATTTGAGCAGCAAGCGGCAGAGCGCCACGCGGCGCCGCTCGCCGCCGGAGAGCTTCGTCACGTCGGCGTCGGGAGGGGGACAGCGCAGCGCATCCATCGCCAGCTCGAGCTGGCTGTCGATGTCCCACGCGTTGACCGCGTCGATGCGATCCTGCAGGCGCCCCTGCTCCTCGAGGAGCTTGTCCATCGCGTCGGGCGACATCTCCTCGCCCAGCTTCATGTTCAGCTCGTCGTAGCGGTCGAGCAGCGCCTTGATTTCGGCAACGCCTTCCTCGACGTTACCCTTCACGTCTTTCGTCGCGTCGAGGCGCGGCTCCTGCGGCAGGAAGCCGACGCTGATGCCGTCGGCAGGATACGCTTCGCCGATGAACTCGTGGTCCTCGCCGGCCATGATCTTCAGCAGCGAGCTCTTGCCCGCGCCGTTGAGGCCGAGGACGCCGATCTTCGCGCCGGGGAGAAACGAGAGCCAGATGTCGTTGAGCACGCGGGCATCGGGAGGATGAACCTTCCCGAGCCCCTTCATCGTGTAGATGTACTGCATGGGCAGGCTGCCCAGTATATCTACTGCGTTCCTTTCTCCGGAAGGAGCGTGAGCTGCGTGTAGCGATCCGCGGGGAAGTATTTCCGGAACGCGTCGTGGATGTTCTCCGCCGTGAGCGTGTCGGTGCGCTCGGTGCGATGGATGATGCTGACCGGATCCCAGCCAAGCATCTGCGCGGTCTGCAGCGCGCCGAGCCAGAAGCCGTTCTGCTTGAAGGAGGTCTCGAGCCCTTCCTTCTCCGTCTCCTTCACCTTCTGCACATCGTCCGCGCTCGGACCGTCGCGGCGCATGCGATCGAGCTCGGTCATCACCGTCGCAACCAGACTGTCCACGCGATCGGGCGCGCTGCCGAACTGGACGCTCGTCGTACCGTAGCCGGGCTGCGGCAGCGTGTTCGAGTAATCGACGCCGACGCTGTAGGTGCCGCCAAGCTCCTCGCGCAGCTGGTCGCGCAGGTGACGCTCGAGGATGTCGGTGGCGGCGCGCAGGCGGTGCATCTCGAGCTCGTTCAGGTTCGACTCCGCGTAGAAGGAAATGACCGTCTGCGCCTTCGGCTCCTGTCCCTTGTTGACGATCTCCTTCTTCACGCCCATCGGGAACGTCAGGCGAACGTCACTGTAGGTGGACGTCGGCTTGCCCTGCGACGGCAGCGAGCCGATGTAGGTCGCCAGCAGCGGCTCGATCTTCGCCACGTCGAACGCGCCGACGAAGAAGAACGTGAAGTCGGCGGCGTTGGCGAACTGCGTCTTGTAGAACGCCTCCATCTTCGCCTGGTCGAGCGCGTCCACGTCCTCGATCTTCATCGACCGCGAGATGTAGTGATTGTTCGTGTTGACCAGACGCACGCGTTCGCCGTAGACGGCGCCGGGACTCTGCGCCTGGTTCTCCAGGTTCGCGCGCAGCCGACGCTTCATCAGCTCGAACGCGTCCGGATCGTGGTTGGCGGCGGTGAACGACAGGTACATCAGCTGCAGCGCGGTCTCGAGATCCTTCGGCGTGCTGCCGCCGCCGGCGCCATGCGTGTAGGGGCCCATCGAGAGCGACGCGTTCGCAATCTGCCCTGACAGCATCTTGCCAAGATCCACCGGCGACAACCCGCCCACGCCTGAAATCCCGATCAGGCTCGTCATCATCGATGCGTTGCGATAGTCGGCCTCCGGCACGTTCAGCGTGCCGCCCTTCGCATACGCGGTGAAGACGATCTGATCGTTCTTGAAGTCCGTCGGCTTCAGCCACACCTCTACGCCGTTCGACAGTGTGAGCACCGTGACGCCGATCTCCGGGACGTCGCGGCGAGAGGCGATCGTGCCCGGCGTCGGCTTGGCCGGCAGCAGCTCCTTGCCCTTCGCCTCGTCTTTCCAGGCGGTCAGCGTGGCCGCGGCGCCCGTGCGCAGCGCATCGCGCACCATCGCCTCGCTCGGCGGCGTCACATCTTTCTTCTCCGGCGCGACCGCGATGACGACGCGATTGTTTTCGGTGACGAGCTCACGGGCCAGCGCGGCAGTCTCGGTGGTGTTGACCGTCGGCACGAACCGCTTCGCGAGGTCGTATTCGACCGCGATGCCGGGCGCGGGCACGTCGTTCAGATACAACGACACCAGCTCCGACGCGAGCCCCGGGCTTTCGGACTTGTCACGTTCGTTGTACGCCCGTTCGTACGATGCGAGCGTGGCTTTCTTGACGCGCTCGAGCTCCGCATCGCCGAAGCCAAACTGCCGCACGCGTGCGAGCTCCTGCTCGAGCGCCTCGATCCCTTTCGGGACGCCACCTTCGTTCACGCGCGCGGAGACGCCGAACGCTTCGACGGTCTGCCCGAGGGTGTCGTCGCCCGCGGAGGCACCGAGAAACGGCGCGTCAGGGCGACGGGCGATTTCGGCGAGGCGGGCGTTGAGCATCGACTCGAACAGGCTGCGGACCAGATCGCGGCGATACTCGCCCACCGTCAGCGACTTGCGCAGCGGACGCGTGTGGAAAACCGACACGGACGTCGACTGCGCTTCGGGGTCGGTGGCGACCGTGACGCGCGTGTCGTTGTGCGGAGGAACCGGATAGATCGGACGCTTCGCCGATTTGCGCGCCGGTAGGACGCCGAAGTACTGGCGCACGAGCGTCTCCGCGGCCGCGGCGTCGATGTCGCCGACGATGACGAAGCCGATGCGATCGGTGGTGTAATTCGCGCGATAGAAATCGCGCACGCGCTGATACGGAAACTTCTGAATCGATTCGGGTGTGCCGATCGGCAGACGCTCGGCGTACTTCGAGTTGCCGTAGATGGCTTTGTCGGTAATGCCCTGCAGGCGCGACTGCACGCCGAGGCGCTGACGCCACTCCTCGAGGACGACGCCGCGCTCCTTGTCGATTTCGGCATCGGTGAGACTCATGCCGCCAGCGAAGTCGGCCATCGCCTGCAGGCCGTGATCGAGGGCGCCCGCGCGATCGGTCGGCACGTCGAGCATGTACACCGTCTCGTCGTAGCTCGTATAGGCGTTGACGTGCGCGCCGAACGAGACGCCGATCGATTCGAAGTAGGCCACCAGCTCGCCCGGCTTGAAGTGCGTCGTCCCGTTGAACGCCATGTGCTCGAGCATGTGCGCCAGCCCGCGCTGATCGTCGGCCTCGTCGATCGAGCCCGCCTTCACGGCCATCCGCAGCGAGACGCGTTTGGCGGGAAGCGAGTTCTGCCGGACGTAGTAGGTGATGCCGTTGGGCAGCTTGCCCACGTGGATGGCCGGAGTGAGCGGCAGCTTCGCCGACGATGATTGGGGCGCTTGCGACCACGCGGGCGCGGCGGCAAGCAGAAGGAGCGTGATCGCGTATGCTGCGGCGATGCGCCTCAAGATCAGACGGCTGGACTCCACTATTTCCCTCCCAACGTACGCAACCGAGGAAGCGGCGGGTTTCGACCTGGCCGCATCGCAGGATGTGAGGCTGGCACCCGGGCAGATCGTGCTCGTCCCGACGGGGCTCGTCATCGAGGTCCCGTCCGGATATTTCCTCGCCATTCTTGCCCGAAGCAGCACGCCGCTCAAGCGCGGACTGATGGTCGCCAACGGGGTCGGCGTCATCGATCCGGACTATTGCGGCCCAAAAGACGAGGTCAAGATCCAGGTGCTCAATATCAGTGGCGCCGAAGTGCAGGTGAAGCGGGGCGACCGCCTGGCCCAGGGCATCGTGCTCCCCGCGCCCCGCGTGAGCTGGCAGGAAGTGAGTGACCTCCGCGAGGCCACCCGCGGCGGCTTCGGCGCCACTGGGAATTAGACGCGTGAACGACCGTCCCGGCTTGCGGCGCATCCTCCATGTGGATATGGATGCGTTCTACGCATCCGTCGAGCAGCGGGACCATCCGGCGCTGCGCGGGGTGCCGGTCGCGGTCGGCGGCGATCCCGACAAGCGCGGCGTCGTCGCGGCGGCGAGCTACGAGGCGCGGACCTTCGGTGTCCGCTCCGCGATCCCGATGTCGCGCGCGGTGCGGCTCTGTCCGCGGCTGGTGATCGTGCATCCCGACTTCAACAAGTACCGCACGGTATCGCAGCAGGTGTTCGCCATCTTCCGGTCGATCACGCCGCTGGTCGAACCGATGTCATTGGACGAGGCGTATCTCGACGTGACCGAGAACGCGTGGAACGAGCCGCTCGGCATGACCGTCGCGCGGCGGCTGAAGGATGAGATCCGCGCCGCGACCGGACTCACCGCATCCGCAGGCGTCGCGCCGAACAAGTTTCTCGCGAAGATCGCATCGGGCTGGAAGAAGCCCGATGGCCTGACGGTGATTGCGCCCGGGCGCGTCGAATCGTTCCTGCAGGGGTTGCCGGTGGATGCGCTGTGGGGCGTCGGGCCCGTGACCGCGAAGAAACTGCGCGCCGCGGGCATCGAGAAGCTGATTGACGTGCGCGCCGCCGATCCGGACGTGCTGCGCACCACCGTCGGCTCGCTCGCCGAGTGGCTGCAGCATCTCGCGCGCGGGGAGGACGATCGCGCCGTCGTCGCCGGGCACGAGCCGAAGTCGTCTGGAAGTGAGAACACCTTCGCGCACGATCTCAGCGACATCAACGACATCCGCGACGAGATCGCCGCGATGGCGCGCGATGCCGCCGGGTGGCTGCTCAAGCGCGCGCTGTACGCGCGGACGGTGACCATCAAGGTCCGTTATCACGACTTCACGACGATCACGCGCAGCCACACGGAAGACGCGACGCGGGACGAGGAGACCATCGTCCGCCGCGCCTTGGCGCTGCTGGAGCGCACGGATGCCGGGCGCGTCCCCGTGCGCCTGCTCGGCGTCAGCGTGCATAATCTGTGTGAAACGCCGTTTGTGCCGCCGGAACATCCGCAGCCACGGCTCCCCTTCGACGCAGTAACCTAGACGCTTCATGCTTAAAGGCTCTCGCGAGGCGGTGCTCCACAAGCTGCAGCCGATCAGCATCCACGGGCAGCTGTCGTACGACGTCCACTACAAGTTCGTCGATGAATCCGATGGGCAGACGCGCGTGGCGCGCGTCGGCGCGGAGGCGCTCGGCCCCGGGCTGCAGGATGGCGAGCGCATCCGGCTCGATTTCCTGGTGGGCGTCGTCACCGCTGTACACAAGGCCTGAGCCTTCGTCCAGCAACCTTCATGCTGGTGTTCTCCGTGGCTTCGTCGCCTGAGCGTACAGAAAGAATGAGTGAAAGGCGCTGGACACGGGCACCGAGTTGAGCAAGGCTATCGCCATCCATTTGCAACAAGGAGCCGACATGCGCTGGTATCACTACTTGGCGCTGTTCTTCGCAGGCGTCTTTCTGGTCAATTCCGTCCCGCACTTCACCAACGGCATCTCCGGCCGTCCGTTTCCCAGCCCGTTCGCGTCGCCGCCCGGACAAGGGATGTCCTCGCCCATCATCAACGTGCTCTGGGGCAGCTTCAATTTCATCGTCGGAATCACGCTGCTGCGCGCCGGGCGGTTCGATGCGAAGAGACTCGTGGCGATGGTCACGATCGGCGTCGGCGGCATTCTGATGGCCGTCACGCTTGCCAACGCGTTCGGGCAGGTCTTCGCCGCCGCCGCGCGCTGACGAACGGAGCTACAATCGCGTCCTATTTGCTGGAGGACCGTATGGCACATGCACGTGTGGTGAAAGTCGCAGCCGGCCTCGTGACCCTCCTCGTGATCGCTGTCGTCACGATTGCCGCGCAGAGCAGCGCGCCGAATCCGTACCGCGAAGACGCGAACTGGGCGAAGCTGCCCGCCGGCGCCAAATGGGCCGGCGTCATCTCCGTCGACCCTGCCGCCAACGGCGACATGTGGGTCTTCCATCGATCGGATCCGCCCGTGATGCGATTCGATCCAACTGGCAAGCTCGTGACGAGCTTCGGCACCGGCATGATCGTGCAGGCGCACGGCATGACGATCGACCGCGACGGCAACGTCTGGGTCACCGACGCGCAGGTGAAAGACGGCAAGGGCAACCAGGTCCTCAAGTTCAACCGTGACGGAAAGCTGCTGATGTCGCTCGGCAAGGCCGGTGTCGCCGGCAGCGGCACCGACGTGTTCAGCGGCCCGTGCGACGTCGCCATCGCGGCCAACGGCGACATCTTCGTCGCCGACGGCCACATCGCCGACACGCCAGTCAATCGCATCATGAAGTTCTCGAAGGACGGCAAGTTCATCAAGGCGTGGGGCAAGCGCGGCACGGGACCTGGCGAGTTCGACACCCCGCACAGCATCGCCATCGATTCGCGCGGCCGCATCTTCGTCGCCGATCGCAGCAACAGCCGCGTCCAGATCTTCGATCAGGACGGCAAGTTCCTCGATCAGTGGAAGCAGTTCGGGCGGCCGAGCGGCATCTACATCGATCGCAACGACCACATGGTGGTCGCCGACTCGCAGTCGAACTCGAAGCAGAACCCCGGCTAAACGTCTACGGCGCCGAGGTCAGCACCGAGAGGCTGAAGAAGTACCTGAAGGGTCAGTCGTAACGATTGTCGCGACGTGTGACTGCAGGCGCACGGCCTGACACGCGCGTCACATCCCGGCGGACGAGCTTTACACGCGTTCCGACGCGCTTCGATACTGGGCCCTCACGAGAGGGCCCCGCATGAAGACCGTTCACACATCCCCTATCCGAATCACATCGTCGTGCGCATTCATTGCTCTGTGCGGAGCCGTGCTCGCCGCGTTCGTGTTCACGCGCGGCGTCGTCGCATCCGCGCCGGACGGCACGCTGGCCGCCGGCCTCGAAAGCTACTGGCCGGCTGACGGCAACGCCAATGACGCGGTGGGAGGCAACAACGGCACGCTGGCTGGCACCGTCACGTTCGAGCCGACGCAGTCCGGCGAGGCATTCAGCTTCGACGGCAGCGGCGCCCATGTGAACTTCGGCAGCGCCGCCGCCGACGTGGGCAGCGGTGACTTCACCTTCGCCTTCTGGTTGGAGACCACGCAGGCCGGTCTTGTCGATCTCTTTGCCAAGCGGTCCATCTGCGATCACTCGAACTTCTGGAACCTGCGCCTGCAGGATGGCCATCTCGTCACCGAGCTCGATCAGGATGCCTCGGCCACCAACTACGTGGTGTTCTTCAGTGTGGATGCGCTCAACGATGGCCTGTTTCACCACGTCGCCGTCGTGCGCCGCGGCACGGTGGTCTCCGCCTACGTCGACGGCGCGCTCGATTCGAGCGCGACGAGCGGGGAGCCGACCAATGTCTCGAATGGCGCCGAACTGACTGCCGCATCAGGTGCCTGCACCGGACAGGACGCCACGAGGCCGCTGCAGGGCATGCTCGATGAGATCGGCTGGTGGTCGCGCGCGCTGACCGGAGACGAGATCGATCAGCTCGCGTTCCCGGATCTCTCGGGCGACGGCGGCACACGCCAACTGCAGGCGGCGGCCCCGTGCCGCAGGCGCATCCATGTGATGTTCGCCACCTATGCGAAGTCGATCGACTTCGACCGGTACAGCGGTCCTCCGCGGCGCAACGGCTGCTGGGTGCCGCTGCAGCCGCCGCTCGACATCGCGGGCAGCCAGCCGAACCCGCCCAACGAACGCGACAACGTCTGGCGCACGTGCAACGTCGCCAACGGTCACTTCACGATCAAGGGCGCGAGCAGCGCGCGGCCGCGAATGTGGGTGTACGACGACACCAGCAGCCAGCATGATGACCGGACGCTGATCGCGCGGTGCCTGCGCGGTGACGACGACAGCGGGCCGAATCTCGGACGGCTGAACGCCGCCGCACGGCAGAACGGCTACGAGTTCATGGCCGAGGATGGCGGAACGTGGAGGCGTGTCGGAGCGCGCGACCTGAATCCGAGCGGACGCGTGCTCGCCTATTTCGCGGAGCTCTACGACTCGCAGACGCCGGGCGTGTACGACATCGGGTTCTTCAACAACTGGCGCCACCAGCAGGCGAAAGGCTGGCCGACGATCAACGTCAGCATGGGTGGAAGCCGCTCCATCGCGAGGCTGCGCAGCGGCGTGCTCACCGTCTGCGGAGCGCTGCCGCAGCGATCAGGGCGTACCCGCTTTGTCTGGCTCGGAATCTATTCGCAGACCGAGTTCGATGGCGACCGATTCACCACCGTCGTCGGCGCACTGAACCGCTGCACCGGACGATGACGCGGCATCGCTAGAAGGTGTCGGCCTGGCTCGCCACGTCAGCGCTCGACAGCAGCTGCGTGAGCGAGCCTTCGGTCGGCGCCGAATAGACGAACCACCAGAGCAGCACCCAGAAGGCGATCAGTTTCCAGTTGATGTTCGAGATGGCGCTGCGCATCTGAGGGTCGATGCATTCTGGACCAAGTGCCGGCGCCTCGTCTGCAATCAAATGTGTAACGGGTACTCAAGACGGAACGCGCCGCGCGATCGCGGTTTCAAATCGGAACCTGAGGAACTCGCCGATACGACGTTCGTACGCCTGGCTGAAGCGAGGATGCGCCACGCCCGGATTGACGTTGGAGTAGAAGCCGTACGCCTCGGGCCACTCCTGCTGCCATGTCGTCGCCGGCTGGTTGCGAGCGAATGAAATCCTGACAATGGACTTGATGCCCTTGAAGCCGTACTTCCAGGGCACCACGAGACGCAGCGGCGCGCCGTTCTGGTTCGGCAGTGTCTCGCCGTAGAGGCCGACGGCCATCAGCGTGAGCGGATGCATCGCTTCGTCCATGCGCAGCCCTTCCTTGTAGGGCCACGACAGAATCTCAGGGAAGCGGCGGCGCTGACCGATCATCTCCTGTGGCCGCACAACGGTGGTGAACTCGACGAATCGTGCATTCCCATTCGGCTCCAACCGGCGAACGAGGTCACGAAGCGGGAAGCCGACCCACGGAACGACCATCGACCACCCTTCGACGCAGCGCATGCGATACACCCGCTCCTCGAGCGGATGCGGACGCAGGATGTCTTCGATCGCGTAGCGGCCCGGCTTCGCGCATTCTCCGGTCACTTCGACCGTCCACGGCGCGGCAGTAAAGGCGTTGGCATAACGGGCCGGATCGTCTTTGTCCTCGCCGTACTCGTAGAAGTTGTTGTAGTGCGTGACGGCGTCATACGGCGTGAGCGCGTCGGCCGTCGTCACCATCTTCGACGTCGTCGTCAGCCTGCGACGCTGCTGGGAGGCGCCGACGCCGATCCCGATCGACGCGGCCGCCGCCGCACACATCGCGACGAACTCGCGGCGCCGGAGATAAAGATGACGAGGCGTAGTCTCGGAAGATTTAACGCGCATCGGACAACAATGCCGCGACAGGTTTCGCGGTAATCGCTCCAACGACGAGCCCGGAGACCGCAATCGCGATGACGCCGAACATCCACTCGCTCCAGTCCATCGGTGCATAGAGCATCTGCACGGGGACCATCGGCGCGCGATCCCCGGCGGTCGCGTAGTGGTTCAGCGCATTGACGGCGAGCGGAGCGCGATTGGCTGCGACACCGAGCGAGATCGCCGCCACCGACAGCACAGCCCCACCGACGGCGGCCAGCCACGACGCCCGGTGAAACCGCTCGCGCAGGACCATCCATTGCCCACACGCCACGGTCACCCCGATGACCGTTCCGAACCCGATCGGTCCCGTCCATGACCCGCTGCGCATCGCCACCTCGAGGCCGACGGCCGCACACGCCGCGCTCACGACCATCCATGCCGGACGTGGAAGCTGGCGGACGACGAGACATTGCGCGATGCCGAGGCCGGCGCCGAGCGTCGCGCCGTACAGCCAGGGACTCAGCACCGTGCCTTCGAGGTAGGGGTGATAGAGATACGCAAACAGCCATGCCAGGGCGGTGGCGAGCGCTTTCCATGCCGCGGCGCCGAGCGTACAGGCGGCGATCCAGTTGATCGCGGTGCGGCTGCGGCCCCTCCACGCATCGCGCTGCTGCTCGATCGCGGCGCGGAACGCGTCGGCGCCGATGAACAGCCAGAATCGAAGCGTCGATGCCGACGAGGCGCGTCGAAGATCGCGAATGGTGTCGGTGATCTCCTGCCCGTACTGCTTCCGGAATGGCGCCGGATACAGACGCAGCAGCAGCGAGCAGAGCCAGTCGCGCCTCATGACGCGTTCGGCAGCAGCCCGCCTTTGCGCGCGGCCCGGACGAGCGCCCGCAGGCGCTCGGCTTCCTCGCTCGCGGCGGACTTCCCTTTTCTGGTGATGCGGTAGCAGCGGCGCCGGTCGGCATCGGCCTCGCATTCGCCGATGAGCCCGGCGCGCTCGAGTCGCGCGATGGCCGTATACAGAGTGCCCGGGCCGAGCTTCAGTTCGCCCGAGGTCAGCTCCTTGACGTCCTGCATGATGCCGTAGCCATGCCGCGGACCATCAAGCAGCGCGAGGAGAACGTGGAACTCGTTGCGGGTCAGCACGTCAATCGCCCGTCGTTATATCGACAGACGATACATATGCCGCCGACGCCTGTCAAGAGCGGCTATCGATTCCTGAGAAAAACGACCAGGAACCCGATAATCGTGAGGCACTGGCCGGTCCAGAACAGAAAGGACCACTTGATCGATTCGACGCGCGATTCCGCAATCTGGCGCTCGAGCCGCGCAAATCCAGCGGCCATTTCCTGGCGCGTCGCTTCGAGCTCGGCGCGCGTCGCGACGTTCTCACGCAGTGCGCTGATCTCCTGACGGACAGCCTCGAGCTCCGTGCGTGTGGCCATGTCCGCACGGAGAGACGCAATCTCCTGTCGTATCGCGCCCGTCTCCTGCGTGAGCCGGAGCTCGAACCGATCGTCAGCCATGGCCAAGCCGCCCCGCCGCTCCATCGAGCATGCTCCTCACAACCTCATCGACGACGATGCCATCGTCGATCGCGAGAGTCAATGGGAACCGGTGTCGGAACCGGTCTCGGACGAAGCGGTGCACTCCCGATAGTGGAATTTCTGCGTACCCTCCGAAATCAGTTCGTCACCGGCATCAGCGTGACCTTCACGTAGCGGTTGGTGTTCAGGTACATCCGCGCGGCGTCGCGGATGGCGGCGGTGGTCACCTGCTCGTAGAACGGCTGCATGTTGAAGACGTCCGCGACGTTCTCGCCGTACTCGTACTTGAACAGCAGCCGGTTCAGCAGGTACTGGTTGTCGCGGCTGTTGACCTCGAGGTCGCGCGTCAGCCCCTGGCGCGCGTCGGCCACCTGGCTCTGGCTCGGGCCCACCGCCTTGAACGTGTCGATCACACGGAACGCGGCGGCGACCAGGTCGTTCACGCGCTGCGGATCGCACCCGAAGTTGATGGCGATGCGGTACTCCTGCGTCGGGCGCTTCTGGTAATTCGGTTCGACGCTGACGCCGTACGTCCCGCCGAGGTCCTCGCGCAGCGTGCGCTGCAGGTTGCCGCCCAGCGTGTCGGCCATGGCGTTGGCGATGACGCGATGCTGCTCGTCGTTCTGGAACGGCCCGCTGAAGACGATCGACACCTGGCTGCGCGGCTCGATGCCGGCGCGCACCTCCCTGTTGACGACCTCCGCCGGCGGATGCATGCCGACGTCCTTCACCGTCTCCATGCGGCGCAGTGACGGCAGGCTGCCCAGATACCGCTCCACGAGCGGCTTCATCGTCGGCAGGTCGAAGCTGCCGACGAAGACGAACGTGAAGTTGCTCGCGTCGGCGAAGCGGTCCTTGTAGAAGGCAAGCGACTTCTCGAGATTCATCTGGTCGAGCCGCTCGGGCGTCAGCGGCTGCGCCCGTGGATGGTTCTGCGTGAGCGCGGCGCTGAGGGTCTCGTCGAACAGCGTCTCGGGCATCGATCGCTGATTGGCGAGCGCGACCTTCAGCTGATCCTTCAGCACGCCGAACGCGACCGGATCCGCGAGCACCTTCGCGAGATTGGTGCTGTTGAAGGTGCCGAGGCCGCCCTGCTCGATCACATCCGCGGCGGTGGCAGCGGGAAGGAAGTCCGCGTCGCTTACCAGCGACGTGCCGCCGGGGCTCACGGCGCGGAAAATGACTTCGTCCTGCTTGTTGGTGGTCGGCTTCAGCACCACACGCACGCCGTTCGCGAGCGTCCACTCCGTGACGCCGATCGCGTCGTTCTTCGTTTCCTTCGCGACCGTTCCCGGCGCCGGCTTCATCGCCATGAGCGGCATGTTGCTGACGGTGTCGACATAGGCGGTGAGCGGTGCATCGGTGACCGCCTTGATGACCGCGGCCATGCGCGCCTCGGTCGGCAGCAGCGCGCGATCTTTTTCGGGCGCCGCGACGAGGACGAGACGATCGTGATCCGGCACCCAGTCCCTGGCGAGCGCGTTGACCTCCGCGAGCGTGATCTCGGGCGTGAACCGCTGGCTCAGGCCGTACTCGTAGACGATGCCGGGAATCGGCTCGTTGTGAATGAAGTTGCGGACGTATTCGTCCGCGAGCGGGCCCGAGTCGCTCTTCTCGCGTTCGGCCATCGCGCGTTCCAGATACAGCTGCGTGTTCAGCTTCTCGCGAGTGACCTCGGTCTGCGTGAAGCCGAAGCGCGCGACGCGAGTGACCTCGGTGAAGAGCGACGTCAGCCCGCGCTCCACGCCGTTGGGCGGCACCAGCGCGACGAGCGTCGTCACTTCGGCCGTGCGGACCAGCAACCCGCGATCCGTCTGCGCGCGCAGGAACGGCGCGTTCGGCTGACTCGAGATTTCACCGAGGCGCGCGGAGAGCAGCGCGCCGAACAGCCGCTCGACGATCGAGCGGCGGTAGTCGCCGATGGTGACGAAGCGGCGCGCAGGCATCCGCACGGAAATGTCGATGCGCGTGCTCGTCGCCTCCGGATCCGTGATCGTCGTGTAGACGGTGCCCGTGCCCGGCCGATCGGGGACGGTGAAGACCGGGCGCGGCTTCGGATCGAGCGCCGTCGGAATCGCGGCGAAGTGGGATCTGATCAGGTTCTCGACCATCGCCTTGTTGACGTCGCCGACGACGACCACACCCATCAGATCCGGGCGATACCAATCCTTGTAGAACTCGCGCAGCCGATCGGGATTCGCATTGCGAATGATGTCCGGCGTGCCGATCGGCAGCCGGTCCGCATAGCGCGACCCTTTCAGCAGCAGCGGGAACTGCTTGTTGGAGATCCGCTCCTCGGCGCCGAGCCCCTGACGCCATTCCTCGAGGATGACGCCGCGCTCCTTCTCGATCTCCGTCGGGTCGAACGTGACGTTGTGCGCCCAGTCCTCGAGCGCCAGGAGCGCGCGATCGATGACCGCCGGATTCTCAGTCGGGATCTGCAGCTCGTAGACCGTCTCGTCGAAGCTCGTGTTCGCGTTGACGTGCGCGCCGAAGCGCATGCCGAGCGACTGCATGAAGTTGACGACGTCGAGCCCCGGGAAGTGGAGCGTGCCGTTGAACGACATGTGCTCGACGAAGTGCGCGAGACCGCGCTGGTCCTCTTCCTCGAGCACCGAGCCCGCGTTGACGACCAGCCGCAGCTCCGCGCGCGCCTGCGGGATCTGGTTGGCGCGGATGTAGTAGCGCAGGCCGTTCGGCAGCCGGCCGACCGTGATCTGCGGATCGACGGGGACGACGTCCTCGAGCTTCGCGGCGGCGACATTCGGCGGGATGGCGTACTGCTGGGCGGCGGCGGACGCGACCGCCGCCGCCAGCGCGGCCAGCAGCAGTGACAGACGGATGCGAACAGAAAGCTTCATGATGCGTGCTAGTTGGACGCCCCCGGCTGTTTGCCGGTCTTCAGATACTGCTGGGATGCGGCTTCATCCCTGAGTGGCGTCACCTTGTCAGGATCGATGCGCACCATCAGATAGTCAATGTGGTCGTCGATTTTTGTGAACTGATGCCCTGTGCCGGCCGGGATGACGATGACATCGCCCGGCTTGAGGTTGTAGCTCTTGCCGTTGGTGATCTCGGAGCCGTTGTTGCCCGGCCCGTTGAACAGGCGCACGGTTTCCTGCGTGGCGGGCCGCCGCACCATGTTGGTGATGGCGGGCCCCAGCTTGAGCGTCGCCGTCCCGTCGATGTCGCGCACCTGCTGATCGACCAGGTTCTCCTTGATCGCCTTCTGCCGATAGGCGTCGAGCTCCGACAGTGGAATGTAGGTCCCCGGGCACATGTTGCAGGTCGGTTTCGGATTCGCGTTGCTCCCGCCCTGCGCCATGAGCGCGACGACAACGACGGTCGCGCCGAGCGCGCCGATCAGAATGCCTCTCATATCCGCCCTCCGGGCCGAATAGTAGATCGAGATGATGGCGGACGTCCGGCTAAAGCCGGACGCCACGTGGAACGCGAATTGCGCCGTCCCTGGCGTGCGACCGCGGCAGCCGCAGCATCTTCGCGTCTTCGATTACATCGGCTTCCACGCATATTTCTTGACGTTCTGCACGTTTGAGCGTTCGCCGGTCTTCATCACCGCCGACGCCGTCGCCCTTGTGCTGGAGCAGATTTCGCGCGCCGCACGCGACTGTTCGTTTGCGGTTCTGGCGTACTGCTTCATGCCCGATCACGTCCACCTGCTCGTCGAGGGACGTTCCAGCAAGCAGTACCGAACGAAACCGAGCATTACCCTTACTCCGGGGCTGGACGTCCGCAATTCACGGGATCTTCGTTACGGCTACTTTCTTCAACTCGACGCGCTTGACGGGGGTCTCGCCGTTGACGGTAACGGCTTCGATCTTTTCGACGACCTCCATGCCCTCCACCACCTTGCCGAAAGCCGTGTATTTCCCGTCGAGCACCGGCGTACGCGCGAGGACGATGCATCAGCACGCTGCACGAGTTCCTGCTCTCGCTGATGCCGATTCACGGCAGCGCGGTGCTGATCATCGACGAGGCGCAGGAAGTTCCGCACGTGATTCGGCGCCTTGTCCGGGAAGAACTGGAAGGTGATGTTCCCGATCGACGTCTCGAGCACCGCGCGATACTTCGACAGCTCCTCCGCCGTTTCCGTCGCGAACGGCTCGGGACCAGCCGCTGGCTTGTCGCGAATGGTCACCTTCGTCATGGCGACGCGCTGCTTCGGCACGGTGTTGTCGGCCTCCACCTGCGAGATCTTCTGCGCGACGTTCAGCCCTTCGGCCACGCGGGCGAACACGGTGTACTGACCTGTGAGCGGCAGCTGGTCGAAGATGCAGATGAAGAACTGCGAGCCGCCGCTGTCGGGCATCCCCGGCGCGAGCGTGGCCGCCACCGCGCCGCGCGACATCTGCTCGCTGTTCCGTTCGAAGCGCAGCTCCCGCATGCCACCTGTGCCGTAGCGTGCACTTTGCGCGGGATCTGTGGAGAGCGGATCGCCTCCCTGGATGATCCCGTTCGGGATCACGCGATGAAAGATCGTGCCGTCATACGCACCCTCGCGGGCGCGCGTGATGAAGTGCGCGACATGATTCGGCGCGGCATCGGCGAGCAAGTCGAGCACGATGGTGCCCATCGGCGTCTCGATCACGGCCTGCTTGTTCTGGATTTCCGCCGCGGACAGCGTGCTGACGAAATAGGTATCCGCGGGCGCAGGCGGCCGCGCGGGCTGCGGGCGCGTCGCCGGCGGACGGGATGGCGGCGCCTGTGCGCGGGCCTGCGCCATGGCCGGATGCGGAAGCGCGAGCAGCGACAGCAGAATCAGCAGCGCGATCATGCCGGGATTATAGGCATTCCCTGTTATATTGGCGTGGGCGTGAGTTCCCAGGCCACCGCGCAGACCCGCGACGCGTCGATGTACGAGCAGTATTTCGGCTTCGTACAACCGCCGTTCACGCTGACACCTGATCCGCGGTTCCTCTACCGCAGCGAATCGCACGACGAAGCGATCACCCTCCTGCAGCAGGCCATCCGCCGCAAGGAAGGTTTCATCGTCCTCACGGGCGACATCGGCACCGGCAAGACGACGAGCTGCCGGGCGCTTCTCGAGCAGCTCGACGCGAGCGTCTTCACGTCGCTGATTCTGAATCCGTTTCTGTCGGTCGAAGAGCTGCTGCGCGAAGTGCTGCTCGACTTCGGCGTCGTCTCGCGCGAGGGCGTGCGCAGCGGACGCATCGCCACCGCGAGCAAGCACGCGCTCATCAGCACGCTGCACGAGTTCCTGCTCTCGCTGATGCCGATTCACGGCAGCGCGGTGCTGATCATCGACGAGGCGCAGCACCTCTCGCCGCAGGTGCTCGAGCAGATCCGCATCGTCTCCAACCTGGAGACGAACGAATCGAAGCTGCTGCAAATCGTGCTCGTCGGCCAGCTGAACCTGCTCGACATGCTCGCGGCGGTGGAGATGCGGCAGCTCGATCAGCGCATCTCGATTCGCGCCACGCTCAAGCCGCTCAACCGCGAGGAGGTCGAGGCCTACATCGCGCATCGGCTGTGGGTCGCGCGCGGATCGACGGCGGTCACCTTCGAACCCGCCGCGCTCGATCTCGTGCACGCCTTCACGGGCGGCGTGCCGCGCATCATCAACCTGCTCTGCGATCGCTCGCTGATGCAGGCGGCGCAGATGCGTGTGAACCGGCTGACGCCGGCGATCGTCGAGGAGGGGGCAGCGAGTCTGGGATTGCGTCTTCCGGCGACCGGCCGCCCGAAGCGGAAAGCCGCAAAAGCCTCAACGGGGACAGCCGCGGCGCCAAGCCGGCGGCGTCTTGTGTTGATGGCGGTGGCGCTGCTGGTGGTGGTGCTGCTCGGCGGACTCTGGGTGATGCCGGTCGATCAGTTCGTGAGCGCGGATATGCCGCGGCTGCCGGACGCACCGGTCTATCAATCGAGGTATCCGTCGGGGCCGAAGCCTATTCCGCAAGCGGATCTGCTGCTTCCACCCGCCCCTCCGCCGCCTAGCGCTTCATCTTCCGCGCCCGCTCCTCCTGCTGGCGCGCCAGCTCCGCGAGCTCGTCCTGCACCTTGAGGTAGCTGTCGAGCCGATCGGCTGAAACCGTTCCTTCGGCGACGGCGGCCTTGACGGCGCATCGCGGCTCGTCGCGGCATCCCCGGCGTGTCGATGATCAGCCCACCGTCCGGCAGCACGACGAGCTCACGATGCGAGGTCGTGTGGCGGCCGCGCGAGTCGGCCGCGCGCACTTCCTGCGTGCGGCGGACGTCTTCGCCAACCAACCGGTTGATGATCGTGCTCTTCCCTACCCCGGACGATCCGAGCAGCGCCGCCGTACGCCCCGGCGCGAGATGCCGCCGCACGTGATCGAGCCCTTCTCCCGCTTTCGGATTGACCACGTGTACGATGACATCTCCCGCCAGCGTCGTCACGTCGTTGAGCTGCGAGGACAGATCGGACGAGAGGTCCGGCTTGGTGAGGATGATGGCCGGCGACGCGCCGCTCTCGCGCGCCATCAGCAGGTAGCGCTCGAGCCGGCGATGGTTGTAGTCACGATCGAGCCCCATCACGACGAACACCACGTCCACGTTGGCGGCGACCACCTGCTCGCCGGTCGGTTCGCCGGCCGCGCGGCGCGTGAAGGCGCTGCGGCGCGGCAGGACTTCCACGATGACGCCGCGATCTTCTTCGGGACGTTTGCGAAGCGCGACCCAGTCGCCGACGGCCGGCAGCTCGACGCGCCCGCGCGCACGATGCTTCAGGCGTCCGGCGGTGACGGCGTCGATCTCCCCGCCGTCGACGTAGATGCGAAAAATCTGGTTGAACTCGATCGCGACGCGTCCGGGCTGGATGTCGATCTTCGATTCCCACGGTTGGTACGCGGCGGCAAACCGATCGCTCCATCCAAGCTCGCGGAGCGTCACCGCTGTCTCACGATGAGAAGCACGGCAGATGGCTCGGTTGGTAGGTCCGCGTCGGCGTGATCCCCTGCCGGATCAGGATCCGGAATCGAAAACCGCGTCCGAAGTCCTCGGTCGCAGCCTCCTGATACTCGCGGTGCAACATGTTCGTGAGCGCCGGAAAACTCTTCACATAATCGGCCGTGTACTCGGGCTCGGCCACGGTGATCGCGATGGGCACGCGATAGCTCAGGATCCTGTCGATCATCAACGCCTGGTGCCCGGCGGTGTTGAAGAAACGAGGCTGAATCCACACATGGCCACCGGCGAACTGGCGTGATGCCATGAAGAACAGCTCGGGGATGTACCCGACGGCGAGCACACGATCGGTTGGAGCGGTGCAGCTGCGCACGTAGCGGGCGAGGGCCTCCATGCCGACGGTGTCGGCAGGCCAGGCGTCAACGGGCGGCTGCGCCGTGAGCAGCGTGTAGACACCAGCCGCACGATCGCGGACCTCACCCGTGACGATGCCCGACTGCCGTACCTGTCCGGACACATTCTCCAGCGCTTCGACGCTCGCCGCCGAGGCCGCGAACACGGCGAGCAGCGAGCCCGCCGCGAGCCACGTGCCCCAACGTGACGATCGCAGCAGCATCGCCGCGGCGACCCAGCACGCAAGGATGCCGACTGGTTCGCTCACATCCGCCAGCCGCGACGGCAGGTTGCCGCGCAGAAAGCTCCGTTCGACAAGCAGCGTCAATACGACAAGCACCACAATCTTCGCCGTCGATGGCCTGCCTGCCGCCATCGTTGCCGAACCGGCGCCTCCCGCAAGCACGAGTATCAGCGCGGCGAGCGGTATCAAGTACATCAGGTGCAAGAGAAACGGCGCTGCGTTCACCGGACGAAAGATGCCGGGCAATATCCGCACGCTTGTCATGAACGCCACGAACCGGTCGCCCGGCGTGGGCACGTGTGTATAGAACGGATCGTTGATCACGAACGTGTCGCGATCGATTCCCGAGGTGTCGGCAATCGCCGCATCGGTCACGATGGCGGCGAGACGCGCTGGAGACGAGTCCAGCAACGCGTACTTGACGACGTCCGCCCGAATAGGCTCCGGCTCCACGAGGCCGAGTGCCTCCTCACGCGCGGCGCGTTGCGCCGGCGCCATGCCCGGCACCCATCGCACGTTGATCCGCGGCCCGTCGCGCAAGGTCGGCACGCGCGTGACGAACGGTTGTGACCAATCGAGTGACATGTCCACCGGACGATAGGCGGTGCGCGATGCGGTCTGCGTGGCGTAGCGAACGAACGATTGAAAATGCTCGACGAGCCCGCCGTTCAACTGAATGAACACGAGGTAGGGAGCCACGAGCGCGAACGCCATCGCCCCCAGGAGCGCAATGTCGGTCGCCATCCGCCGCACGTCCAGCCGCCATGCGAGCGCGACCGCGAGGATCGCCGCGATGCCCACGTAGACACCGTGATCGTAGCGAAGGAGAAACGCCAGGACGCCGACAAGCGCGAGAACGGCGAGCCGCCGCCGGTCGGGACGGTCGATGTACCACCACAGGGCGGGGATGGCCATCGCGTAGGCGAGGAGCTTCGGATAGTTATAGAAGCGCGGCGCCATGGCGATCTGCATCAGCGCCACCAGCAGCGGGATCACGATCGACCCCGAGGCGCGACAGCCCATGACAAAGAGGACCGCCGCGCAGACGCCCAGGAACGCTGACGTCAGCACGGCTTCCGCGAGCAGCGTTCGCCCGAGAAACACCTGGCCGAATGCGGACAAGAGCAGCGTCAAGGGCTTGCCGAGCGCGACGAAATCGCGTACCGGCCAGTCACCCATGACAATTTGCTGCGCCTGGGACAGGGTGACGAACTGATCGTTCTCGAAGCCTCCCAGGGGCCCCCCCATGGCGAGGACTCGATACAGCATCGTGGCGGCGACCAACCCGGAGGCAATAATCGAAACGGCAATCGTGCGGCCGTTGACGCGCTGGCGAACCGGAGTCAACGGTGCGTCGTACGTGAACGGCACTTCGTAGGGATTGTAGATGGCACCGACGCGCCAGTCACTCAATGGCCGATCTTAGGTATACTCCCCCTCGGATTCCCCCAGATGTCCAATGCGCAAGCGCTCTCGCTTGGGAGAGTTGTACCTACATCGCGCGCGCGCGGGCGTGTCGCGGTCCTGATTTGCATCGGCGCATTCCTCGCCGCGCTCACGTGCGTCTACCGCTTCGGGGCGCTCGGCGGTCCGCTCGGTGGCTTCGAGAACGATGAGTTCGTCACGCTGTCCGAGGCGCAGCAGGTCGTGCTCGGCGACATGCCGCTGCCAGGTTGGGATCAGGGACAGCCCCTGCCGGTGATGCTGTCGGCGGCGAGTCTCCTCACCTTCGGGCATACGTTGTTCGCGGAAGCCGTGTTGACGATGGGACTGCTCGGCCTCAGCTGCGCGGCGCTGTTCTGGCTCGCACGCCGCGCGAGCGGGTCGACGGCGATTGCCGTCGCGATCGCTCTCCTGCAGATCGCCATGGCGCCGCGGTTGTACAACTACCCGAAGCTGCTTGCGTATGCCGTGGCCATCCCCGTGTGCTGGTGGTACATCGACCGGCCGACGCGGCGATCGCTCGCGCTCATGGCGCTGAGCATCGCGTTCGGTTTCCTCCTGCGGCACGATCACGGCATCTACATCTTCGTTGCCGGAGCGGCGTCGGTGGTCGTCGCCCATGACAGGACGCTGCGACGCGCGGCGACGGAGACCGTCCTGCTTGCCGCGATGACGACCGCCGCGCTGTCGCCGTATCTGATCTGGATGCAGGCGCACGGCGGCGTCGTCCACTACTTCCGCGCGTTCGGGTCGTTCATCCAGGCCGAGCTGCCGCATACGACGCTGCAGCGCCCGCGTTTCAGCTTCGACTGGTCGATGCCAGCCGTGGTTCGAGTCGAACGGCCGCCGCAGCTGCCACACGTCAACGTGCGATGGGCAGCGGCGGTCACGGATCGCACGCGCGAGGAGGACGAGCGGCGGCACGGGCTGCGTCTGTTCGACGTGCGTCCATCCGGTGTGCGCACGTATTTGCTGACGGACTGGTCACGGCAGCGCCTGCAGGCGATCGTCACCGAGCCGGCGATTGCCGACACGCAGGGCATCGACCGGTCGCTCTTCGTCATCAACGATCCGGCCTACGCGCGTCAGCCGACGGCCATCGAACGATTGGGCGCGGCGGCAACACGCTATCGCGTGCTGCCGGGAGTTCTGCGCGCCGAAAACGCGGCGCCGTTTCTCTACTATCTGATGTGGGGTCTGCCACTGGCCGCGATGATCGCGCTGCTGCGACGCGCGGAGGCGCCGTCTCCGGAGCGATGGACGCGCGGCGCGGAGAAAATGGCCATCGTCGTCCTGCTCGCCGTGCTCATCGATCGCGGCTTCCTGCGGGGCAGTCTGACGTCGCGGCTCGCTGACGTGACGGAAGTCACCGGCGTTCTTGCCGCGTGGCTCGTGGCGGTGATGATCAACGCGTCGCGGCGGCCGCTGCGCCTCCTCGGCATTGCGGCGACTTGCGTGCTGTTGCTGTTGACGATTCTCAGTACCCAGTCGATCGAACAGGTGTCCGCGCAGCTCAGGCAGGCGGGGGCATTCAGCGGCGTGTCAGGCGTGCGGCACCGGGCGTCGGAAGTCTACGCGCTGCTCTCCACGGATCCACCCGTCGCCGCCTTTGGTGACGACCCGGGCATCACGCGCGTCGCGCGGTACGTGAACGCGTGCACCAGGCCCACGGACCGCGTGCTTGCGGTTGGCTATCTGCAGGAACTGTATTTCCTGTCAGCGCGCGGTTTCGCGGGCGGACAGGTATGGATTCGACCGCACTACTTCACCGGGTCGGAGGATCAACGGACGGTCATCGAGGGCATCGCGGCGCACCCCGTTCCGATTGTCTTCGAGCCGCCTGAACCGGTCTACACGGCGGATTATGCCGCGTCGTTCCCGGCACTCGATGCGTTTCTGCGGTCGCGGTACGAAGATCGTGGAACGTTCGATTTCGGTCGCGACGTGCGCCTGCGGGTTCTCGTCCGCCGCGACCTTCAGCCGACAGCGCATTCCGCGTTTCAGGACCTGCCGTGTTTCTCCTGACTCACGCGGTGGAGAAACGCGGCAGCCGCGGCGCGAAACGCGTCGGTCCACTCGTGGCCGCCGTCGAAGACGCACACCTCGACGCGAGCATCGAGGCGCGCGAGCGCGGCGCGGTCCCCGGCTAGCTTCTCCTCGGTATACCAGTCGTCGCGGGTGCCGCGGCCAAGCAGCATCGCCGGCAGCGGTACGGCGCCGCGACGCTCGACGATATCCGGAGGCACGTCCGCGGCGAGCACGATGAGACCATTGGCGGGGTAATTCACCGCCGCGCGGTACGCCATCGCGCCGCCTTGCGAGAAGCCGGAAAACACCAGCGTCGGTGACGCCGGATAGTCAGCCCTGACGCGCGCGAGCACGCGCCCCACGTAATCGACGTTGTCCCCGATGGCGAGCTCGCGATCGTCGCGCGTCATCCAGCTGGCGACGACGCGATCCTTGCGCGTGTAGAAGGGATGCAGCGCTTGAACGGAGACGAGCAGCCATTGGTCGGCGCCCGGGATGGTCTGCAGCGCCTCCATGTGGTCGCTGGCCGCCTCGGCGTACCCATGAAAGCCGACGAGCAGCGGCCAGGGTCCTGGCGTGCGCGGTGGCCGGACAAGGTAGCGGCCGTGCGTGCGCGCTTCGATCGTGGCCAGCGAGGGCTCGGCGTCGCTCATTCGTCAGGCAAGGTGCGGCGAAGCTGCACGGCGTGCGCCTTCGACCGCACCCGCAGGTTGATCATCTCCACGAATACCGAGAAGCCCATGGCGAAGTAAATGTACCCCTTCGGCACGTGCTGGCCGAAGCCCTCCGCGATGAGCGACAGGCCGATCAGCAGCAGGAACGCGAGCGCCAGCATCTTCACCGTCGGGTGGCGCTCGACGAATTCCGCGATGGCGGTCGAGGCAAACAGCATCGTGCACACCGCGATGATGATCGCCGCGATCATGATCGACACGAACTCCGCCATGCCGACGGCGGTGATCACCGAGTCGAGCGAAAAGACGATATCGAGCAGCAGGATCTGGATGATGACGCCAGTGAAGGAGACGGCCTGCCGGTGCGGCGCATCGTCCGTGTCCTCCCCTTCCAGGTTCTCGTGAATCTCGCGCGTGCTCTTGAAGATCAGGAAGAGCCCGCCGCCGGCGAGGATGAGCGAACGGCCCGACAGGTCGAGGCCGAACAACGTTATCAGCGGCCGCGTCAGGCTCATCACCCACACGATCGACAGCAGCAGCGCGATGCGGATGAACATCGCCAGAAACAGGCCCGTGCGCCGCGCGCGCTCGCGGCGGCCCGGCGGCAGCTTTCCGGCGACGATCGCGATGAAGATGACGTTGTCGATGCCGAGGACGATCTCCAGGACGGTGAGCGTCAGAAGAGCGGCCCACCCTTCGGCCGTCGTCATCCATTCCATGTTTTTTGTGAGTTGGTAGCTGGTGGTTGGTAGTTCGTCGCGACAACTATCAACGACTGACTACCAACTACGAACTACCAACTACGGACTTGGTTTCGGGAAGATCAGCGAGAGGACCCCAGGTCTCCGGGTCCTGCCAGACGAGAGTAGAGAGGTATAAGGACACGTCTTCCGAAGGATAGGACGCCGCGATCGACTTCGCGGCTTTCTTCAGCGCATCAGGTGAGGGCGGCTGCACCTCGTCTTCGGCGATGATGCCCTCCTCGTGCGCGATGCCGAGCGCGTCGAGAAACGCGCCCATCATCGGCCGCTGGTGCGCCAGGTGATACGCGACGAGCATTCGCGCGGCCATCGTCTCCGAGATCGCGGGCATGGCCAGCACGTAGTGCGACTTCTTCTCGACGGGCATCGCCACGACGCTCTTCACGCGGAACTTGATGCGCTGCGCGATGAGGTTGATCGCTTCCGCCTGCTCGGCGGTCGCGTGGTCGTCACGCCAGAACGAATCCGCGGCGAGGCGCTTCTTCTCGGCGCTGAGTTGCTTCCAGAGCTGGGACGGTCGCGGGAGGTCGGGCAGGTCGGGCGCGTCGGCCATGATCAAATCGATACGTTAACATAGCGCCTCTATGCCGACACTGACCGTCGAAGGCTTCACACCAGTTGATGTGGAAAACGGCAAGCGCCTCGTGCTTGCCATCGAGCAGGATGCGCACGTCGACATCCTGCACGCGTGCGGCGGCAACGCGCGCTGCACGACCTGCCGCATCGAGTTCATCGACGGCGAACCGCAGCGGATGACCAAAGCCGAGAAGACACGACTCGAAGAGCGCGGGCTTACCGGCGTCCGTCTGTCATGCCAGATCGAGTGCGACCACGACATGACCGTCCGCGCGATCAGTCGATTGGAAGGAAGCGGGCGGCCGGATCCCGGGAAGACTCCCGAGCCGACTATCCAGCCGCCGCCGGAGTGGATCTAGGTGGGTTGGTAGTTGGTAGTTGGTAGTTGGTAGTCGGTTCGAGGGTTCGGGGGTTCGACGTCACGAGCCGCAGAGACGCAGAGACTCAGAGCGGCTCAAGGTCGCAGCTTGATGATTTCGTCTCCGAACAATGTCAAGGTCGGCGGCACAAGTCTCCGCAAGGTCGCCCGAAAAACACTGTTGAACAAAGAGCGGTACCGGCCGGCGCTGACCTCTGACCATGGAACCTGCGCCGAACAGGAAGGGCACAGCGGACCAATCGCACGGATCGAGTCTTTCAAGCGACCCCAAAAAAAGAAGAGACGCAAGAATCATTCGATCCTCTGCGTCTCTGCGGCCCGTGATCGCGTTGCCCGCAACCACCAACCACGAACTACCAACTACTAACCAAAAAACTAGTCGATCGAGATTTTCCGCAGCAGATTGAAATCCGACAGCATCTTGCCGGCGCCGAGGACGACCGACGAAAGCGGGTCATCCGCGACCGACACGGGCAGGCCGGTCTCCATGCGCAGCCGCTCGTCCATCTTCTGCAGCAGCGCGCCGCCGCCGGTGAGGACGATGCCGCGGTCGCAGATGTCGGCGGCGAGCTCGGGCGGCGTGCGCTCGAGACCGTCGCGCACGGCCTGGATGATGAGGCGGATCGGCTCGGCCAGCGCCTCGCGAATCTCACCATCGCTGACCACGATCGTCGTCGGCTTCCCTTCGAGCTGGTGACGGCCCTTCACTTCAATCGTCTTCGGCTTGTCGAGCGGCGCCGCGGATCCGACTTCCATCTTGATCCGTTCGGCGGTGCGCTCGCCGATCAGCAGGTTGTGCTCCTTGCGCACATACTGCGTGATCGCTTCGTCCATGGCGTTGCCCGCGACGCGCACCGACCTGCTGTAGACCGTGCCCGCGAGTGACAGTACCGCGATGTCGGTGGTGCCGCCGCCGATGTCGACGACCATGTTCCCCGACGCCTCGGTGATCGGCATCCCCGCGCCGATCGCGGCGGCCATGCCCTCTTCAATCAGGTGAACCTCGCTCGCCTTCGCGCGATACGCGCTGTCCTTGACCGCGCGGCGCTCGACCTGCGTGATCTCCGACGGCACGCCGATGATGACGCGCGGACGGACGAGCCGCTTGCCCTTGTGCGCCTTGCGGATGAAATAGCAGAGCATCCGCTCCGCCGCCTCGAAGTCCGCGATGACGCCGTCGCGCATCGGCTTGATGGCGGTGATGTTGCCCGGCGTGCGGCCCAGCATCTCCTTCGCCTCGATGCCAACCGCCTCGATCTGCGCGTTGGCGGTGTTGAATGCGACGATGGACGGCTCGCTCAGCACGATGCCGCGGCCGCGCGCGAAGACACAGGTGTTCGCCGTTCCAAGGTCGATTGCCAGGTCGTTTGAGAAGAATGCCAACGCTCCGAGCAGCACAGGGGCCTCCGAATTAGGTTAGGGTTGACCTCCTTATCGGCAGATGGGCGCGCGACTGCACAGCAGAGCAAACGCCAGAAGTCCAACGCCAGCGGACTCTTAGGACATCCCGCTCACGGATCTGCACAGGGTGGCACCCGGCTTGCCTCGAAGAGGGTGGAGGCGAACTCATGAAGAAGGACAAGCTGCCGCTGGACGACCCGCTCGGCATCGCCGACGCGCCGGTGCCGCAGTCGCCAGACGACATTCGCGCCACCAACGACCCGGATGAGGTCGCGGCACGCCGCGCCCGGGCGCTGGGCGAACGGGATGGCGAGGTCCTGCGGACCCCGGGCGACATCAATGAGGACGGCCACGGCGCCACCTCGATCGACATGGGCTACGGCGGCGAAGGCAACGCCGTCAAGAAGGGCCAGTAAACGCTACTCAGGTCTTGGCCGCTGATTGGCGGCCAGGATCTTCTTCCGCAGCCGGATCGTCTTCGGCGTCACCTCGACCAATTCATCGTCGTTGATGAACTCGATCGACTGCTCGAGGCTGAGCAGACGGGGCGGGACGATGCGAATCGCCTCGTCGGCGGTCGAGGCGCGCATGTTCGTCTGCTTCTTTTCCTTCGTGACGTTGACGTCCATGTCGCGCTGCCGCGCGTTCTCGCCGATGATCATCCCTTCGTAGACCGGCGTCTGCGGCTCGATGAGGATCTCGCCGCGCTCCTGGAGGTTCCAGATCGCGTAGGGGGTCGCGATGCCCGCGCGATCGGCGACGAGCGCGCCGGTGGTCCGCGCCGGAATCGCGCCGTGCCACGGCTCCCATCCCGCGAAGATGTGATTCATGATGCCCGTCCCCTTGGTGTCGGTGAGGAACTGGGACCGGAATCCAATCAGTCCGCGCGCGGGGATGCGGAACTCGAGCCGCACGCGCCCGCTGCCGTGGTTCACCATCTTCGTCGGCACACCGCGCCGCGTGCCCGCCTGCGCGATGACGACGCCCTGAAACTCCTCGGGCACGTCGATGACCAGATCTTCGACCGGCTCCATCTTCACGCCGTTGATCTCTTTCGTGACGATCTCCGGCCGCGACACCTGCACCTCGTAGCCTTCTCGCCGCATCATCTCGATGAGAATCGACAGCTGCAGCTCGCCGCGGCCGATGACCTTCATCTGCTCCGGCGTGTCGGTATCCTCCACGCGCAGCGACACGTTGCCGAGGAGCTCCTTCGCGAGACGCTCGCGGAGGTTGCGCGACGTCACGTACTGCCCGTCGCGTCCGGCCATCGGCGACGTATTGACCCCGAAGATCATCGACACCGTCGGCTCGTCGACCGCAATCGGAGGAATCGCGATCGGATTCTCCACCGAGGCGATCGTCTCGCCGATGGTGATGTCCTCGATGCCCGCCAGGCAGACGATGTCGCCAGCCGTCGCGCGCTCCACTTCGATGCGCTTCAGGCCGTCGAACGCGAACAGCTTCGTGATGCGCGTCTGCTCGGTTGCGCCTCCGAGCTTCAACACCGCGACCGGGTCATTGAGATTCACCGTGCCGTTGAAGATGCGCCCGATGGCGATGCGCCCCAGGTAATCGCTCGAGTCGAGATTGGCGACCAGAATCTGCAGCGCTGCCTCTGGGTTGCCGCGCGGCGGCGGCACGTGCTCGACGATCGCCTCGAAGAGCGGCTGCAGGCTCTCGCCGCCGACCCCGACTTCAGTCGACGCCACACCGGCGCGCGCGTTCGTGTAGAGCACCGGAAATTCGATCTGGTCTTCCGTCGCGTCGAGATCGATGAACAGGTCGTAGACCTCGTTGAGCACTTCCTTTGGCCGCGCGTCCGCACGGTCGATCTTGTTGAGCACGACGATCGGCGGCAGCCCGCGCTCGAGCGCCTTGCGCAGCACGAACCTCGTCTGCGGCAGCGGGCCTTCCGACGCATCGACGAGCAGCATCACGCCGTCGACCATCGACAGCGTGCGCTCGACCTCGCCGCCGAAGTCGGCATGGCCCGGCGTATCGACGATGTTGATGAGCAAATCCTGGTAATGAACGGCCGTGTTCTTCGCCAGAATCGTAATTCTGCGCTCACGCTCGAGGTCGGTGTTGTCCATGATCCGCTCCGCGACCTCGTGATGTATCGCGCGGAACGCACCACTCTGTTTGAGAAGGGCATCCACGAGCGTTGTCTTTCCATGATCGACGTGCGCGATGATCGCGACGTTGCGGCGCAGCGGGTTCGCGATCTGCCGCGTCTTCGGGTGAACGGACATCTCTGCAGTATATGGTGCCGAGCTCATCGATACGTCACTTCTCCGTTGATTGCTGCACGCATGGTCTCTACCATCTAAGGATAAGGTGCCCCCCTTGGACCCTTCGCTCATGCATTCAGTGCTCGTTGTCGACGACGACATTTCACTGAGACCCATGCTGGCGGCATGGGTGAACCGTTTCGGTTATTGCGCGTACGAAGCCGACTCGGCGGAAGCCGCGCTCGAACATCTCGACGAGACGCCCGCGGACGTCGCGCTGTGCGATGTGAACATGCCGGGACAGAACGGTGTCTGGCTGGCGGCGCGCATTCGTGAGCGGTATCCGACAACTGCCGTCATTATGTCGACCTCGGTCGACGATGCCGATGTCGCCGTCTCCACGCTGAGCAACGACGTCGTCGATTACCTCTTGAAGCCGTTCGACAGCACGCGCCTGCGCGAAGCGCTGGCGCTCGGGCTCGACTGGCACCGCGCCAGCGTCGGCGACGCGGAGCTGCACTGCGCGCTGCAGGCAAAGATGCGCACGCGGCGGGCCGCCGTCGCCGCGACGCTGGCGGGCGCGCAGACGACGGCGTACGCGGCGGCCGACAGCCTGCTGGCGATGCTGCAGATGCACGAGAAGGATGGCCGCCGCCACTCGACGCGCGTCACCGGCCTGGCCATCGCCGTCGCCGACGAGCTCGGGTGTTCGAACGAGGAAGTGGACGGTCTCGAGTTCGGCGCGATGCTGCACGACGTCGGCAAGATCGACATGCCCTCCGAAATTCTCTGCAAGCCGGCGCCGCTGACGGACGCCGAGTGGGACGTGATGCGCACGCATCCGCAGGTTGGCTACGACCTGGTCAGGAAGCTCCCTCGATTGGAGCGCGCGGCGGAGATCGTTCTGGCGCATCACGAGGCGTTCGACGGCTCCGGCTATCCGAACCGGCTGAAGGGCACCGACATTCCGCTCGGTGCACGCATCCTGACGATCGCGGATTCCTACGATTCGATGACGCACCCGCATACGCAGCGGCCGGCGATGCCGCCCGCGATGGCGGTGGCTGAAATCGAGCGCTGCAGCGGATCGCAGTTCGATCCCGACGCGGCAGCCGCGCTGGGGCGCGTCCTGGTCCGCGCGGCCGCGTAAGCGCGGGCATGGCCGGCCCTCGAGGTCTGCCTCTACGCTACACGCGCCTCCGCGTTCGTAATCCCTGGCGCAGCGACATCGCGAACGACACGATCGTCAGCACGATCGCGGCGATCCACAGGATGTTGGCGGTCGCAATGCTCATTGGCGTCAGGCCGAGCACGCCCGACATCGCCACCAGCGGGCACACCGCGAGCACGAGCGCCACGATGGCAATCAACCACGCCCAGGCTCTGCTTCTCATACGTATCCCCTCAGGTCCGCTGAAGGCGGACGCTACCGGTGTTCCATTCCGGATCCACGCCGCGGTCTGCATCCGGCTGGGGATCGTCGGTAGGGTCCGGCTTTAGCCGGACCTTCGGTCGCAAGGGCCATTCCGGGTCTGTTATGCTTCGCCCATGCGCTCGACCATAGTTCTTACTGCTGTCCTGGCCATGGCAATCGCGGCGGCTGCGCAGGCGCCCCAGCCGTGGGCTCTGAAAATTCAGCCCGTCGAGCTCGGCGCCGAAAAAGGCGCCAACGGCGTGCAACTGACGATCTCGAAGCGCGGCGCGCTCGCGAGCTGGATCGAAAGCGGCGACGAGCCGACGCTGAAGTTCGCGGAGCGCACCGCCACGGGCTGGTCGGCGCCCGTGAAGGTCGCCTCCGGCGAAGACTGGTTCATCACCGAAGCCGACACGCCGTCGGTGCTGCGCCTCTCGAACGGCACGCTCGTCGGCGACTGGATGCAGAGCAGCAGCGACGAGTTCGAAGCGTCGAACCTTCGGCTCGTCTACTCGAAGGACAACGGCAAGACCTGGTCGAAGTCGTTTCTGCCGCATCACGACGGCACCATCACGCAGCACGCGTTCGCGACCCTGTTCGAGCTGGCCAACGGCAACCTCGGCGTCGTGTATCTCGATGGCCGCCTCACCGTGAAGGATCGCGAGCATGGTCCGATGACGCTGCGCTACGGCGCGTACAACGCGGCGTGGACGCAGGTCTCTGATCGCGCGATCGACGAGAAGGTCTGCGACTGCTGCACGATGAACGTCGCCGTGACCACGGACGGTCCGATCGCGATCTACCGCAACCGCACGGACGACGAGACTCGCGACATCTACGTGACGCGCTACGAGAAGGGCGCATGGACGGCCGGCACGCCGGTCCACAACGACGGCTGGCAGATTCATGCGTGCCCGGTGAATGGTCCCGCCATTACCGCACAGGAGAACAACGTTGCCGCTGCGTGGTTCACCGCGAAGAACGATCAGGGGCAGGCGTGGGCGGCCTTCTCGAAGGACGCCGGCCGCACGTTTGGTCAGCCCATTCGCCTGGATGACGCCGCGTCGATGGGCAAGGTCGATATCGAGATGCTCGACGACGGCAGCGCGGTCGCGTCGTGGATCGAGTTCGCGAATCAGCGATCCACGTTCCGCATCCGGCACATCGACGCATCTGGCGCGAAGTCGGCGCCGATCACCGTTGCCGGCGCCGCGGGCAGCGGCCGCGTGGGCGGCGTGCCGCGCATGGTGCGCGCGGGAAACGAGCTGGTGTTCGCCTGGGTGGATACGCCGGAAAACGGCGGGGCTGGCGGCGTGAAGACCGCGGTCGCGGCGCTACCGCATTGAGGCGCCGTTAATCGACCACTTCCATCCGTCCTTCGGACGGACGATCGTCATCGCGCGCAGCCAGTGATCCGCCGGGTTCTTTCCCGGATTGCCGGTGACGACCACGCGATCGCCTGGCTTCAGCGTCATGCTGGTCACGCCCTGGTGGTCGAGCTGCCCGCGCGCTTCCCACTCGACCGTCCACCGCTGCATCTGCCGGTTGGAGTCCGGCGCCATGATCTGCAGCAGCGCGTGCGGGTTGCGATAGACGAACTGCAGCACCTCGCCTTCGACGGAGGTCTGCGTCTTGTCGTAGGTCGCGCCGAAGGAATGATGCGCGTACGCCCGCCCGCCGCACAGCAGTGCGCCGGTCAGCAGCACGGTCGTCGCAAGGTGTTTCATCGGCCCCCTAATAGTAATCAGACGCGGCCGGACGAGCCTCTGAAGAGATCCTGAACATTTTTTCAGACCGTCTGCCGCGCAACACCCTCCAGCCGATGATGACGGACGTCATGCTGAGGAGAAGTCCGCCGACGCAAAGCGTAATCATGACGGCGTACCAGAGCCAGCCGGACTGGTAGAAGCCCGGGAAATCGAGGCTGTGGAGGCCGTGATACAGCCATCTGACGGGCCGTACGCTCGCGGTCTCGCGCAGCACGACGCCGCCGTCGCGCGCGGAGAAATACAGCCAGCTGCCGTCCGCATCCGCGTATTTGACGCGCAGCACCGGCAGCGGCCGCTCGCCCGCGCGATCGTAGTAGTAGCCGTCGTAGCGCGTCAGCCAGGCCGCTTCCTGGACGCCGGTGCCGGGCATCGCCGCGTCCGCGGCCGCGCGAAGCTCGGGTTCGGTGAAGCCATCCTTCAGCGCCGGTCCGCGATCCGCGGTCAGCAGCAGCGTCCGTCCCTCCTGATCCTGCGCGCGGTAGAACGGCGCGTCCATGAACTGAATGAGCTCGATCTCCTTGACGGCGCCGAACTGTCCTCCCTGCTCCGCGTTCGATTCGCGGTCGAGCGCATGCGCGCGGCGCGTCAGCTCCGCCCGCGCTTCGAGACCGTGTTCTATGCGCAATGTCTCGAGCACTTGCTGCGGAGCAATCGCGAAGCGCGCGGCATCCACGCCGTCGCCGCGAATGGCAACAACCTGCGCGCGGCGCGGCGCCGCATCGGCGCTGATGCCCCACGGCTCCATCGACAGCATGCCGCTGAACAGCCACGTGAAGGTGATGACGCCGAAGATCAATCCCGCGTAGTGATGCCAGCGCAGCCAGCCGACATAGGGCGTCGCCGAGACGCCCGCGCGCAGACGGGAGAGCGAGTAGCGATAGGTCCCGATGATGAGGCCGATGATGGCGAGCACGCAGCCGGCGGCCGAGCCGTAGACGATCAGGTTGTACCAGAGCTCGCCTTTGACGCGCAGCGGCCGGAAGTAGAACCAGTGCATCACCGGCCCCGCGTAACCCCAGAAGCGGCTGCTGCGATCGGTCTTCAAGACGATCTCGCCGGTGTCCGACGCGACGTAGACGTTGGTCGCCGCCGCATCGCCGAGCGACACCACATGGAGCGGCCCGCCGGCGCGCATGCCGATCGTCCACTGATCGGGCTGCCGCAGCGTCTCCACGAATCGAGCGGTGCCGCGCTCGGCGGGAAACGCATCGCGCACGACGTCGACCGCGGCGTCGGGCGTCAGCCGCTCGAGCACGCTGCCGTCGTCCGCGTACTGCGTCACCCACTCTCCTTGCACGAAGAACCGGTAGACGGGACGCGAGCGAAGCGTGGAGATGCGGATGCGTGAGGGCGCATCGCCGAGCGCCGCCTGGTCGAGCGCTTGCGCGGGCGTCAGCTTGATGGCTGCGGCATCGAGCGGCGCCAGACGCGCAAGACGCTCCGCGGCGCCGTACTCCGGCATCCGCGCATAGACCATGACGATGCCCGAGGCAAACCAGACGGCGAAGATCAGGCAGAAGACCAGGCCCAGGTAGCGGTGGACGACCGTGAGCAGGGCGATGGCGCGCTTCATGGCGCGAAGAATAGCTTATTTGAGCGTTGCTGCGGTCACGAACCTCGGCTCGATATCTACGGGCACGCTCGTCAGACGATCCAACACGCGCTGCGTGGGCGGCCTGTTCACAGCCATCGTCGCGATCATCTGCTTCGCCGCCGCGTAATCCCCCATCGCCTCCATCGTCATCAGGTCGTGGGTGAGGTCGATGATGTTCTGCTTGATGCGCGCCGGATTGACGGCGAACGTGCCGTCCTGCGCGACCGTGACGCCGCCCTTGTCGAGGAAGTAATTGAGCTGCATGGCGACGCCGCGGCCGTGCGCCTCGTTGAGGCCGAAACGGATCGAGCGGAACATCGATGCCAGGTACGTCGTGTACATCGTCTGCTCGTATTTCTTCTCGAGCTTGCCGCGATCGACGAGGAACTGCAGCGCAAAGAGGCCGGAGATGTCGGCCTTCGCCTCTTCGATCGTGCTGTAGGTCTCCTTCAGCTCCTGCCTGACGGTTGACGGCCGCTCGCCGGCGGTGATGTTGTGCGGGCCGAGGCCGTGCATCAGCTCGTGCATCAGGATGTGCGTGAAGAAGGCATCGAAGTCGATGCTCCCGTGATCCTTCGGCGCGAGCGCAATCTTCGAGATCGGCAGGAGGACCTTGGCGAACTTGGCGTCCTGCGTGTTCTTCAGCATCACGCGCTTGGCGCCCTTCTCCGCGGTGATGCGCTCGTCGTTCGGCAGGTTGTAGGCCGCCGTCTGCACGCCGCGGTTGCCGTCGCCCGCCGAGAAGACGACGTCGACGACGCGGATCGGCGCGAGCGCGCCGAGCTTCGGGTTGCGGAACTTCGGATCGATCGGCAGGTTGTTCTCGATCTCCTGCAGCTCCGCGCCGAAGCGCGCGAGCTTCGCGCTCTCCGCCTCGTCACGCAGCGTGATGAACGCCTCGAACGCCGCCTTGTAGTTGAACCACTCGTCCTCGTAGACCTCGTACGGGCCGATGGTCGGCTCGATGCTCGCGTCGAGCTCCATCCACGCGACGTCGCTGTCGTAGTAGTCGTTGGTGAGGAAGGCCTGTGCGCGCTTCTCGAGGAAGGTCTTCAGCGTCGGCTGTCTCGTGAGCGCGGCCGCTTCACGCAGCAGCGCCGCCGCGTGCGCCAATTCGCCCTGGTATTCGTAGCTGTAGGGAACCGCGATGAACTTTCCTTCCGCGTTGCGGCGGATGGTCGAGTAGAAGCCGGTCGCAGCCGTCTTCTGTCCCGCGGACAGCGTCGAGACCCACTCCTCGACCTGTTCTTTGGTGGCGTCCGCCGGATAGAAGTTGGCCTGCTCGGGTTTGCCCGGCGCGCCGGGAACGAACGCGTCGAAGCGATCGAGGCGCGACCACGGCCCCTTGTTCAGCATGAAGTAGTGCAGCCGCTCATGTCCGAGCGGCGAGCTGTCCTGCAGCAGCTCGAGCAGCATCGTTTCGTTGCCCGCCCAGACCTGCCGCAGGAAGAGCGTGTCCATCACCTTGGCGGCCTCGACGAGCTTGGCGAGCGCCTGGCGCTCGTTCGCCGGCAGCTTGCTCACGTCCGCCGTGAGATCGACCGGCGCGAAGCGCGCCGACATGGTCTTGATTTGATCGGCGCCGGGCGCCGCGCTCTGCGCGGCGGCTGCGACGCTGCTGGCAACGATCGCCATAAGAAGATTTCTCATTGAATTAATGAATGCCGCCGCTCGTGATCTGCAGCGCGGACGGATCGGCGCCGAGGCGGCGAAGTGCGGTTTCCCACATCTGATCCGGCGGCGTGTTGAAGATCAGCGCCGGATCGACGTCCATCGTCAGCCACGCGGACGCGGCGATCTCGCGTTCGAGCTGGCCGCGCTGCCACCCGGCATAGCCGACGAGCACGCGCGCACGCTGCGACGGCGGCGATTGCAGCAGCTGCAGCGTGAGCCCCTTCGACACGGAGAGCAGAACACCCGGACAGATTTCGCGCTGTTCCTCGTCCGGCCCCTGCGCTTCGGACATGAGCACCCAGGTGCTCTGCTGATCGACCGGCCCGCCGATCCAGAGCTTCAGGTTCGGATCCACGCGCACCGGCGGATCGGTCTTGACGATCGTCCACGCCGGCTCTTCCATGGGCCGGTTGACGACGAGGCCGAACGCGCCTTCATCGGTGTAATCGGTCAGCAGGACCACCGTCTTGGCGAAGTTGGGGTCCATCATCTGCGGCATCGACAGGAGAAGAATCGGAGCAGCCCCGGACATGTACTGATCTTAAGGCCTGGCGGGCCCATTGGACGTGTTCGGCCACCATCGGATCAGCTACGGAGGGCTGATCGTCGCCTTTCGCCTGCAACGCGGCGAGCGCCTCGGCGTCGCCGCTGTTGCCGATGGCGACGGCGATATTGCGGCGAAGGCCCGTGAGCTTCGCGCGAGTCATCGCGCTTCCCTTCAGCAGCTTGCGCAGATCCGCGTCGGGCCGCTGCCACAGATCGATGAGACGTGGCAGGTCGAGGCCGGATCGCGCCTGCCACGGCGCATCGGACGACACCGAACCGGGCTGGTTGTGCGGACAGACGTCCTGGCAGATGTCGCAGCCGTAGACGTGATTGCCAATCGCCGGGCGATATTCCTCCGGAATGCTGCCGCGGAGCTCGATCGTCAGGTACGAGATGCACCTGGTCGAGTCGAGCACGCCTGCGTCGACGAGGGCGCCGGTCGGACAGGCGTCGAGACAACGGCGGCAGGAGCCGCACTGCTCCAGCGCCTGCGTATCCGCATCGAGCGCCAGCGTCGTGATGATCTCCGCGAGAAAGAGAAACGATCCGTGCTCCGCGTTGATGAGGCACGTGTTCTTGCCAATCCATCCGATGCCCGCGTACTGCGCGTAGACGCGCTCCTGCACCGGCCCTGTGTCGACGTAGGCGCGCGCCTCGAACGGCTCGGACGATTCCGCGCGCATCCACGCGAGCAGCGCCTCGAGCCGCGACTCGAGCACATCGTGATAGTCATCGCCGAGCGCATAGCGGGCGATCTTCGCCCGAGTCGGAGTACGGTGATGGGGCGACTCAAAGGGTTGAGTCGGGTCGTCACCGTACTCCGACTCCGTGTTGTAAATACTGCCCATCACGATGACGCTGCGGGCGCCGCGTACGACGTTTCTGACATCGGCGCGGCGGTCGGCGTTGCGCGCCATCCACGCCATCTCGCCCGCGTAGCCGCGCGCGAGCCACTCGTCGAGAAAGGTCAGCTCGGGAAAACTGTCGGCGGGAGCGATGCCGCACAGATCAAAGCCAAGTTCAATCGCCTTGGCTTTGACCCGGGCAGCATCCATGGAGAGCGGCGCGGACCTTCTAGGTCCGCGAAACCAGTTGCCTGACGACGTAGGGCAGGATGCCGCCGTGGCGGAAGGCGATCAGCTCCTCCGGCGTGTCGACGCGCGCCATCACCGTGAACTCGCGCACGGTGCCGTCGGCGCACTTCGCCTGTACGCGCACCTCGCCGCGCGGCCTCAGCGTGGCGCCGGCGCCAGCGAGGCTGAACTCCTCGGTGCCCGTCAGCTTCAGCGACGCCGCGGTCTCGCCGCTGCCGAACTGCAGCGGCAGCACACCCATGTTCACCAGGTTGCTGCGGTGAATGCGCTCGAACGACTCCGCAATGACGACCTTCACGCCGAGCAGATACGTCCCCTTCGCGGCCCAGTCGCGCGACGAGCCGGAGCCGTACTCCTTGCCCGCGATCACCATCAGAGGGACGCCCTGCACGCGGTATTTCACCGACGCCTCGTAGATCGTCATCACCTCGTCGCCTGGTCGATACGTCGTCCAGCCGCCTTCGGTGCCGGGCGCGAGCTGATTACGCAGCCTCGTGTTGGCAAAGGTACCGCGCATCATCACTTCGTGATTGCCGCGGCGCGCGCCGTACGAGTTGAAGTCCGACGGCTTGACGCCATGTTCGATCAGATACTTCCCCGCGGGACTGTCGGCCTTGATCGATCCGGCCGGCGAGATGTGATCGGTGGTGATACTCGGCTTGCGGATGTACGTGGATGCGCCGTCCCACGCGTAGCGATTGCCCTCGGGCACCGGCAGCTGCTGCCACCGCTCGTCGCCCTTGAAGACGTCGCTGTAGCTGCGCTTGAACATTTCCGCGTTGACGGCGCGCTGCATCGTCTCCTGGATTTCCTCCTCGGTCGGCCAGATGTCTTTCAGATACACCGGCTTGCCGAACTTGTCCTCGCCGAGCGGCTCGCAGGTGAGATCTTTGGTGATCCATCCGGCGATCGCGTACGCCACGACGAGCGGCGGAGACGCGAGATAGTTGGCACGCACATCCTGCTGGATGCGTCCCTCGAAGTTGCGGTTGCCGCTCAGTACGGAGCAGACGACAAGACTCTTCTCGCGGACCACCGACGCGACTTCGTCCGGCAGCGGTCCGCTGTTGCCGATGCAGGTCGTGCAGCCGTAGCCGACCAGATCGAAGCCGAGTTGATCGAGATACTGCGTCAGGCCGGCCGACTGCAGGTATTCGGTGACCACCTTTGATCCTGGCGCCAGGCTGGTCTTCACCCACGGCTTGCGCGTCAGACCGCGCTCGACGGCTTTCTTCGCCACCAGGCCGGCGCCAATCATCACGCTCGGGTTCGACGTGTTCGTGCAGCTGGTGATCGCGGCAATCACGACCGCGCCATGACGGAGCTCCTCGAGCGCGGGATCCGCAACAGCGACGCCCGACTGGGCGACTGCTCCTGTTGCCGTCGCGACGCCCTGCCGCGCGCCGCCGGCATCCGCCACCTTCGCCGTCTTCGGCGCGACCAGCATGGTCGGCAGCGCGACCTGGAATGCCGCTTTCGCGTTCATCAGGGAGACGCGATCCTGCGGACGCCTCGGTCCCGCGAGGCTCGGCTCGACGGTGTCGAGCACGAGTTCGACGGTACCGGAGTACATCGCATCCGGTGCGCCCTCGACGCGGAACAGCCCCTGCGCGCGCGCATACGCCTCGACGAGCTGGACGTGCGATTCATCGCGGCCCGTGAGCCGCAGGTAATCGAGCGTCATCTCGTCGATGGGGAAGATCGCGACCGTCGCGCCGTACTCCGGACACATGTTGCCGAGCGTCGCGCGGTCGGCAATCGTCAGGTGCTTCAACCCTTCGCCGAAGAACTCGACGAACTTGCCGACGACCCCCTGCTTGCGGAGCAGCTCCGTGATCGTCAGCACCAGGTCGGTCGCCGTGGCGCCCCGCGGCAGCGCGCCGGTCAGACGCACGCCGAGCACCTGCGGAATCAGCATCGAGCTGGGCTGCCCCAGCATCGCCGCTTCCGCTTCGATGCCGCCCACGCCCCACCCCACGACGCCCAGACCGTTGACCATCGTCGTGTGTGAGTCGGTGCCGAAGACGGTGTCGGGATACGCGACGGTCGCGCCGTCGGCCTTCTCCGAAACAATCACGCGCGCCAGGTGCTCGATGTTGACCTGATGGACGATGCCCGTGTCAGGCGGGACGACGTCGAAGTTGCGGAACGCGCGCTGCCCCCAGCGCAGGAATGCGTACCGTTCGCGGTTGCGGGAGAACTCGAGCTCGGCGTTGAGCGAAAACGCGTCGGCGCGGCCGAAGTAATCGACCTGCACTGAATGATCGATCACCAGTTCCACCGGCTGCAGCGGATTGATGCGATCGGGATTGCCGCCGAGATCGACCATCGCATCGCGCATCGCGGCGAGATCGACGACGCACGGCACGCCGGTGAAGTCCTGCAGCAGCACGCGCGCCGGCATGAACGAGATTTCCTTCTCGACGTTCGCGTCCGCCTTCCATTCGGCGAGCGCGCGGATGTCATCGGCCTTGACGAAGGCGTCGTCCTCGCGGCGCAGCAGGTTCTCGAGCAGAATCTTCATCGAGTACGGCAGCCGCGAGACGCCGCTGAAGCCGGCGCGTTCGAGCGCGGGGAGGCTGTAGATCTGAACTGTTTGTCCGCCCGCGCGGATGTCCGTGCGGGTATTGAAGCTGTTGTGGGGTGGAGGCATACCAACCCAAGATCATACTTCGCGCGACAGCTGATCACTAACGCGGCGGGCATCTCGTTTGCGACCGTCGAGCGTGGAGGTGTCCGTCATGGACCAGAACAAGAACGCCCAGGGTCAGCAGCAGAAGCAGAACCAGCCGCAGAACCCGGGGAAGCAGCAGGGCTCGCAGGGCGGCAATCAGAACTGGAACCAGTCAAAGCCGCAGCGCGACCAGCAAGGCTCGCCTGACAAGGCGCGCGGCGGACAGTCGGACGACACCGGCGACATGGGCAGTGAGGAGCGCGGCACCGGCAGTTCAGGTGAGCGCAACAGAAGCGACGAGTCGAGCAGCTCGAGCTCGAGCAGTTCGAGCGGCATCTCGAATCGCGGGATGAGCAGCAGTGAAGAACAGGAAGACCTGTCAAGCCGCGGCTCGAGCGACGAAGACGTCGATCAGTCGGAGCGCTAATCGGTCGTTAACGGCGAGATGCTGCGGCAAGCACGGCGTCAGCAGCGCGACCGCTGGCGCCGGGCTCGCCGAGCTTCTCCCGCACGAGGCGGAGCTCGTCGCGCGTGCGCGTGTAGAGCTCTCCATCCGTCAGGAAACGAATCGCCTCCTCCGCAACCCGTTCTGCAGTGAACCCTTCCTGGATCAACTCGGGCACAACGCGCTTGCCGGCCACGAGGTTCGCCATCGCGTAGGTATCCACCCGTACAAACGGCTTTCCAAGGCGATAGGTCAGCGGCGAGAGCTTGTAGACGACGACCATCGGGCGCTCGTGCAGAGCCGCCTGCACGGTCGCGGTGCCGGATGCGGTGATCACGACATCTGACGCCGCCAGCACGTCGTCCGTCTGTTCGCGCAACACGATGGTCCGGCTGAAGCCGGACGCTACCGTTTCGGTTCGCATCGATTCGGTAGTGTCCGCCTCGAGGCGGACCAACGGCTCGAATAGTTCGTCCGCCAGATTCGGCGCGGCGGCGACGACGAACTGGACATCAGGCACGCGCGCGCGTATCAGCGGCAGCGACGCCGCCATTCCACGGGCACGCCTTCCCTTCGATACAGCTCCTCTTCGAACGGAAAGATCACCAGCACCCTGCTGACGAACCGCTTCATCGTCTGCATGCGGCCGGCGCGCCACGCCCAGAGCTGCGGGCTGATGTAGTAGACCACCGGAATGCCGAGGCGATGGAGCGCTGCCATCAGGCGGAAGTTGAAGTCGGGAAAGTCGATCGCGACGAAGACGTCCGGCCTTCGCTCGCGTGCGACGCCGGTCAGGCGCCGCAGCATCGCGAACGATCGGGGCAGCACGCGGATCGCTTCCGTCAGCCCTGTGACCGAGATGCCCTGGAAGTCGCCAATGAGCCGGGCACCCGCCGATGCGAGACGCTGACCGCCGAAGCCGAAGATGTCGGCGGACGAATCGCGGCGAAGGATCTCGGCGGCCAGCGCTCCGGCGTACAGATCACCGGACGGCTCGCCGCACGAGATCATGATGCGCATCGATGGGGGCTTACCGGAGCGGCTGCTCGAACAGCGTGGGATCGACGGTGGTATTGAATGTGACGCTCTTCAACGTCCGCTCGAGAATCTTCCCGCCGTCGCGCAGCACCACCGCGTGGTACGGCACGTCGATGCCGTTGACCTTGCGATAGTCGGAGTACTGCTCTTCCGCCTGCGCCGGCCGGCCATCCGGCCCCGGCGTGGTGTAGGTCTGCCGGACGATGCGATAGTCCTTGTCGATGTAGAGGCGCACGGGCTCGAGACCGCTGCCGCTCACTTCGACGACCTTCAGCACCGCGCCGCCGCTGCCTTCCTCGGGCAGCGGCTTCACCGTCAGCTGTCCTTCAGCGGCGGCAATGAGCATGGGGAACGTGTCGCGCTTCACGGTCGCCGCAAAGTCGTTGCGCATCGCGGGTGGCGCCGCGGAGACGCCCGCGGGATCCTTTACCCACGCGGTGCCGCTGTTGTAGGCCTGAATGCTCTGCTGCCCGGCGAACGTCGCGTCGACGCGGAACTTATCAGGATAGACGACGTAGGTTTTCGTCGGAATGATCGTGGGACCACGAACGGTCATCACCGACATGTCGGCGTCCACAATCACGGTACGAATCGACTTCAGCGCCGCGAGCCCGCCTTTCGCCTGCACGACGCGGCGAATCAGGTCGTTCGGATCGTTCGAGACGTTCGAACCGTTCGGACCGTTCTGGCCGTTCTGAGTGGCGGACGCTTGGCTATACGCCGCACGAGAACGAGAGAACGATCCGAACGATCCGAACGGCTCGATCGCCGCCCGCTTCCGGTCCCTCTTCAGCGAAGGCGACATCAAGTCGAGTTGATCAGCGGAAATCACTTCGTAGGCGCCGAAACCCATCTCAATCATCTGCGAGACGAACGCGCGGGCGTTGCCGACCAGCACGATCGACAGGCGATCGGGCCGGATGTACTGCCGCGCGACGCGCTGAATGTCGTCCGGCGTCACCGCGAGCACGCGCTCGCGGAACGTGCCGATCTCGGAAATCGGCAGGTCGTAGAAGAGGACGTTGAGCACCTGCGTCGCGATTTGATCGGGCGTCTCGATCGTCAGCGGGAAACTGCCGGCGAGATAGGCCTGCGCGTCCGACAACTCGCGCTGGCCGACACGCTCGCGCGCGAGCCGGGAGAACTCATCGATCATCAGCCGCAGCGCCTGCCCTGTGGTATCCGTGCGCGTCTCGGTCTCGCCGACGAAATCACCGGCGTCCTTGCGCGCCTCGGCGTTCGCTTCCGCGCCGTAGGTCAGGCCGTACTGCGATCGCAGCACCTGATGCAGCCGGTTGGCGCCCTCGCCGCCGAGGATCTTCACCGTCAGATCCCACGTCATGTAGTCGGGATGCTTGCGCGGGATGGCCAGCTGGCCGACGCGGATGCTCGTCTGCACGGCATCCGGCTTGTCGATGATCACGATCCGGCGCGTGGAGGCCGGCGGCTCGATCGACGTCGGCGGCGGGAGCGTGCCGCGCGCCCAGTCGCCGAACACCCGCTGCGCCGCGGCGAACGCTTCGTCGCTCGTCACGTCGCCGACGATGGCGAGGATCATGTTGTTCGGCAGGAAGTACTGCGTGTGGAACGCCTGCAGGTCCTCTCGCGTCAGCGAGCCGAGCGAATCCTCGGTGCCGATGCCGGGCAGCCCGTAGGGATGGAAGCCGTAGACCAGGCGATCGAAGACGACGCCGGCGATGTACCCGGTGTCATCGGTGTTGACGCGCAGCGACGACAGAATCTGATCCTTCTGGCGCGCGATTTCCTCGGGCGCAAACGCCGGATGGCGCGCGATGTCCGCGATGAGATCCATTCCCGTCTGGAACGAGTCCTTCATCACCACCGCGTTGACGAACGACAGATCGGTCGCGGCGCCGGTGCCAAGGTCGCCGCCGATGAAGTCGATCTGATCCGCAATCTGCTGCGCGGTCCTGCTCGCCGTGCCCTGGTCGAGCAGCGACGCCATCAGGTTCGCGACGCCTCCCTTCCCTTTCGGATCCTGAGCCGAGCCTGCGGCCACCAGCAGGCGGATGCTCACCGCCGGCTGCTCGTGATGCAGGACGGCGACGATGCGCATGCCGTTGTCGAGCATGCGGATCTCGTACGGCGGGAAGGTGATTTCATGCGCGGCCAGCGGACGTGGCGCCTGCTCTGAAGGCCAGTCGCGCGCTTGCGCATCCGCGCTGCGCGCAAACACGAAAAATCCCAAAGCCCAAATCCCAAAGCCCAACACCCAAACGGCTCTCCTCATCGCCGGCCTCCAGCGTTCGCGTTCTTCGGCATGATGTAGAGCACCGTCCGGTTGTTCTGGGTGAAATACGTCTTCGCGACGCGCTGCACGTCCGACGTCTGCAGTTTCAGGAAGACGTCGATCTCGTCGTCGGCGGTCCGGATGTCGTTGTGGATCACGGCGGCGTGCGCCAGGTGCAGCGCCTTCTGCTCGTCGCTCTCGCGCCCGATGATGTAGTCGCGCATGAACTGGTTCTTCGCACGCTCGAGCTCGTGCGCGCTCACACCGTCGGTCTTCACGCTCTCGAACTGCGCCAGCATCTCGTGCTCGACATCCGGCAGCGATTGTCCCGCCGGCACGATCGCCACGGCGTAGAACAGATTGGGATCCTGCAGGATATTGGCGCTGCCGAACGCCGCGACGGCGAACCGCTTGTCGTAGACGAGGTCGCGCGTCATCCGCGAGCTCTCGCCGTCGAACATGATCTTCGACGCGAGGTGCAGCGGATACGAATCCGGATGCCCGTCGTAGGCGACGTGATACGCGATGACGACGGCCGGCAGCGGCCATTCTTCCTGCACCGTCGCGCGCCGCTCGCGGGTCTGCTCCGGTTCTTTCGGGATATCGCGCGGCACCGGCCGGGCGGCCTTGGGCACGCGGGCGAAGTACTGACGCAACAGCTGCATCGCCAGCGCGCCGTCGAAATCGCCGACGACGGTCACGACGGCGTTTTCGGGCACGTAGTAGGTGTCGTGGAAGTCGCGGACGTCCTGCAGCGAGGCGGCCTCGAGATCCTTCATGCTGCCGATGGTCGGATGTTTGTAGGGGTGCGTGGTGAACGCGTGGTCGAACAGGATCTCGTTCAGCCGGCCGTACGGCTGATTGTCCACGCGCATCCGCCGCTCTTCCTTGACGACCTCGCGCTCCTTCTCGAACGCGTCGCGATCGACGCGCAGCGTCGCCATGCGATCGGCCTCGAGCCAGAGCGCCAGCGGCAGATACTGCGACGGCAGCGTCTCCCAGAAGACCGTCGCATCCTCCTGCGTGTAGGCGTTGCTGCGTCCGCCGATGCTGGCGATGATCGACGTATGCGAGTCGGGCTGCACGTTCTTCGAGCCCTTGAACATCATGTGCTCGAACAGATGCGCAAAGCCGGTGCGTCCCGGCCGTTCGTCGCGCGACCCCACGTGATACCAGACCGACACGTGCACGATCGGCGTCGAGTGGTCCTCCGACAGGATCACCCGCAGTCCGTTGGGCAGCATGTCGGTTTCGTATGTGAGCGGCGGCGGATGGACAAACGCAAAGAGCCTTGTCCCGAGCGGAGTCGACGGAGGCGCGGCGAGCGCGGCCACCAGCGCGAGCAGCAACGCGACTCTATGAGGAAGACGAGCCACCCTCTCAATGATATGAGGGCCGCTACCGGCTGACGAAGCGGAAACCGGCGCTCAACCAGCTCAGCGAAGACATTTCGAGTGGATAGGCGTCGATGCGCCGCTCGCCGGCCACGAACAGCTCGATGGCGCCGCGCGTCCCCTCGAAGCGGACGCCGCTTTCCACGCGGCTCCCCGTCTGGGTGCCGCGGTTGCGGCTGCCGTCCACGCCGACGACCCGCACGTTGCCTCCGGTCACGACGCTGACGTGCGGGTGCACGGGCACCTCCACGTCCACGCCGCCGTTTGCCTCCCAGCGGTAGTCGACATTTGATTTCAACCACACGCCGAGCAAATCGCCATGCGGGCGCATCACGATCGTGCCGCGCCGGAGGTCGCGGCCGACGGCGGCGCCGAGCATGTTCCAGTCCACCGGTATCCGTTTGAACCGATCGCTCAGGTGCCTCGTCGACGAAGTCCATCTCACCGCCGAAGTTCGTGTCCCACACGAAGCGGGGATCGTCCTGCGAGAGATGCTCGGCGCCGAGGTGGAAGTCGTAGCGCGGAAAGAACTGAACCGTTCCCTGGGCAGCCGCGGGGCACGCGTACGCGAGCAGCGTGAGCGCGATGAGCGTCCGGCCGATCACTCGGATGCCTTCGTCAGCTCCGCGAGCTTCGCCTCGAGCTCCTCGATGCGCTTCTTCAACTCCGGCAGCCGGCGATAGACCGCCGCAGCGCGGCGCCACTCGCGCGCGTCGATCGCTGGATAGCCCGCCACCATCGTTCCCGGATCAACCGAGTGCGTGATTCCCGACTGGCCGACCGCGACGACGCCGCGGCCGACCTCCAGATGACCGCCGACGCCCACCTGGCCGCCAAACATCACGTCGTCACCGATGTCGGTGCTGCCCGCGATGCCGACCTGCGCGGCCATCAGCACGTTGCGCCCCACCGTCACGCCGTGCGCGATCTGCACGAGGTTGTCGATCTTCGTGCCGGTCTTGATGCGCGTCTCGCCGACGGCCGGTCGATCGACCGTGGTGTTCGCGCCAAGCTCCACATCGTCTTCGATGACGACGGTGGCGACCTGCGGAATCTTTTCGTGCGTGCCGTCGCCGCGCCGCACGAAACCGTAGCCGTCGCCGCCGACGACCACGCCGTTCTGCAGGATGACGCGATGGCCAATCGTCACGCGCTCGCGAACGGCGACGTTCGAATGAATGATGCAGTCGTCGCCGATACGCGCGCCCGGTCCAATGGTGACGTTCGGATAGACGATCGTGCGATCGCCAATCGCGGCGCCCTCGCCGACCGCGACGAACGCACCGATGGACACGCCGGCTCCGAGCGTCGCATCGCGGGCGACCGCGGCCATCGCGTGCACGCCGGGCTGCGGCTTCCATTCAGGCGCGAAGATGCCGACCGCGCGCGCGAACGCGAGATACGGATCCGCCGTGCGAAGGACCGCCGCTGCGGGCTTCGGGGTGTCGTCGCGCAACAGCACCGCGGATGCACGCGTCGTCGAGAGCCGGGAAGAGTATTTCGGGTTGGCGACGAAGGTGAGATCGCCCGGCCCGGCATCCTCGATGCCCGCCACGCGCACGATCTCGATCTCGCCATCGCCTTCGAGACGGCAGGCGAGCCGCTCGGCCAGCTCCCGCAACTTCATCAGTTGGTAGTTGGTAGTTGGTGGTTGGTAGTAACTACTAGCCAGCGAGGATATCACGCGCTCCGGACGATGACGCGTTCGAAGAAGG
>QHWQ01000272.1 GCA_003222635.1 Acidobacteriota bacterium | reverse complement strand
CACCTTGTCGATCTGCTGCTCGACGTGGCGGCCAGCGGCGTCAATCTGGTCGAGCGCGAAGGGATCGCACACCAGCATCCCGCGCAATTCGTGCTCGTCGGCACGATGAATCCCGAAGAAGGCGAGTTGCGTCCGCAGCTGCTCGATCGATTCGGTCTCTGCGTCGATGTCGCGGCCGCTCACAGCGTGGACGAGCGCGTCGCAATTCTCGAACGGTGCATCGCCCATGACCGCGATCCTCAGGCATTCGCCACGCGATGGGCGGCCGACGATCGCGAGCTCGCCGAACGCGTCGACCTCGCGCGCGCGTCGCTGAGGGCGGTGACGTTCCGGGACGACGACCTCAGCGCGATCGCCGCGCTCGCGGCCGGATTCCACCTTGCGGGTCATCGCGCCGAGCTCGTGATCCTGCGCGCGGCCTGTGCGGCCGCCGCTCTCGACGGGCGTCGCGCGATCGCCGATACGGATATTCTTCGCGTCGCGCCGCTGGCGCTGCAGCATCGCCTCGACCCGGAAGCGATTGAGGATGGCGCTTCCGCGGCTCTGCCACCGGCCGCGGACATGGCAGCGCGCCTGGAGGCTGCGCGGGCGAGGCCGGCCGACTGCCCCTCGGCGGAAAAAAAAACGGTTCAGAGCGCGGGATGACGGCATCCGCACGTCGTGCGGGGGCGAACGAATCCCGTGAGGCCCAATCGGCGGCCGAGGTGGCGCCCGTGCAGGCGGAGCTGGCGCCGGGTCCGGACCGCCGTAGCGGACGGCGTGGCGGCCGCCGGCGCCGCGCCGTCGTGGACGCCGCCCGCGGCCACGTTGTCCGGGCGCGACACGCCGGCCGCTTCGTGAGCGATGTTGCGCTTGGAACGACGATCCGCGCAGCCGCGGGCCGCGCCTCGACGTCGCGACGCGGCGACGTCGCCGTCACGATCGAAGCGGGCGACGTGCATCAGAAGGTGCGCGTCGCACCCCGCTCGACGACGATTCTGTTCGTGGTCGATGCGTCGTGGAGCATGGCGGTCGCGCGGCGGCTGCGGGCGGCGCGCGGCGCGCTGTTCGCGCTGCTGGCCGACGCCTACATGCGACGCGATCGCGTCGGGCTCATCACCTTCCGCAATCGCGCGGCGGCGGTGAAGCTGTCGCCAACGGGCGCCATCGATGCGGCTCGCCGCGCGCTCGCGCATCTGCCGGTCGGCGGCACCACGCCGCTGGCGGCGGCACTCGTTGAAGCCGGGCGCGTGTTCCGGCGTGAAGCGATTCGCCATCCCGACACCGATGCGCTGATGATCATCCTTACCGACGGTGCCGCGAACGTGCCGCTGTCGGCCGGCGGCGTCCCGCTCGAGGACGCGTGGCGAGCGGCGGACCGTCTGCGGCGCCGCGGCGTGCGATCGGTCGTCATCAATGCGGAAAGCCGCGAGCGCGATCGCGGGCTGGCGCAGACGCTCGCCCGGCGGCTCGGCGCGTCCGCTCCGGTGCTGGCCGAACTGCGCGCCGACGCGTTATTCGCCGCCACGCGGCGCGCGATGGAGCGCGGCTGATGCCCCGTGTCGCCTACATCACCTGCGATTCACCGGAGTGGCATGACATCGCCCAGCGGATGCTGCACCGCGCGGACTGGCGGCCCGTCTACTGGATCTGCGAGCCGCGGGTGCAAGAGGCGCTCGCATCACGGTTTCCGGGTGTGATCACCCACAGCCGCTACGACGCCTACCACCTGGTGTCGCCCCCGGCGCTGCAGCAGCTGCCGCTCGAACCACTCGACGAGCCGTTCCTCCACGACATGGCGGAGGTCCAGACGATTGCGTTGAAGATGATGGACGTGATGGACTCGGTCGACGCGTTCGATTTCAACGCGCGCCGGCGGCATTTCCATCAGCGACTCCAGTACTGGCGCGCGGTCTTGACGGTCACACGTCCGGACCTGTGCGTTTTCGCGTTCTCCGGTCACGCGATTTACGACTATGTGGTCTACGAGCTGTGCCGGTACTACGGTCTACGCACCATCATGTTCGAGACGACGTTCAACTGGGCCCTCTATCTCGCGATGGAGGACCCGTTGGTCGGCTCCGGCGAGATTCGCGACACGTATGCCGAATTGCTGCGCCGCGACGACGGCAGCGATGTGACGTTGTCGCCGTTCTGCGAGGCGTATCTCGCGCGACTGCGCGGCAGCTACGGCGGCGCGCTGCCGTGGTACATGCGCCAGCAGTTCGCCGACTTTCCGCAGGAGATCGCATCGACAATGTACACGGGGGAGGATCGCCGCCAGGGGGAAACCGCCGGGAGGGCCGAGACCGGCGTCGGACCGCGGCGGCGGTGGACGGATCGTCTCGACGTCCGTAAGTACTTCCGCAGATGAATCACCGAACCATCGTCGTACGCGCCAGGAAGCTCGGTCGCCGTGCCGGCGCGATCGTCCGGCGTCCCGCGGTTCGCGCGATGCGCGGCGTCGCGCGCCAGTGGAGGCGACTGACGCGGCCCGCGCTGCGTGCGCTGCGGCCGCTCTTCGCGATGCTGACGCGTGCCCGCCGGGTGGCGCTGACGCGTGCGCGCCGCGTGGCGCTGAAGCGGACAGCGCGCATCGTCTCTCACGTTTTATCGTACGTGCGCAAGTACGGGAGCCGCGCCCGACGTCTCGCGTGGCGGTACACACTGCACTACCGCCCGGTGCGGCCGCGGCGTTCACTGCGGTTACCTGCGCTGCGGTCTGGTCCGTCGCGGTGGCTTGGTGCGCTGCGCTGGCAGGGATCCCTCATCCTGATGCCCCTGCTCCGCCTGCCGCTGCCGAGGCTGTCGAAGACATCCAAACGGCCTCCGTTGTATCAGGAAGCGCGCGGCATTCACCTCAAAGAGCGCGGACAATCGTACGAACAGTCGTTCCAGGGATCGTGGGGAAAGCTGCGATATCAGCAGGCGCTCGAACTCGGCAAGCAGAAGAAGATGCTGATGTGGGAAGCCTACAACAGCGTCTCCAGGACGGTCATGCTCAACGTCCCCTACGTGTACGTGGCGTTGCACTTTCAGCCTGAACGCACCACATCCTCGCTCGGCGGTCCGTTCGCGGACCAGTACCTGGTCGTCGACATGATTGCGCGCTGCGTTCCCGACGGGTGGAAGGTGTACGTCAAGGAACATCCTTCGCAGTTCTATCCGCCGTTCTGCGGCGAGCGGTCGCGTCACGCCGATCTGTACATGGACCTGCAGAAGCTTCCAAACGTCGAACTGGTGAGCCTTGCAACATCGAGCTTTCAGTTGATCGACAACGCGCGCGCGGTGGCCACGGTCACGGGGACAGTCGGCTGGGAAGCGATTGTGCGCGGCGTCCCTGCGCTCGTCTTCGGCAGCCCGTGGTATCGAGCCTGTGAAGGCGTCTGGCTGGTGCCGACCGAGCAGGCGTTGCGGGATGCGCTCCGCTGGATAGAGGCAGGCGTGCGACCCGACTACCGGAAGGTGCGGCTGTTCATCCATGCGCTCGAGTTGGTGTGTGCGCGCGCCGGGCTTGGCTACGGGACGCCCGACGAAGCCGAGCTCGGGCTGACCCATGAGGAAACCGTAGACCGCCTGACCGCGCTTCTGCATCGTCACTGGACTTACATGCAGCGGACGCCACCCGCGCCGGCGCGCGCGTCGCTCGACGGAGCGGAGTCGCGGGGCGCCTTCGAGATCGGGATCTGATGGCGCGGGCGATCTACACCGAAGCGCACACGCGGCTCTGGTTCGACGCCGCGGTGATGCTGGAACAGGAGATAGGACTCGAGCCGTGCTATTGGATCGGCAAGCCGTCTGCCGAGCCCGAGGTCCGGCGGCTGTTCCCGCGCGCGATTTTCCACTCGCGCACCGACGCGATTCGCGGCGTCCCGCCGCCGGAGCTCGCGGCCGCGCCGCAGCGTCCGCTCGACGCGGATGTTCTGCGCGAATTCGCGCGCGTCCAGTTGACGGTCGGCAAGATGATGGACCGCGTCGACGTTCGCGACGGCTTCCGCTTCGAAGAGCGGACACGCCTGTTCCAGATTCAGCTTCGCTACTGGCGATCGGTCATCGACGGTATCCGTCCAGACATCGTCGTCTTTCCCGTGCAGCCGCACACGGTATACGACTACGTGATCTATGAACTGTGCCGGTTCTACGGCATTCGCACGGCCATGTTCCAGTGGACGGTATTTCACGATTGGATCTATCCGCTACCGCGCATCGACGATGGTTACGGCGAGATCGAGAAGCGCTATCGGACGCTGCTGACGTCGGGAAACGCCGAGGTCACGCTGGCGCCGGCGCTCGAACAGTACCTCGCCGACGTGCGCGGCGATTACCGCGAGGCGGTCCCGGACTATCTGGTTCAGCAGATGCCGGGGGCGCTGCGCAGCGCGCTGTTCGGCGGCACCAGCGCCGCGGGCGATTTCGGCCTGTTGCCGCAGGCGGTCGCGGCGGCGGTCGCCCGCGGGACCACCGTCAGGTTTCCCGCGCCGTCGATGTTTGTGTCCAACCCGCGCCGCGCGCGCAAGCATGTCGCGCGTTTCGTCACCGATCGCTTTCACCGGTACCGCCGGACGCTGCGATCGCTGCGCGGCTCGCTGCGGAAGACGTCGAAATATGCGGCGCGGCGCGTCGAGCTCACGTGGTCGCGCGTCGAGCTGACCTTGTCGACGCGGGTACCCAAGCGCGGCGCCAGACACGTCCAGCGGCTGTACCGGCGCTACGTCCGGATGCCCCTTCGCGGCCTGATCGCCGGAGACACGAACCGGCCGTTGAAAGAACCTGACAGACCCATGGAGGAGTCGTTTCGCGGCCGATTCGGCGGACTGCGGCTGCAAGTCATGCGCATGGAGGGAAACCGGCGCAAGCAGGAGCTGCTGCGCCAATACCACGCCCGCTGCGGCACGCCGGATTTCACAGTGCCGTACATCTTCGTGGCGCTGCATTACCAGCCCGAGCAGACGACGTCGCCGACCGGCAGCGTCTTCGTCGATCAGAACCTGATGGTCGAAATGCTCGCACGGCTCGTGCCGCAGGGGTGGCGGATTTACGTGAAAGAACACCCCTTCCAGTTCTTTCCGAACAGCATCGGCGAGCGCAGCCGCACGATCGAGTTCTACGACGATCTCGGAGCGCTGCCGAACGTCACGCTGGTACCTTGGTCCGTCTCGCCGTTCAAGCTGATCGACGACGCACAGGCGGTGGCCACCGTCTGTGGCACGACGGGCATCGAGACGATCATGCGCGGGAAGCCCGTACTCGCGTTCGGGTACGCCTGGTACCGCGGATGTGAGGGCGTGTTCTACACGCCGAGCGTTGCGGCGTGCCGCGGGGCGATCGCGACGATTTCCAACGGTTACACGGTGGACGAGCGCAAGGTTCGCCTGTATCTGAAGGCAGTAGAGCAGTCGTGCTTCCGCGCCGATCTTGATTTCGGCGTCCACATCGAGCCGATCGCACACGACGAGAACGTCGCCAGGATTGCGGGCGGTATCAGGCACATCTACGGCCAGGCGATGGACCGCGTCGGAGCCTTCACCGGAAAACTGGACTCCTGAGCGGCACCAAGGCGTCGGTGCTCATGCTTGCCGCGCTGAGCGTGGCGGGTTCCCGTCCCGCTGCTGCGCAAACGGATGCGTGGCGACTGGACGCTGACGGGCGCTACTACCTGTTCTACACGGGCACCGGCCGGGCGACTGTTCCGCGCGACGAGACAGGACTCGCGCGTTCGAGAAACCTTGTGACCTGGGAACGGGTATCCGACAAGCGTCCGGTTCAGGCGCTCGGGCCTGCCAGCGCGTACGACCAGGGTGACGTGTCTGCGGTGACCATCCTCGAAGAGAACGGCCTGTTTCACATGTGGTACGAAGGCAACGGGCGGGTCGTCAACTCGGATCTGGTGACCATCAACTACGCGACATCGCGCGACGCGATCACGTGGACGAAATACCAGGACAATCCCGTCCTGCGCCAGGGGCCCGGAGACGACCACGGGGATCTGTACGCGCCGATCGTCATCAACGACCATGGCCTCTGGAAGATGTGGTACACGGGTCACGACGATCGCGGCCGCTATGGCTTGATGCATGCCACCGCGCTGGCGCCGCAGGGCCCATGGACCAAGTCCAGCGATACCTTCATCTTTTATCCCGGCGATTTATTCCCGTGCGAGCTGTGGAAAGAGCAGGGCATCTACTACCTGCTCTACATGCAATCCGATACCGGATTTCGGCAGATTCTGCTGGCGACATCGATTGACGGCGTCAGGTGGATTCACCGTGGCAGCGTGTTCGAGCCCGCTCCGGGGCGGGCTTGGGACAGCCGCACCGTCCGATGGGCAACACAGATGCACGTTCGTGGGACGTGGTTCACGTTCTACAACGCCTCCGGCCCTGGCGGCCGTGCGATCCACATGGCGCAGAGCCAGGCTCGCTATGGATTCGTGTCCGGCGGCACCGGCAAGCCCGGGCCGCCACTCGACCCCGGCGCCGAGGTCTCGGGGGCAACCGTCCGCATCGGATGGTTGCCCCCGGCGTCCGGGGATCCACCGCTCGGCTACCGCGTGGAGATCGGCCGTCAGTTTGGTGCCGCCGATGTGGCGGTTGTCGATGTCGATGCGGACGCGCGCGAGGCTGCGATGATCCTGCCCGAGGGCCGTTACTTCGCGCGCATCACTGCACAGAATGCTGCCGGGACAGGCCCGCCGTCGCACGACGTCGCTTTCACAACGCTCGCATGTGGCAGTCCGCCCGACGACCCGCTGATCACGTGGCGCGGGCCTGTGCCCGACGCCACTGATGTCGCGTCGACGGTCGTGCGATGTGAACCCTCGACCTTCGGCTGCCAAGCCGCGAGCTGGATCGTGGAAGCCGGAAGTCGCCCGGGGCTCGCGGACCTCGCCGTGATCGAGACAACGGAGACGCGCGCCTCGCTTCGCCTTCGGCCCGGGTCGACCGCGTTCGTGCGCGTACGCGGCAAGAACGGTTTTGGCATCGGGATGCCGTCCACCGAGCGGGGTATTACGACCGCGAAATAAATCCTCTGCCCTCCAGCACGCATTCGATTCTGCGCGCGCATTCCACCGCATCACAATCCAGCGTAGTCAGAGCCAGATCCGGCGACGCCGGAGGCTCGTACGGATCGTCCACGCCGGTGAAACCGGTAATCTCGCCGCGCCGTGCCCGCGCATAGAGCCCCTTCACGTCGCGCTGCTCGCAGACCGCCAGCGGCGTCGCGACGTGGACCAGCACCAACCCGTCGTGGCCAATCATGTCGCGCGCCTGATTGCGAGCGGCTTCGTACGGGCTGACCGCGGCGACCACGACGATGCCGCCGTGACGCACGATTTCGGCGGCGACAAACGCGATGCGCAGGATGTTGGCATCACGATCGGCCTTGCTGAAGCCGAGCCCGCGCGACAGATGCGTGCGCACGACGTCGCCGTCGAGCAGCGTCACGGTCCTTCCCGCATCGATGAGATGCGCCGCGAGCACCTGCGCGATCGTCGATTTGCCGGCACCGCTGAGACCGGTCAGCCAGATACAGCAGCCGCGCGTCATCGGGCCGGCGCCGTCATCACGGCCAGGCGATGCTTCGGTTGGCCGGCGCTGGTATGCGGCGCCGGCTCGGTCCGCGTCAGCCTGAAGCCGCGCCGCGCGAGCGCCGCACGGAGATCGTCTTCATAGTGCCTGAGGATCAGATACATGTAGTCCACGCGTTGCACCAGCTTGTCGCGCGGTTCGGCGGGATGCAGCGCGCGCGCGACTATCAGAATCATACGGTCAGTCGCGCGGCTGCGCAGGGGGTGCAGCAGCGCGCGCAGGACGTTGAGCGCGTGATTGTAGCCGCAGCGATATGGCGTGACGTGCACGAGCGTGCCGCTCGGCGCGACATCGCGTGCAATTTTCGCGGCCAGCGCATCGGTCGTCGTCCCCATTCCCTGCAGCGAGGAAGAGGCGACCACGAGATCGAAACGCCCGACCTCGAGCGCGAGATAGTCGGCGCCAACGAACTGGATTCGGCCGTGCTGTTCATCGCGTGCCGTCACATCGACGCCGACGAGCGTTGCCGCCGGCAGCCGCGCCGCCAGGTAGCGGAGCAGGGCCCCGTCGCCGCAGCCGATGTCGAGCACCCGGCGCGGCGGTTCGGACGCGATCGCATCGATGACGCGCGCGCCGAACCAGGCCACCTGCGCGGGGTCGGCGCCGAACGCCGGCGTCGAAGCGGCGGTCACGTCCACGCCGTCCGCGCGACCCGGCTGGCGAGGATCCAGGTCAGCTGCGGCGTCGCCGTCACGAATTCGAGGAATTCGCGATAGGCGGACAGCATCGGCGGGTTCCCGGAGAAGCGCCTTTCACAGTGCGTCAGCAGGACCGCGACCCCGCGCGCCGCGGTGCGGAACGGCCGGGCGGTCGCGCAGCCGTTGTTCGGCGTCGGGAAGGGTCCGCCGGACGTCGGGATGCTCGAGTCGTACTCGAAATAGTCCGCGAGGTCCGCCAGCAGGCCGCTGGTGCGCACGAGCGACGGTGCCCGGTAGCCCGCCGGTGAATACGCCTCCAGCGCGGCGCGGCCGCTCGCCAGGCGGCGCCGCCGCTCGGCGCGATCGAGAAAGGGCGTGCGGTTCGAGTGGTCGTAGCCATGGACGCCGATCTCGTGGCCGCGTGCGACCGCCTCGCGCAGCAGGCCGTGATCGAGCTTCCACGCGCGCGGCACGACGTAGCTGGTCGACCGGGCGCCGACCGCTTCTTCAAGCGGCAGAAAGAGCTCGACGAGGTTGCGCAGCCCGCCGGCGGAATCGATGTCATGCGTGAGCAGGACGGGCACGGCATCGACGCCGCCCGCGGCGCCCGACAGCCAGTCGGCCACGAAATCCGCAGACAGATCGAGCGGCCATGACGGAAAGCGAGCCCACTGCCCGGCGCGGGTCCGCAGGCGCCTGCCGATCTGCCGTGCGATGAACGATCGCACTCTCGGCGGCACGTACTGATAGGTGAAGGGGATGCGCGCGGAGTGCGGGGTCCGGTCGGTGAACGCCGCCCGCACGCGGAGGTCGTCCGCGAGCCCGTTCAGATGCGGCGGCTCGACGCCGCGCAGGTCGAGCTCCGACGCGCCGGCCGGCGCCCCGATCGATGCCAGCAGCGAGGCGGGCAGCGAAATCTCGCGTCCAAGCGCCCAGGCCAGCTGCGGAGACGAGACGCCGGTGATGCGGACGCGTCGCAGATCACCAACGGCCATGCGGGACGGCGTCTCGCGCATCGGTCGTCGCGCTGATGAAATACAAGGGCCGTCTCACGACTTCGGCATAGATGCGATACAGGTACTCGCCGACGACACCCATCATCAGGAACTGCAGGCCGAAGAACAGCGTCAAGGGCAGCATCACGCTCGTCCAGCCGAGAATCGGGTGTCCCGCGAGCTTGTGATAGAGGATATAGCCCGCCATCGGCAGCGTCAGCAGCGACACGAGCGCGCCGGCAATGGTCATCGCGCGAATCGGCGTCTGTGAGAATCCGATGAACGTGTCGTACATCGTCTTGACCATTCGACCATAGGTCCAGCCGGACACACCAGTCCGGCGGCGCTGCCGCTCGTAGGTGACGACTTCTTCCGAGAACCCCGTCCAGGCGACGAGCGCGAAGGTGACGCGATTGTGCTCCTGGAAGCGGGCGAAGCACTCAGCCACTGCGCGATCGACGAGCAGAAAGCTGCCGGTGGTGAACTTCGACCGCGGCGGCATCGCGTGGCGGCGAATCAACCGCTCGAACGTGCGGCTCGTCCACACTCTGAGCCACGACTCGTCCCGGGTCGCGCGCTTTCCCCAGACGATGTCGGCGCCGCGTTGCCAGGCATCGATGAATTTCGATACCACGTCGGGAGGATCCTGGAGATCGCAGGCCAGCGTCGCCACCGCGTCGGCGTCGCCCGCGTTGGCAAACCCGGCGCTCAGGGCGATGTGGGATCCGTAGTTGCGCGACAGCCGGATGCCGCGGAACCGCGCGTCGCGCTCGGCCGTCGCGCGGATGCGCGGCCAGCTGTCATCCTCGCTGCCGACGTCGATGAACAGCACGCGCACGGCGCAATCCGTGCGCGCGAACAGCGTGCGCTGCACCGCGTCCTCGTACGCGGCCAGACCGTCGGCTTCGTTGTAGACCGGCGTGAGGATCAGGACCACGGGAAGTCCGTTCGCGCCGCGGCTCATGATTCGTCCCACATCGCGAACTCTGGCCCGAGCAGAGCTGCGAGGGCGCGATTCGCCTCGGTGTAGCGCTCGCGGAGCCGGTTGATGGCGTCGGCAGGCATCGGTTCGCCGTGCCGCTCCGACGGGTTCACCACGTCGAGCCCGGCCGCGTCGCCCGGCCGCTCAGCGACCCCGAGACAGCGGTGAAGGCGCGACGCAAGCCTCTGCGGCTCGCGGATGATGCTGTCGAATGTGACGCAGAGAATCTGCGAGGGTGGAAACCGATCGAGGTACGGCCGCAGCATCGCCGCGTAGAGTCCGCGCGAAAAGTAGGCGTGCGGTCGGGCGTAGCGCAGCGCCGCCGGCAGCGTCTGCTCGCGCTGCTCCTCGAGCGCGAGCGCCGTCTCGAAGCCCTCTGTTTCCATGCCATTCATCCGCGACCACAGCCAGTTCGAGTATGCGCGGTGCGCCGGTTCGCGCAGAATAAAAATCAACTTCACCCCGGGCAGGTGACGGTGAATGCGCTCCGCGGCGGCGCCACTCTCGAGATAATTCGTCGTCTTCTCGCCCGCGGCGCGTGCCGCATCCGCACCACGGAACCACGTGTCGTAGTAATGCTGGATGCCTCGCGCGTACAACTCGTCGACGAGGAAGAACTTCGGCTCGGGTCGCACGGGCTTTGCCATGTAGACGTCCGGATGCCGGTCCAGCAGCTCGTACAACCATGTGGTTCCAGATCGCGGCGCCCCCGCGATGATGAACGTCGGTCCTTGCCTCATTCAGGAGCCTTCCGGACCACCGACAGGATCGACGCGGCCAACGACATGAAAGCCTTGCGGTTGACGAACACCACGTCAAGGAATTTGATCGGAAAGCTGATTCCGCACAGCACCAGGTAGACGAGGGAACGCAGGCGCGCGACGCCGAATCCCAGGATAGTGGCGACGACCTCAATCATGTAGAGCAGAATCACCGTCACGGGCCCGGTCGGGTTGGTCCGCGACACCGCCGTCCATTCCCGGAAGAGCACCGCATGACCCTCGGGTGTGAAGCGATGATAGTCGGCAGGAGAGGCGTGCACGGGAAACAGGAACGGAATCATGTGGATGCCGAGACCGCCGCGCTTCGTGCATCGATGGAACTCGCCGACCACTCGCGCCGGATCGGCCACATGCTCGAGGACGCTCCTCGACACGATGGCGTCGATCGTGTCCGATCGAAACGGAAGCGCCTCGAGACGGCAGACGATGTCGACGGCGTCGTAGTCGAACAGGTCGATGGCGACGATGTCAGGGTGCAGCGTGTTGTTGCCGGAGCCCGCATCGACGATGAGCTGAGCCGCGGGATCGACGAGCCGTGTGACGACCCGCGCGAAGTTGATCGGAAACGTCGGCGCCAGCAGCGTGATGCCCACCGTGTAATACGCTCTCCCGAACACGCGTTTCATCCAGCCCTTTATCCGATCGAAATCGTCGGTGCGCGCAGGAACATCGACGAAGTAGATCCGGCCGTCGCGAACCGGGTAATCGGCCGCACACCCTTCGCATCGAAGCGCGGACTCTGAACGGTCGAGCGCGCCGCCGCAGCGAGGGCAGGCCAGAGCAGCACTGATTCTCGTCAGGCGGCGACGTCGTGCATCCGCCACTCGTTCACTCGAGGGCGCAGATATCGGCGTCATCGTTCGAGAAGATTCAATGGGCGGCGGGTAGGGACAGCGTTCCTGGAAAAGTGATGCTATGTTATACAGTACGTTAGGTTTGTCCCACATTACACCGCTCGCGGCGGGTGCTCAATCCGGGTTTATCGCCGGCTCTGCCGCCGCTTCCGGATGAACAGCCTTACCGTCGAGAATCTCGGCAAGCGGTACTACCTCGGCCGGCGCGGACGATCGCAGAAAGCGCGCGCCACGCTCGACGTCGGCCCGGTGCGCATCCCGTTGCCGTGGGGCAAGAGGCCGCCGTTGCGCGAGCTGTGGGCGCTGCGCAACGTGTCGTTCACGGTGAGACCGGGAACGATCCTCGGCGTCATCGGTCCCAACGGCGCCGGCAAGTCCACGCTGCTGAAGATTCTGGCGCGCGTGCTGCGGCCGACGGAAGGACGCGTCGTCGGGCGCGGCCGCGTCGTCTCGCTGCTCGAGCTCGGTGCGGGCTTCAACCCCGATCTGACCGCGCGCGAGAACATCTTCATGAATGCCGCGATGCACGGCATTTCGAAGCACGAAGTGGAAGAGCGCCTCGACGACATCATCGCGTTCGCCGAGGTCGGTGAGTTCCTCGACAGCCCGCTGCGCCACTATTCGAGCGGCATGTATCTGCGGCTGGCGTTCTCGGTCGCGATCAACATGAACCCCGATATCCTCCTCGCCGATGAAATTCTCGCGGTCGGCGACATTGCGTTCCAGGGCAGCTTGGACCCGCGACGACCGTCGTCGCCGAGTATCAGAGCGAGGCGCGCCAGGCGCTGCTGGCCGCCGCGAGCGGCGAAGATCGCATGCGTCAGACCAGCAGGTTCATGGACGTCGTCGCCATTCGGCTGGTGAGCGCCGATGGCCGCGTCATAGGCGCCGCTCCGCTCGCCGAAGAATTTTTCATCCGCACGCGCATCCGCGTGACACGGCCGCCGGTGCGGGTGCAGGCGAGAATCGATCTCTACGTGAAGACCGTGCTCGTCTTCCAGTCGGCGCTGCCGGAGGCTGTCAACTTCGAGGAACGCGGCGTCTACGACATCGCGGTGAAGATTCCTCCACACCTGCTCGCCGAGACGCAGTACAGCGTCGACGTGTTCCTGCAGCTCGAAGCGGCGAAGACGCAGGAAATCAAGATTCCCGACGCCGTGTCCTTCATGACCTACGGCTCGAGCTACGTCACGCTGGCCAAGACGGGCGTGATGATGCCGAAGCTCGAATGGTCCACGACAACGGCGGTGCCCGAGGCCGTGGAGGTGCGGGGCTGATGGAAGCGACAGCCGCGGCGGCGGCGCACAAGCCGTCGAAGTGGGTGCTCAAGCAGGACCACGGGTTCCATCCGACCGCGCGGATGGAGGAAGCGTGGCGGTACCGGCTGCTCGTCGCCTTCTTCGCGTCACAGGCGTTCAACATGCTGTACAAGCGAACGCAGCTCGGCATCCTGTGGGTGCCTCTTCGTCCGCTCGCGCCGCTGATCGTGGGCGCGCTGATCTACGGCGGCCTCATGAGCGTGCCGTCGCTCGGCGTCCCGTACTTTCTGATGCTGACCGTCGGCAGCACGGCCTGGAATTGTTTCGATGGACCATGGGGATGGGGGACGCGCGGCCTCGAGCTGAATCGAGAGCTCATCACCAAGCTGTACTTCCCGCGCATCATCCTGCCGCTCTCGACGATGGTGCCGGGGCTCGTGGAGCCGACGGTCAACTTCG
>QHWQ01000271.1 GCA_003222635.1 Acidobacteriota bacterium | reverse complement strand
GGAAGCGGGGTGAAGTCGATGGTGCCGTATCCCGCCGGAAGATCGTTCAACCGGCGTCTGGCGCGGAGCAGCCTTCCGCGCGTGAGCGTGGTGCCTGTCTTCAGCCCCACCGCATGCTCGACGACCTGATAGCGGCTGCGCGTGAGGCCGTCGATGCGGATGAGATCGATGCGCGGCTCGTTGACGATGTTCCAGGCGTCGAGCGCGCCAAGCGTGTCGTCGGACACGAACCGCGCGGTCGCGAGCAGCTTCGACGCGTACTGATCCGACCGATCGCGCGCGAGCGCCGCGCTCGCCAGGTCTGCCGCTTCGGACCAGCGACGCTGCAGGATGCGAACGCCCGCGAGCTCGCGGAACGCGGCATCGCCGGGACACGAGATGGCTGACGCGAGCGTCCGCTCCGCGCCGTCGAGATCGTTGTGCTGTGCGAGGCGCACGCCTTCCGCAATCTGTTGATCGCACCCCTCGACGCGCGCTTCGCGCTCGCTCGGGGCAGGCGGCTCGACTCGCGATTCGGACTCGCTCGACGGTGGGGTGAGGATGAGCATCCACCGGTTCGTGGCGCTCCATCGCTTGTCGAACTCCGCCGTGCTGGCGACGCGGAACGGCGCGCGCGCGGGATCGTGAAACACGACTCCGTCCGGGTTGCGCGCGACGACGACGACGTAGTGGTAAGTGCCTGGATGGTCTTCGATCAGCGCGACAACAGGGCGGCCCTGCCGGAGCTCGCGCGCGAGCGCGTCGTTCGATCCGTCCATGGCGACCGCGTTCCACTTGCGCGAAACGAGATCCGCTGTCAGCGCGTCGGTCCGGATGCCGCCGGCCTTCGGATCAACGAGTGGCTGAAACGCATCGGAGTCGATGCCGCGTTCGCCCCAGTAGCGCATCACCATCGCAGCCGCGGCGCCGCCGCACAGCAGCTCCGACTGCGAGATGAACGGGACGTCGAGCAGGGTCAGCCCGCTCGACTCGCTTCGCTCGCTCGGGGCAAGCGATTGTGCATGGGAAGGAGCACCAGGGGCGAGGAGAAGCGCGAGCAGACAAAGCGTGCGCAGCCCGCGCATGCACACTACCTGAGCAAGACGATCAGCAGGATGAGCACCAGCAACCCGATGATGATCGTGGTGGTCGAAATGGTGACGGTTGACGCGCCGCCGGCCAGCGCCTGATTGGCCTGGCGCGTCTGCGCCGCGACCGATGCGAGCTCGGTGGCGTCCATCGTCGCGACCGCGGTTTCAGCGCGGCGCATGTCGATGCCGTACTTGCCGGCAATCGCCTTGACGTCACCCCGCTGCAGGAACAGTCGAACCGTTTCGCGATCCTGGTCGACCGCGCTGACGTGCTGCCGCACCGCGGCATCGAGCGCGCGCTGGTCCGCTACATGAACCTGCGCGGAAACGCGCGGAGCGGCAATCAGGCTGGAGAAGACCACGACCAGAACTGCACATGTCGATCGCATCGGCGATCCTCCTCACGGGTATTCTAGCCAACGAATCACGGCTGAGGTTTTGACAGCGTGCGCGCGACCCTGCATACTCAGCGTGGCTGATGCCCCGTGTCATTCGAACCGTTGGTGCGATCGCTCTGGTCGCCGGGATTGGTGTCCTCGACGCGCTGGTCAGCGCACGGCTGCCCTTGTCGATCCTCTACTTCGCTCCGGTCATCGGCGCGGCGTGGTACATCGGCCGCAGCCAGGGTCTGGTCGTCGCCGTCGTCGCCATCGCGGCGCGCTTCATCACCGACATTCATTGGAACAGCATCGATGCGCTCTCACTCGTGCAGGCGCTGCTCTGGGGCGGCGCGCTCATCGTCGCGCCGCGGCTGACGGCCTGGGCGCACGCGCGCCGCGAGGAGGTGACGGCGCTCGAGAGCCGCATCAACGAGCTCCTGCAGATCGAGCGCAGCTTCGCGCGCACCGATCCGCTGACGTCGTTGTGCAACCGGCGTGCGTTCATCGACGCGCTGCAGAAGGCCGAGGCGCGCGGCCGGCGCACCGGCGAGCGTCTGGCGGTCGCGCGGCTCGACGTCGACAGCTTCAAGACCCTCAACGACGCGTACTCGCGGAACGAAGGCGACCAGCTGCTGCGCGCGATCGCCACCTCGCTCTCGCTCACCACGCGCATGGGCGATCTGGCCGCCAGGCTCGAGAACGACGAGTTCGCGCTGCTGCTCTACAACTGCGCGCCGGATCACGCGCAGAAGATTGGCCAGCGCCTGGTCGACGAGGTGGCGGAGCTCGGACGCGCGTATCCCAACGCGCGGGTGACGGGCAGCGTCGGGATGGCGTGCTTCACGGCCTCGGGCCCCGATCCCGACGAGATGATGCGGCTCGCCGGCGCCGCGCTGCGCCAGGCGCGCCACGGCGGCGGCAACGCGGTGGTCGTCGAGACGGCCGAGCGGGGTGCCCGCGAGATGTCCGCCGCGTCGGAACCGCCCGCTAACGCATAGGTTCGACGTCGAACCGCCGCTCCGCTTCGTTCATTCTCACCACGTACAGTCGATCGAATCCTTCGGCCGCCGTTGGCGGCTCGAGCCGTTTGCGAACGGTGAAGATGGCGACGTCGGGCACGCGGTCGCGTCCTTCGCGCGCGCGGTTGCGCCGCAGCGCGTCACCCGCCTCGGTGACCAAGAAGTAGCCGGCCACGTCCGCGCCGTGCCTGCGCGCGGCCGCGATGAGCGGCGCCCGCACGGCAACGCTCGGGTTCGTGTTGTCGACGACGACGGATCGGCCCGATGCGAGCGATTCCTCGATGAGCTGTTCCTGGCGTCGCTGCGGGCGCCTGTTGTTGCGCAGCAGATCCTTGCTGATATGGTCGTGCGTGCCGGCGAAGCGTTCGCGGAAGAACGTGGACTTGCCCGAGGCCGGAAGGCCGATGAGGATCACGCACTCCATCGAGGTCACGATAGTGTAGGGGCGGGTCTTGAGACCCGCCCATGGGATTCGACGATTGGATGGACGCGCTCGAGAAGCGCCACCTCGCCGACCTGCGCCTGCCGGAAGTGACGCGAGCGCTGCGGGCGTTGTCCTCCGCGTACGTTGAACGGCGACACAAGGTGTCGCGTGGCGGGGCGCTCGACAGCGCCGGTAAGCGCGCCGCCTTCGCGCTCTTCTATGCGCCGCTGCATTTCCTGGTCGCGAGGCATGTCATCGAGTCGATCGAGGGCGCCACGCAGCCGCCGCCGGCAACGATCCTTGATATCGGTTCCGGTACGGGTGCAGCGGGCGCCGCGTGGGCGCTGGCCGCGGGCGGTTCACCGTTCGTCAAAGGACTCGACCGGCATTCATGGGCGCTGGAAGAGTCGCGGTGGACCTACAGGGCGCTCGGCGTCAGCGGATCGGTGCGCCATGGAGACGCGACGCGATTGCCCCGTCTCGGCGCTCGTGACGCCGCGATCGCATCCTACGTGCTGAACGAGCTGCCGGATGAGGCGCGGTTGCGCGCGGAGGAGGGGCTGCTTGCGGCTGCTGCCCGCGGTACGCGCGTGCTGATACTCGAACCGATCGCGCGCAGCATCGCGCCGTGGTGGGACGACACGGCTCGCCGTGTCGTCGGCGCGGGCGGACGGGCGGACCAGTGGCGGTTCCCAAGTAGTCTTCCGCCGCTGCTGCGGACGCTCGATAAGGGGGCCGGGCTCGACCATCGTGAGCACACGGTGCGATCACTCTGGCTGCCCGGCCGGATCGATTAGTACTTCGACGCGCCCTTGGCTTTGTCGTTGGTGCCCGAGGTCCCGCGCGCCGGGCGGTTGTCGTTGCTCTTGTCGAGCGTCTCCTCGATCTGCTTCGCGCGATCGAGATGACGCTCGACGGTCGGCAGCGTGTTGGCCGCCCACTGATTCAGGCTCGCGTCGATGCGGTTGTCGGCCTTCTCCGGCTTCACCGCCGCCGGGTTCTCCGGATTCTTGCCGGTCACGCGGTCGCCGAGGCTGCGCTGTTCGTTCACGCGCGAGCGGAGATCCCGCACCGCGTCCTGATGGTCGTTGACCATCGCTTCCATGAACTCGTGATCGAACTCGCGGCCGTTGAGCTTCGACAGCTTGTCCATCAGGTTCTGGTGCTTGTCGTCGATCTTGACGTCGGTCGGGATCGCATAGCTCGTCGCGACCAGCTGGTCGCTGACCCAGTTCTTGTCGCTCGTGCTGATGCCGTTGCCGGCGGTGCCTGTGGTGCCCGCTTCATTGCTGGTGGCAATGGCGTTCGACGTCCGGTTGCCGTGGCAGCCGGCCATCAGCGCGCCGGCGCACGCCAGTGCGAGAAGACCTCTGAATTTCATTGGACTACTCCCTCCATAGCTGAACGATGTCTTCGGTTCTGGAACGGACGCTGCAAACCGGCTGACGTGAACGGCGACGCTCAACTCATGCGTGCTATGCTCCGTGTTTTTGTGACGGCATCATGACCGCATGCCGATCATTTCGATGCTCGTCCCGGCGCGCGCGCTGCTCACGGGCGCGGCGGCTGAGCGTGCAAGTTGAAATCTGATTCGTCCAGGCGTCTCGCTCCGCTCACGCTCACCGCCCTCGGCGTTGTTTACGGAGACATCGGCACAAGCCCGCTCTACACCATCCGCGAGTGTTTCTATGGCACGCACGCGGTTGACGTGACGCCGGAGAACGTCCTCGGCGTCCTGTCCATGGTGCTCTACGCGCTGTTCATCGTCGTTTCCATCAAGTACATCGTCGTCGTGATGCGCGCCGACAACCAGGGCGAAGGCGGCATCCTCGCGCTCACCGCGCTGGTGCCCACGACGGGAAAAACGGCGGCGCGCCAGGCGACGCCCGTGCTGATTGCGCTCGGCATCTTCGGCGCTGCGTTGCTCTACGGCGACGGCATGATTACACCCGCGATCAGCGTGCTCGGCGCCGTCGAGGGCCTGCAGGTCGAGACGCCGCTCTTCGCGCCGTACGTCGTGCCGATGTCGGTCGCCATTCTCTTCCTGCTGTTCCTGTTTCAGAAATACGGCACACACAGCGTGGGGCGTCTGTTCGGACCGATCATGGTCGTCTGGTTCGTGACGATCGCGGGTCTCGGCATCAGCTGGATCGTTCGGGAACCGGCGGTGATCGGCGCGCTGAATCCCCTGCATGCGGCGACCTATTTCCGCGCGCACGGCCTGCCGGGCATCGCGGTGCTGGGCGCCGTCTTCCTTGCGGTCACCGGCGGTGAAGCGCTGTATGCCGACATGGGGCACTTCGGCAAGACACCCATTCGGCTTGCGTGGTTCACGCTGGTGTTGCCTGCGCTCGTGCTGAACTACTTCGGCCAGGGGGCGCTGCTGCTGCTCAACGGCGGCGCCGCCAGGCAGCCGTTTTTCCTGCTGGCGCCGTCGTGGGCGCTCTTTCCGCTGGTGGGGATCGCGACCGCGGCGGCCATCATCGCGTCGCAAGCGCTGATCTCCGGCGCGTTCTCGCTGACGCAGCAGGCGATTCAGCTTGGCTACGCGCCGCGCCTCGACATCGAGCACACCTCCTCTCGCGAGATGGGACAGGTCTATGTGCCGCAGGTGAACTGGGCGCTGATGATCTCCACGATCTTCATCGTCATCGGCTTCGGATCATCGAGTGCGCTGGCGGCGGCCTACGGCATCGCGGTCACGATGACGATGGTGATTACGGCGGTGCTGCTGCATGTGATCGCCGTCGAGCGGTGGAAATGGCCGGCGCCGATGGCGCTGGCAATCACGGCCGTCTTTCTGACGATCGATCTGACGTTCTTCGGCGCGAACCTGCTGAAGCTGTTCCAGGGCGGCTGGCTGCCGATCCTGATCGGCGCCTGCATCTTCACCGTGATGACGACGTGGAAGACCGGCCGGAGGCTGGTCGCGGAACGCCTCGTCGCGCGCGCCATTGCCATCGATCACTTCCTCGAGGTCATCGCGGCGGCGCCGCCGATACGCGTACCGGGATCAGCGGTCTTCATGACCGCGCAGCCGCGCGGCATTCCTCCGGCGCTCGCGCACAATCTGCGCCACAACAAGATGCTGCACGAGCACGTGGTGCTGCTGACCGTCGGCACCACGCCGGTGCCGCATCTGCCTGATGATCAGCGCCTCACCGTCGATCCGATCGGACACGGCATCTTCACGGTACGGGTGCTGTACGGATTCATGGAGGAGCCGCACGTTCCGCAGGCGCTGCACGCGGCGCGCGCCCGGGGCTTGACGATCGATCTCGACGACATCACGTATTTCCTGGGACGCGAAACGCTGCTGGTGACCGGCCGCCGGGGCATGGCGCGCTGGCGTGAACGGTTGTTCGTCGTCATGACACGCAATGCGGTGCGGCCGACGACCTACTTCCGCCTTCCTCCCGAGCGCGTCGTCGAACTGGGTGTGCAGGTCGAGATCTAATTGCTAGTGTCCGCCTTCAGGCGGACAATGCCGACGTGCACTGAGGGCACTTCTTCGCTTTCACCGAGATCGTCGACGCGCAGTAGGGACACTCCTTCGTCGTCGGCGGGACGGGATGCTCGAACGCGTCCTTGATCCTGTTCGCCTGCTTCACCAGAACGAACACGGCGAACGCCACGATCACGAAGGTGATGATGTCGTTGATCAACTGGCCGTAGGCGATGACGGGGATCCCCTTCGCCTTCGCGTCGGCCAGCGAGGCCGGCAGTCCCTTGCTCGTGTCGAGCACGTAGAACAGGCTCGAAAAATCGATGCGGCCGAGAGCAAGGCCCATCGGAGGCATGATGACGCCCTCGACGAGATCGGTGACGATCTTGCCGAAGGCGGCGCCGATGATGACGCCGACCGCGAGGTCGATGACGTTGCCGCGCGCGATGAAATCGCGGAACTCTTTGGCTACCGACATCTGCGCATTATGGCGCGGATGCCTTCGCGACGACGACCCACGACGAGGACGACATCGCGTTGAAGTAGTTCAGAAACCGCTTCGGCTCGGGCGCGTCGTATTTCTCGAGGTTGTGCGCCCACCGGTAGCCGATCGGCTGATACAGCAGCTCCACGCTGACGCGGAACGGGCCGCCATTGACCGGAACCGGCACGGCGTAGTGCACCGTGTCGCCGTTGCCCGTGAAGTCGGCATCCTGTCGTGCGGCGCCATAGACGCCGACGCCCGGATCCGCCGTCGCCTTGTCGAAGCCGCGCGGCAGCAGCCGGTTGTCCTTCAGATACTGGGTCGCCGTCAGCAGGCCCGTCGTCGGCACGTTGTTCGGATCGCCGAGGATCGGCTCGTAGATCTGCACCTGGTCGGCGCTCGTGATGCGGTCGTAATGCGGCTCGTATTTCGTCGGATCCGCGTCGTTGTCGTTTCCCTGAATCACACCCGCGTCGTTGACCGCACCCGACTCGAACACGGCCCGTCCATCGCCGTCGCGGACCGTCAGGTGCAGCCACGTGCGGCGCGCGCTTCCTGCAGCTGACGGATCGTCGCCTTCGCGGTCGCTTCGAACTCCGACGACTGCGCAGTGGAGCCGAGGTCGGCCCGGTAGCGATTGAGCATCCGCACGACGAACGCGTTGCCGCCGACGAACAGATGGCGATGGAGCCCGTCGCGGAAGTCGCCGAGCACAGAGGCGACGCGCGTCGCGCCTCTCACTTCCGGCATGTGGCACGACTGGCAGGACTGCGGCGCGTCACCTTTGCTGTAGTCGCTGTGCTGCCATTCCTGAAAGTTCGCCTGCTCGACGATCGAGCCGATCACCTGGCCGGTCGGCGAGAACGCCTGCGTGATCAGCGTGTGACAGGTGGCGCACAGCTCGGACTGCTGGATGTGCGCGCCCTGCGCCTGCACGAAGCCGGTCACCGACCGCATGATCGTCTTGCGGCCGGCGTCGATCTGGAACGGTCCGAAGATCACGCGCGTCCCATCGGGCGGCGTCGGCTTCATCACGAACTCGCCGTTGAAGCTCTCCCGTGTGCCGAGCCGCTCGTCCGAGATCTGATGGCAGACCGTGCACGAGATGCTGTCGGCGGCAAAGGGCTGCAGCGGATCCTTGTCGTTCGGCTTGTTCAACGGCAGGTGCGCGAACACCTCGCCCTTGCCGCCGGACGCGCGAGAAATTTGCGTCGCCATCGGCATGTGGCATTCCGCGCATTCGTCCTGAATGGCCGCCGCGTGCGTCGGATGATCGATCGTTTCGCGGCGCACGCCCGCCTGCCAGTACGGATCGCGGCCCGAGTTGGCCATCATCGTGGACCGCCACGACGCGCCGATCGACACGTCTTCACCCTGCGGCGTCACGAGCATGTTGTGGCACGCGATGCAGTTGTCGGACGTCGTGAAGAGCGACAGGTTCTTGTGGATCTGCTTTTGGTCGACGGTCTGCGCGTGCGGCGCCGCGGTGAACAACGCGAGCAGCCAGGCGGCGCAGGCGAGCGGGAGGATGCGCGTCATCG
>QHWQ01000020.1:15987-26630 GCA_003222635.1 Acidobacteriota bacterium | reverse complement strand
CTATCAGATCCCCGGCGAACGGATTCAGATCGCCTGCACGCGCGCCAATGGTCAGACGTATTCGAACGTCGAGGTCGTCAGCGGCCAGTACGCGTGGGATGAGGACATCGCGGGTGCCGAGATCGTTCCAGGCAAGGGCAAGGCGACGGCGCGCCCGAACCTGCTGCGCGAGCGGCTGATTCGCCTGTGGGCGAGTCCGCAGGGCGCGCCGAAGGCGGCCGCCGCGGGCAAGGAAAACACGAGTGTTGACTGGGGCACCGGCAAGGCAGTGGTCAGCTATCCCATTCCGGGCGTAGCCGGCGCCATCGCCAAGGCGACGCTCAGCGCGCAGAACCAGGCCGAGCACATCGAAGTCCGAGACGGCAACACGGTCATGACGTTCGACTACGCGAAGTACGACGACTTCAACAACCCGCTGAACAAGATCGAGGCGTTCATGCCGGGGACGATGGTCGAGAAGCGCAACGGCACCACCGTGCGCGACCTGACGACCACCGAAACTGAGACCGGGAACCTGTATGTCGTCATGCCGGTTCCCGCCAGCGTCAGGAAAGCCGCAACGCCGCAGTCGAACTAGGTAAAATCCTCCCGACATCCACGTGAGGTCGCTATGAAGGTGCTCTTCGCGACGATGGTGGTCCTCTGCCTCGCGTCGGGCGTGGCGTCTGCTCAGCAGCAGCCCGCGACGCCCCGTACGCCTGACGGACACCCGGACCTGAGCGGGCTCTGGATAGGTGGCGGCGGTGGCGGCGGCGGCAATCAGTTCAGCGAGGACGTCAGGAACTCGCTTGGCGCCGTCGGCATCGCGCCGTCGATTCTCGCCACGCGCGACGACAACATCGAGAACTTCGAGCGCGACAACGCGCTGGTGCGCCGCATGGCGACCAACAAGCCGCTCTACAAGCCGCAGTACTGGGAGACGGTGAAGAAGCTCGATCAGGACAGCAACATCGCCGACCCGGGCTTCAACTGCATGCCGCCCGGGATTCCGCGCTCCGGACCACCCGCGCAGATCCTGCAGACGAAGGATCAGCTCATCTTTCTCTATCTCGGCGTAGGCGGCGCCACTGCGTTCCCCGCGACGTATCGCGTGATTCCGATCGACGGCCGCACGCACACCAACCTCAACGATCTCGACGGCACCTGGTTCGGCGAGTCGATCGGCCGGTGGGAAGGCGACACGATGGTGATCGACAGCATCGGCTTCAACAGCTCGAGCTGGCTCGACACCGGCGGCTACTTCCACAGCGAGAACCTGCACGTCGTCGAAAAGTTCACGCGCAACGGCAACACCTTGACGTGGCAGGTGACGAGCGAGGATCCCGACGTGCTGCTGAAGCCGTGGGTATGGGAGCCGCGGACCGTGCGGCTCAATCCGGATCCGAAAGCGGTGCTGCCGGAATCGCTGCCGTGCAGCGAGCGCGATCATCTTCACTACGCGACGAAGGAGCACCATTGAGAAACGCACTCGTACTCGTCGCGCTCGCGGTGTGCAGCGCGGTCGGTTTCACCCAGGATGCCACCAGCGTTCTGCGTGAAGTCGATCAGGCGCTCGGCGCGTCGAGCCTGAAGTCGATCCGCTACTCGGGCACCGGCTTCGCCTACAACTTCCTGCAGAACTGGCGTCCCGACGGCGCGTACCCGCGCTTCTACGCGAAGTACACGCGGTCGATCGACTTCGAGAAGGGCGTGTCGCGCGAGGAGACGACACGCAGCCAGTACGAGAACCCGCCGCGCGGCGGCGGTCAGCAGCCGCTGTACACCGACACGACGGGCGTTGCCGTTACGGGCGAGAACTCCGCGTGGGGCGGCGGCTCGGTGATGCTGACGCCGCAGGGGTTCGTCCGCGCCGCGCTCGCCGCCAGGCCCACGCTCTCGCAGTCACGCGGCGGCGGCAAGCCGATGACCGTGGTCTCGTTCACGGTGAAGGACAAGTACAAGGTCAACGGCTACGTCAACGCGCAGCACTTGATTGAGAAGATCGAAACCTGGACGCCGCAGCCGACGCTCGGCGACATGTCGATTGAGACCACCTTCAGCGACTACCGCGACTTCAACGGCGTGAAGTTCCCCGCGCGCATCGTCCAGAAGCAGTGGATCTATCCGGTGCTGGAGCTGAACGTCGCATCGGTCGAACCGAACGCCGCGGTGAACCTGCAGGCGCCGGCCGGCGGCGCGCAGGCGGCGCGCGTCGAGTCGACGAAGGTGGCCGACGGCGTCTGGTATCTCGCCGGCACGCCCGATCCCAACAGTCAGCTCGTCGAGTTCAAGGACTTCCTCGTCATCGTCGAGTCGTCCGTGACCGAGGGGCGCGCGCTGGCGAACATCGCGGAGGCGCATCGCCTGGTGCCCGGCAAGCCGATCACGTATCACGTCAACTCGCATCACCACTCGGATCATTCCGCCGGACTGCGGGCGTTCGTCGCCGAAGGATCGACGATCATCACGCACGAGATGAACAGGAAGTTTTACGAGGACGTCGTGCTGAAGGCGCCGCACACCCTCGACCCGGATGCGCTGACGAAGACGCCCAAGAAAGCGAACTTCATCTGGTTGAAGGACAAGGATAAGTACGTCATCAGCGACGGCACGCGCGGGATGGACATCTATCACGTCGAGAACGGCCACGCCGAGAACCTGCTGATGTCGTATCTGCCGAAGGAGAAGCTGTTGATGATTACCGACATCTTCAACGACTTCGGCATGCCGCGGCCCAACGATCCGCCGCCAGGGCTCGTCAGCCCGTACTACGCGGCGCTCTTTCGGACCCGGCAGATTCGCCAGGGGACGAACATCATGAAATCCGCCGCTTGCGCGCTTGCGATCGTTGCTGCCGCATCCACCGCGTCGGCGCAGTACCCAGAGGGACACTGGCAGAACTTCGCGCCCTACCCGCAGCCGACGCAGGAGGTCGGGGCGGCGGTCGTCAACGGCAAGCTCTACATCCTCGGCGCGTACGGTGCGAACGCGCCGGGCGGGCTCGCGGGATGGCTCAACGAATACGACCCCGGGACGGACAAGTGGACGAAGAAGACGGACATCCCGATGCCCGTGCATCACCAGGCGATGACCGGCTTCCGGGACAAGGTGTACGTCTTCGGCGGCGGCGTGAAGATTTCGCCGACGAGCGACAACTGGTATCCGACCAATCGCGTGTGGGAGTACACGCCGGCGAGCAACTCGTGGCGCGAGCTCGGCCCGATGCCGACCAAGCGCGGCGGCGGCATCGCGCTCGTGCTGAACAACAAGATCTGGGTCATCGGCGGCGCCGGCTATCACCCGCTGCAGACCGATGACGTCTCGATTGCCGCGAACGTGCCGCATCGCACGGTCAACACCGTGGAGGTGTTCGATCCGGCGACCGGCATGTGGGAAACGAAGGCGCCGATGCTGGTGCCGCGCAATCACCTGGCGGGCGGGGTCGTCAACGGAAAGATCTACGTGATGGGCGGGCGCATCGGCTCGTCGTTCGTCGGCGCGAGCAGTACCGACGCGGTGGAGGAATACGATCCCGCGACGGATACGTGGCGCGTGCGCGCGCGCATGCCGTATCCGCGCAGCGGCATGGCGTTCGCCAGCGACGGCAAGTTGATCTACATGTCGGGCGGTGAATACCTCAATCGCGACATGGTCGGCGTCTTCCGCAACGCGGAAGCGTACGACCCGGCGCGCAACGTGTGGTACGAGCTGCCGCCGATGAGCGTGGCGCGCCACGGCTTTGCCGGCGGCATCATCAACGGCGTGTTCTACACCGCGACCGGTCAGCTGCAGAGCGGCACCGGCGGCGGCGGTCCCGGCGGCTCGCCGCAGGTCGAAGGGTTCATCATCGGCAAGCCGGCGGCCGGAGGCACGCGCTAAATGGGGTCGGGGGTCTTTTTCAAAAGAGGACGCTTTTTTTTCATCCTGCTGCTGTCCGCTGCGACCCTCTCAGCGCAGGGACGCGGCGGACGCGGCGGCGATGCGGGCGCGCCGGGACAGGGCATTGCTCCCGGCGTTCCGCCGGGGCAACGGTGGGTCCGGCTCGCACCGGTTCCCGAGCCGAATGAAGAACGCAGCGGCGTGGTCGCCAACGGGAAGCTGTATCTGTTCGGCGGCAATCCCGTCGGCCTGACCGGCACGCCTCCCGGGTCGGTCTTCGAGTACGACCCGGCAGGCGACAAGTGGACGAAAAAGAAGAACATGCCGCTGGCGGCGCATCACGTCGCGGTCGCGGAAAACGAGGGAAAGATCTACGTCTTCGGCGGCGGCGTGCAGAAGCAGGCGGGCGGCGGCGCGTACGTGCCGGCGAACAACGCGTGGGAATACGACCCGGCGGCCGATTCGTGGAACAACTACAAGGCCCGCGACGGGCAGTCGCTCGATCCGAACCAGCCGCATCGCGTGCTCGACGTCAACGAGGTCTACGACCCGGCGACCAACACGTGGGCCGCGAAGCAGATCCTGCCGACGCCGCGCAACTCCATGTTCACCGGCGTCGTCAACGGCAAGATCTATCTGATTGGCGGCCGCGTGGCGTCCGCGTTTGCAACGACGGGGAGCGTGACCGATGTCGTCGAGGAGTACGACCCGGCGACGGACAAGTGGGGCTTCCTGAAGGATCGTATGCCGACGCCGCGCGATGAAGGCGTCGCGGGTGTGTTCAACAACCGCATCTACGTCGCCGGCGGCGAGAGCATCACCGCGCTCAACAACTCCGTCTCGCGCGCGTTCGAGGCGTACGACCCGGCGAGCAACAGCTGGCAGGCGCTCGGCAACATGCCGCTGGCGCGCTACGGCCTGACGGGCGGCGTCATCGGCAACCGCTTCCACATTGTCGGCGGACACATCACGGCGGCGTTCGGCGGCGGGGAGCCGCTGAACACTCCGCAGCACGACGCACTGGAGCTGCGCTAGGTCGTTCGGATCGTTTTGATCGTTCTGGGGCGGCGCGAAAGGGGCAGTGTTATGAAGATGATCGTGGTTTCATCGGTAATCGCCCTCGGTCTGCTGGTCGGTGGAATACCGGTCCTGGCGCATCACTCGGCGAACGCGGAGTTCGACACCCAGAAGGTGATCACCATCAGCGGTGTGCTCACCAAGTTCGAGAACGTGAATCCGCACGGCTGGTGGTCCGTCGACGTCAAGGAAGCCGACGGAAAAGTCACGCACTGGCGGCTGGAAACACCAGGCCTCGGCGGTCTGATCAATCAGGGTCTGAAGGTGAAGACCGATTTGAAGGTCGGTGAGACGTACGCGATCAAGCTCTCGCCCGGCTGGAAGGATCCTGCTGACGGAATGAAGATCGGCATCGTGCGCACGATCGTCGTCAATGGCAAGGAGTACCGGCTGTTCGATATCTAGCGGCGAGATTTCGTTTTTCACCACGAAGGCGTTCGCAACCACGAAGGTCACGAAGGACGCGAAGGCCGCGCCGGGATGATTCCAGAACGGCGTCCGATACGCAGTGACGAGCTCGAAGTTGTCCGTGCTGCGCTCGCCCGCGCCGCCGTACGCCCAATTGAGACACACGTTCTGGCAGGACTCTCGTCGCTTCCGACGAACGTGCGACTCCGATCGCAGATAGCGTCAATCACACGATGGTAGCAACGGCGATCTCTTCATCACTGAGGCAAGACACGTGATGTCTGGACGCACGACATCCATCCTCCGGATCTTCTACGAAACCAAGGCGAGGGAGTTTTACGTTGACTTCCTCGGCTTCACCATCGATTGGGAACACCGGTTCGAGCCGGGGACACCTCTGTATATGCAGGTGTCGAAGGATCAGTGCGTGCTGCACCTTTCAGAGCACTACGGCGATGCAAGCCCGGGATCGTCAATGCGAATTCAGACGAGTGATCTCGATGCGTTCCAGCGTGCGCTCGCGTCGAAGCAGTACAAGTACGCGCGGCCGGGAATTCAGGAGATGCCCTGGGGCACGCGCGACATGACGATCAGCGATCCGTTCGGCAAGAGGCTGACATTCACGACCGCTATCAGTACGTAAGAGTCTTCGTGGCCTTCGTGTTTGCGTTTAGCCTTCGTGGTCAGTGACCTGCAGCCTCGAGATGCTGGACCAATTCCACCTTCACGCCGTCCGGCGCCACCAGATAGACGATGCGGTGGGGGAGTTGATTCGGCTGCGTGCAGAACAGTCGTCGAATGCCTTCTTCGGCGCTCCCCGCGATGAAGTTGCACTGCGGGTTCGCGCGCGGGTTGCTGTCCGATGAGAACTTGTCGAATCCGATCGACTTCAGATCGTTGACGGTCTTGTCCAGATCGATTGGGCCCCACGCGATGCGATCGATGACATGCCCCTCGCTCGGTATCGCGGCGTCATCTTTCACCGCGAAGACGTAGAAGAGTCCCAGATCGCGGTAGCGGATCCCTTCGCGCCCGTAGACGGATGCGCGGTCGCCGCCAAACGCGCGCACGTACCACGCGAGGCTGGCATTCGGATCCTTCACGTGCAGGTTGACGTGATGCAGCCCGAGGTTGTCGGGATCCTCGACCAGCTCGATGCGCGTCCCCCACGGATCCTCGATGAACGCGTGCTTCCAGTCGTCCCCCGTCTTCGATGGCGGCGCCGTGATCTTCACGCCCGCCGCCTCGAGCTCTTTCATCTTCGCGTCGAGGTCCGCGTACGAAAAGCCGATGCTCTCGACGACGCTGCCGGCGCTCGGCGTTGCGCCAGGGGAGATATCGAAGATCAGCGAGAGCGGCAGCGGATGATCGCCGGTCCACCTGCCGAACGCGATGCGGTCCGCCGTCTCGCCGCCGTTGCCGCCGAGGTTGTTCAGATACCAGTCGCGCGCCGAGGCGATCTCCGGGACGGCGAGGTGGATCGAGTCAAATGGAGGAGCCTCGTACGACCCCTGCGCCTCCGCGGCTCCGGGCCGCAGAGACGCAGAGAGGCAGAGAAGCCACAAGACGCTAGTTCGTACGCCCCGCACCTGCAAACTCGAAGACCTCGTTCAGCGGTGAATCCAGCGCGTGGCCGCCGCCGCCCGCGAAGACGGTGTGGCCGCCGATCACGAACAGCTTACCGTTGAACGCCGCCACGTTGACACCGTGGCGCCCGGTCGGCAGCGCGGGCAGCCGATACCAATCGTTCGCCGCCGGATCGAAGACCTCGACGTCCCGCAGCACGCCTTCGATGTGATAGTCGTGCTGCTCGCCGCCGGCGACGTAGATCTTGTTCTGATACGTCGTCCACCCCTCGCCGCTGCGCGCGCTCGGCATGCGGTTCATCGCGCGCCACGAATCGGTCGCCGGGTTGTACTCCTCGACGACGTCGACGTTGGCGGCCGTGTAGCCGCCGATGTTGTTCGCGGTGATGCGGCCGCCGATCAGATAGATGCGTCCGTTGACGACGCCGATCGCCGGGTGGTTGCGCGGCGTCGGCATCGGCTTCTTCGATTCCCAGCGATTGGCCGCGGGGTCGTACACCTCGTTGGTGCCGACGACGAGGCCGCCATTCTGCGTGCGGCCATCAGCGCCGGCGACATCCGCCGACCCGCCGATGAAATAGATCTTGCCGCCGAACTCGGTCGCCGCGCCGGCGGTGCGCTTGGAGTTGAGCTTCGCCAGCGCCTTCCAGCTGTCAGCGGCCGGATCGTATTCCCACGCGGTGTCGAGCGTTGCGCTCGGCGCTTCCTGCGTCATCGCGCCGGAGCCGCCGAAGACATAGATCTTTCCGTTGGCCGTAGCCGCGCTCATGTGATCGGCGAAAAACGGCGTGTTCTTCTTTGCCGTCCACGTATTGTTCGCCAGGTCGTAGACCATCACCCGCGCCGGGTGCGTCGCGCGCGCGCCGGGCATCAGCACCGCGGCGTTGCCGCCGATCAGATAGAGCTTGTCGTTGACCTGCACCGGCGTGTATTCCTCCGCCGGCTGCGGAAGCTTCGCGTATTTCTCCGTATCCCAGCGTCCGGGAGACTGCTGCGCGGTGACACTGACCGCCAGTACCACGCCGAATGCTCCGATCACCGTTCCGACGATCATATGCCGCCGTTTCATGCTGTCCCTCCCTGCGTGACCCTTAATAGAAGCATTTGCAGGTGGAGTCAATAGGGCGTAGACTCGCCCGCACCTGACAACTCTTTGGAGCGGCTTCACATGTACGTGAGAGGTGTATTCGCAGTGCTCGCGGCGGCGTGTGTCATTGCCGTGGTCGTGAGCGAGAAGGTCACCGCGCAGAATCCGCCCGCTCGCGGGATGCGCTGGTCCCGAGCGGCGCCATTCCCCGAGCCCGAAGAAGAACTGTACGGCACCGTGCTCGTCTACGAGTACGACCCCGCTCCAGACAAGTGGACGAAGAAGAAGAGCATCCCCGTGGCCGTGCATCACCAGGCGCAGGCCGGCTACAACGGAAAGATCTACATCTTCGGCGGCTGCACGCGCGCCATCTCCGGCGAAGGCGGCAGCACGAACGTGTGGGAGTACGACCCCGCAACCGACAACTACACCGCGAAAGCGCCGCTGCCGGTCAAGCGCTGCTCGGCGATCGCGGAGACGGTCAACGGGAAGATGTACGTGATCGGCGGCCTCGAGCCGCTCGAGAACGGACAGGGCACGCGCGTCACCGGACGCAACGAGATGTTCGATCCCGTCGCGAACACGTGGACCGAGCGGAGCCCGATGCCCACCTCGCGCAACCACGCGTTCTCCGGCGTGGTGAACAACAAGATCTACGTCATCGGCGGCCGCATCGGCGCCGGCAACATTCCCGCGACGACCAACATCGACGTCGTCGAGGAATACGATCCCGCGACCAATCTGTGGGGTCCGATCAAGGACCGCATGCCGACTCCGCGGAGCGGCGGCGGCGCGGCGACCTACCAGGGCAAGATCTACGTCGGCGGCGGCGAGCTGCAGACGCGGCAGATGAACGCGGCGTTCCGCGCGCTCGAAGCCTACGATCCCGCGTCCAACACCTGGGACGTGCTTCCCTCGATGCCCACCGCCGTGCACGGCAACGCGATGGGCTTCCTCGGCAACAAGCTGCACGTGGTGAGCGGCAAGATGGAGGGCGGCGGCGCGCCGGACATGGCGGGGACCGATCATCCCTACGCAACCGCGTCACACAACGTGCTGGAAATCCCAGCGGCCAGTGGTTCGAACTAATTCATCGGAGGGACAGATGTTGCGACGTGTTCTCGTCACGGCGCTCCTTTTCGTGCTCGCCTTCGCGGCGGCACCTGCGATGGCGCAGACCACCAACGGCGTGATCTCCGGCATCATCAGCGACGCGCAGGGAGGCGTGCTTCCCGGCGTGACCGTTACCGCGCGCAACGTCGACACCGGCGCCATGCGCGACATCACCACCGAGGCGGATGGCCGCTACCGGCTCGCCGGCCTGCTCCCGGGGCGGTACGAGCTGAAGGCCGAGCTGCAGGGCTTCGGCGTCGTGACCGTGCCCGACATCACCGTCGCGGTCGGCAGCGAGACGACGCGCAACGTGACGATGCAGGTGCAGGGGCTGCAGGAGTCGGTGACTGTCACCGGCGAAGCGCCCGCCATCGAAGTGAGCAAGAGCGACATATCGGGCGTCATTACGCAAGCCCAGATGGAGATGCTCCCGCAAGCCACCCGACAACCAATGGACCTCGCCCTGCTGATGCCCGGCACAAGTCAGGACGCCGTGCGTGCGCGGAAGGCGAACTCCAACGTCGGCGCCGGCGCGTTCACCAACGGTTCGGGCCTGCTCGTCGACGGCGTGTGGAACAAGGAAGGCAATACCGGTGAGCCGCGGCAGGACTTTCCGGCTTCGGCGATCCAGGAGTTCAAGGTGTTCGTCAGCCAGTCGCCGGCCGAGTACGGCTGGACGGCCGGCGGCGCCGTGTCGATGGCGACCAAGAGCGGCACCAACAGCCTGCATGGCGAGGCCTTCGAGTTCTATCGGAACAAAGCGCTGAACACGATCGACCCGTTCTACAAGGCGGCAGGTCAGCCGGAGCCGAATTTCAGCCGCCATCAGTACGGCGGGGCGATCGGCGGTCCGGTCATCAAGGACCGTGTCCATTTCTTCGAGGCGGCCGAGGGCCTGCAGAGCAATCTGTACGACAACGTGGTCGTGCGCGTCCCGCAGTTCTACGGGAACATGAACGGCGTCTTCAAGAGTCCCGAATACAACCACATGTCGTTCACGCGTGGTGACGCGCAGATCACGCGGAATCAGTCGCTCTTCGTCCGGTACGCGTGGCAGGTGTCGGATTTTACGTGTGAAGGGTGTTCGGCGTCCTCGTCCACGCCGTGGTTCTCGGGTGGCGGCATCAAGCAGAAGCGCTACTCGTGGGCCGGTGCGCACACGTGGGTGCTCTCGTCGCGGGTGCTGAACGAAATTCGCGGCCAGTACACGAACTATCACTTCCGCCAGCACCCGCCGGGCGTCGAGCCGCAGGAGGATCTGTTCGACAGCTCGCCCGCGCGTTCCGCGCCGCTGACCGCCGTATATGCGTTCCCCAGCCTGACGTGGGGCACGAGCGGCAACTTCTACACCAAGCAGATCTCGCGCGAGCTGCGCGACGACATGTCGATTACGACCGGCACGCACACCTGGAAGTTCGGCGCGGGCGCGCAGGAGCTGGCCGTGCACGGCGATAACCGGCCATCGCTCGGCACGTGGACCTTCTCGGTCGATCAGCCGTTCAACCCGGACAACC
>QHWQ01000020.1:0-15924 GCA_003222635.1 Acidobacteriota bacterium | reverse complement strand
CGTGACGCTGAACCTGGGTCTTCGCTACGATTACCAGCTCCACGGCTTCAATCAGGGGCTGACGCTCGACTCGAAAGACCCGGTGTACGACATCCCGCTGTTTCCGACGACGGGCACGGCGGCGAGCCTGGCGCCGCTCGTGCACTTCGACAAGCGCGGCGACAAGAACAATTTCGGTCCACGCGTCGGCTTCGCGTGGGACGTGCGCAACGACACGAAGACCGTCGTCCGCGCCGACTACGGCATCTACTACAACCCGATGACCCTGCAGATCACGTCGGCGGAGATGGCCAACTACCGGCAGCCGTCGGCGATCATCGCCAACCCGACCTACCCGGATCCGTACGGCGGACGCGATCCGCTGACCTTCGTGTCAACCGCACCGCAGAACATTCAGGTCATGGCCGATGACCTGGAGAACCTGCAGTCGGCCGCGTACACCGCAGGCGTCTCGCGGGCAGTCACCTCGGTGCTGGCGCTGCACGTCGATGGCGTCTACAACAGGATGACGAAGGTCCCGATGACCATCGACATCAACCCGCGCAGCGGCGGGACGACGGGCACGCGGCCGCTGCCGCAGTTCGCGCGCGTCCTTCAGGCACAGTCGATTGGGTTCATGGACTACAAGGCGCTGCTCGTGCGCTTCGAGAAACGGTTCGAACACAACTACATGTACCTGGTGTCGTACACGCTGGCCGACACCAACGGCAACGTGAACAACTCGGGCGGCACGCAGTCGGTTGTCACAGATTCGGCGCACCTCAACTTCGACGAGGGTCCGAACAACAGCGACCGCCGTCACGCGCTCATCGCCAGCGGTTCGTTCGCGCTGCCAGGTGACGTGGTGATCGGTGGTATCTTCACCGCGCGATCGACGATGCCGTTCAGCGCGACGGCGGGGATCGACATCAACGGCGACGGCAACGTCACCGACTATGTTCCCGGAACAACCCGCAGCGCGTTCAACCGCGGCGACGACGCGTCGGCGCTGGCGGCGGTCAACACCTGGCGCGCGGCGAACGGGCTGGCGGCGATCTCGCCGACGTTCAGCACCAACGAGTTCTACTCGCTCGATCTCCGCGGCAGCAAGTCGATTCCGCTCACGGCGGGGCGGCGGGTGGAGCTGATCGCTCAGGTGTTCAATGTCCTGAACCGGAAGAACATCGTCGCCGCTTGGACGACCAACGCGCTGTCGCCGGCGTTCGGCACCAGCGTGTCGGCGAGCAACATGCGGCAGGCGGAGATTGCCGTTCGCTTTACGTACTGAGGTCACATGAAGCGCATCATCACGCTCGCGGCAATCTCCGCGAGCGTGGCGCTCATCCTGAGCGTCACGTTGCTCGCGCAGAATCCGCCGGCGCGCGGCATGCGCTGGTCGAAGGCCGCGCCGTTTCCCGAGCCGGAAGAAGAGCTCTACGGCACGGTGATCAACGGCAAGTTCTATGTCGTCGGCGGTTTCGGGTTCAATCCGCTGCCGCCGGGTGGAACCCTTACGCTCAACCCGCAGCCTGCGGCGGGGGGCAATGCGGGCCGCGCGGGCGGCGGCGCGCCCAACGCGGGGCCGTGCGGCGGCTGTCCGCCGGGTCTCATCTACGAGTACGACCCGGGACCCGACAAGTGGACGAAGAAGAAGGACATTCCCGTCCACGTGCATCATCAGGCGCAGGCCGCTTACAACGGCAAGCTCTACATCCTCGGCGGCTGCCTGCGTGCGATCAGCGGTGAAGGCGGCACCACCAACGTGTGGGAATTCGACCCGGTGGCGGATTCGTATCGCGCGCTCGCGCCGCTGCCCGTGAAGCGCTGCTCGGCGATTGCCGAGACGGTCAACGGGAAGATTTACGTCATCGGCGGTCTCGAGCCGTTCGAAAACGGGATGGGCACGCGCGTCACCGGCCGCAACGAGATGTACGACCCGGCGACCAACACGTGGACCGAGCGAAGCCCGATGCCCACGTCGCGCGATCACGCGTTCTCCGGTGTGGTGAACAACAAGATCTACGTCATCGGCGGACGCATCGGCGCCGGCAACATTCCCGCGACGAGCAATATCGACGTCGTCGAGGAATACGACCCGGCGACGAACCGGTGGGGACCAATCAAGGATCGCATGCCCACGCCGCGCAGCGGCGGCGGCGCGGCGACCTACAACGGGAGGATCTACGTCGGGGGCGGTGAGCTGCAGAATCGGCAGCTTTCGGCGGCGTTCCGCGCGCTCGAGGCGTACGACGTGGCGAGCAACACGTGGGAGATCCTGCCGTCGATGCCGAGCTCGCGGCACGGCAACGCGATGGGCTTCATCGGCAACCGGCTGCACGTCGTCAGCGGCAAGCAGGAGGGCGGCGGCGCGAACGACATGACCGGCGACAGCCCGCACCCGTACGCAACGCAGGATCACGACGTCCTGGAGATCCCATCCGGTACGCAATAACCGCAGTCTTCTTCGCCTCCGGGGCCTCAGCGTTGATCTTCGAGACGCTGTGGTTCCGGCAGGCGGGGCTTGCCTTCGGCAGCAGCATCTGGGCGTCGAGCCTCGTTCTTTCCGGCTTCATGGCGGGTCTCGCGCTTGGGAACACGCTGGCCGCGCGTTTCGGCGCGCATGTGCGGCGTGCCGTCCGCCTGTATGCGATCGCCGAAGCCGTCATCGCGCTGACCGGTGCCGGCCTCGTCTATCTGTTTCCGGTCCTCGGCACGGCGCTCGCGCCGGTCTTCCGTCCGCTGCTCGATCACCCGTGGACGCTCAATTCGCTCCGGCTGCTCATCGCGTTTCTGCTGCTCTTGATTCCGTCCACCGCGATGGGGCTGACGCTGCCGCTGCTGACGCGCGCGGTGCTGCGAGACGAGGCAGGTTTCGGGCGCGTGCTCGGCGCGCTGTACGGCTGGAACACGCTCGGCGCGATGGCGGGCGTTGTGGCAGGAGAACTGTTCCTGGTTGGCAGATTCGGCGTACGCGGCACGGCGCTCGCGGCCGGCGGGCTGAATCTATTCGCGGCGGCGGTGGCGAGCCTGCTGTCTATCTGGGAGTCGGAGTACGGTGATAGGGCGACTCAAGGGGTTGAGTCGACTCGTCACCGTACTCCGACTCCATATCTGTTTTCCGCGTTTCTCGGCGGATTCTGCCTGCTCGCGCTCGAGGTCGTCTGGTTTCGGTTCCTTCTCCTCTTCGTCAAAGGCAGCTCTCTGGCGTTTCCCGTAATGCTCGGCGTCGTTCTCGCCGGCATCGCACTCGGCGGGCTGTGATCGAACCGTTCGGCCTCACGTCCGTCACACAGCCTGACGCGATCGTTCGCATCAGCCTGCCGCTGATGCTGCCGGTCTCATTCGTCTCCGGGATGTTCTTTCCGATTGTCGGCGTGGCGCTGCGCAGGGAATTCAGATCGGAGATCCAAACGGCCGGTGTCCTGACGCTCGTCAACACGATCGGCGCGGCAATCGGATCGCTCGCCGCCGGCTTTGTGATGCTGCCCCTGGCTGGCATTGAGAGGACAGTGTTCACGATTGCCATCGTCTACGGGGGAATTGGAGCGCTTCTCATGTGGCGCCCCGTAAAGGGGCGCCCTACAGCCATTGGGTACGCGGCCGGGTTGGCGTCTGTCATCGCGCTCGCGATGTTTCCGTTCGGCGAGCTGAACGATCGCCTCGTCTCGATTCCCGTCGAGCGGTTCGCGGAGGGAGAGCCCGAGCGGCGGCTCATCGCCGTCCGCGAGGGGCTCACCGAAACGATCGTCTTCTTCCAGCGGATGCTCCTCGGCAAGCCGGTCTCCGACGTCATGCTGACGAACTCCTTCTCGATGTCGACGACGGGCTACGGCGTGCGCCGCTATCAGAAGCTGTACGTCTGGTGGCCCGTGGCAGTGCATCCCGAGCTGAAGCACGCGCTCCTCATCGGCTACGGCGTTGGCAACACCGCCAAGGCGCTCACCGACACCGCGAGCATCGAATCGATCGATCTCGTCGACCTCTCGCGCGACATCCTGGCGATGGCGCCCGTCGTGTTTCCGAACGAGGGCGACCAGCCGCTGCTCGATCCGCGGATGCACGTCCACATCGAGGACGGCCGCTACTTCCTGCAGACGAGCAATCAGCAGTTCGATCTGATCACCGGTGAGCCGCCGCCACCGGGCATTGCGGGCGTCGAGAACCTCTACTCGCGCGAATACTTCCAGCTGATGCGCGATCGCCTCGCCGACGGCGGCCTCGTCACCTACTGGCTGCCGCTCGCGGACCTGAGCGACGTCAGCACGAAAGCGATCCTGCGCGCCTTCTGTGACGTGTTCGACGACTGCTCGATCTGGAATGGCTCGGGAACGAACCTGATGATCGTTGGGTCACGTGGCACGCACGCTGTCGTATCGGACCGGCAATTTCGCGCGCAGTGGAGCACACCGGCGGTCGCCGCGGAGATGAAGCGGCTCGGCGTCGAGCGTCCGGAGCAGCTCGGCGCGCTGTTCATCGGCGATGCCTCCTTTGTCCGCGCGCTCGTCGACAACGCCGAACCGCTCACCGACGACCGGCCGAAGCTGATCGAAGCGCCGTTTTCGTCGCCGACAGCCGGTTCGGATCTTCTCGCGTCAATCGCGGATACGGGCGCCGCGCGCACGCGCTTCCAGACGAGCCCCCTCATCGCGCGGCTCTGGCCATCGGCGCTCCTCTCCTCCTCCGTGCCGTACTTCGACGTGCAGCACGTGATCGATGCGCACATGTACGGCAGCCTGCTCCGGCAATCGCTCGCGCTCGAGGACGTGCACCGCATCCTGACGGGATCGACCGTCGATATGCCGGTCCTCTGGCGGCTCGCGAGCAACTCCGACATCCAACGAGTGGTCTCGAGCGCCACGCCCGACGAGCAGATGAATCCGCTGCTGCAGTATCACCTCGCCATCCGGCTGCTCTCGGAGCGCAGCTACCGCCAGGCCGCCGATGCCTTCGAGCGCGCCACCGCCTCGCCGCAGGTGCGCGACAACGCGTTCGTCCTCTACATCTATTCGCTGTGCGTGTCCGGCCAGCGCGCCAAAGCGCAGCAGACCAGCCGCGAAGCGTTCGCCGCATCCGGCGTATCATCGCTGCCGCCGCTCTGGATCTGGATGAAGGAGACCTTCGGCATCGATCCGTCGCGTCAATGAAAGGCGAGGACGACGTATGCGAACGAAACGATCACGCCGCAGCTTTCTGACGGCGACCGTTGCCGCCGGCGCCGTGGGCGCCGCTGCTCTGCAGGCGCAGGGCAGCAACCGCGTGAGCGGATTCGATCACGCCGCCGTGCCGATGCAGAGAGCTGACGCGATGGTCGCGTTCTACCGCAAGCTGGGATTCCCGATGACGGAGAACGAGAATGCGGTTTCCGTCTACGTCGGCAGCCAGATGATCAACTTCCATCGGCCCACGCGCTGGCAGGATCCGGCATTTACGCTGCGCGCTCCGGGCGCGAAGCCGCCATCCGGCGACTTCTGCTTCGTGTGGGATGGGACGGCGGCGGCGCTGAAGACGTGGCTGCAGAACGCGAACGTGAAAGTCGAGCTCGGACCTGTCGATCGCGCAGGTGGAAGGCGCAAGACCGGCTCGAGCACCTACGCCCGCGATCCCGACGGCAACCTGCTCGAGTTTATGATCTATGCGTGATAGATCTCGTACGGAGCACTCATGAAATATAAGGTCCTGCTGAAGAAGAGCGACGAGGGAATTGCCGTGTCGTGCCCGGGATTGCCTGGTTGTTGGTCCGAAGGCCGAACCGAAGAGGAGGCATTGAAGAATATCGAGGACGCAATTCGCGAATATCTCCTCGTTCGCGAGGAGCTCATGAAGGAAGGCGAGGTGCGGGAGGTCGAAGTCGGCGGTTGACGTGCCGAGAATTCCAGGCGTCAATCATCGCGATGCCGTTCGCGCATTGCAGAAGGCAGGCTTTCGTATCGCCCGCGAGGGAAAGCACATCGTGATGACGGATGGTCAGCGGATCGTCACGATTCCCCGCCACGATCCCGTCAACGCATTCACTATGGGCGGCATCGTCCAGGATGCCGGCTTGACGGTCGAGCAATTCAAACAACTGTTGTAGCCGAAGCGTCATGCGCGCTACTGACGCTATTGCCGCCGCCGAGCGGATCCTGCCAGGGCGCGCCGCGCGCGAGGGAAGGCGAGACCCTCGCTGGCAGGCGATCATCAAGGTCGGTGAGTTCAATCAACGTGCACCGGAGACCGTGTGGAAATTCATCGCGAAGTGGGGTCGACATCGCGATCCGGATCTGCGGGCAGCCGTTGCAACGTGCCTGCTTGAACATCTTCTCGAGCATCATTTCGAAAAGTACATCGATCGCGTAGAGGAACTGGCAATTCGCGACACGAACTTCGCGGATACGTCTGCACCTGCTGGGAGTTTGGTCGCACGGAACTGCCGAACAATATGAAGCGTCTGCGCGCGCTCAAGCGGAAATTGCGACGGCGTGCCTAGTTGTACTTTCAACTTTCAACTTACTTTTCCACTTTTCCACTTTTCCACTTCTCTACTTTTCCACTTTCCTTCAGCTACAATCGCGCCCGCACAGGAGGAAGTCGGATGTCCAGGCGTTTACTCGCATTCATCGCGGCTGTCTCGCTCATCGCGGCAGCCGTCGGCACGACGCGCCTGGCGGCGCAGGCGCCGGGCCTGCGCTGGGTGAAGGCGGCGCCGTTCCCCGAGCCCGAAGAGGAGCTCTACGCCGTCACGGTCAACGGCAAAATGTACGTGATCGGCGGTTTCGGCTACATGCCGTTCGGCAACCCGCCGGGGCTCGTCTATGAGTACGACCCGGGCCCGGACAAGTGGACCAAGAAAAAGATCCTGCCGCAGCGCGTCCATCATCAGGCGCAGGCGGTCTACAACAACAAAATCTACATCTTCGGCGGCTGCAAACAGGGGATCTTCGGCACCGATGCGGTCACCAACGTGTGGGAGTACGACCCGGCGACCGACAACTATCGCGCGATGGCGCCGATTCCCGGCCCACGCTGCTCCGCGGTGGCCGCAACGGTCGGCGGCAAGATGTACCTGATCGGCGGCATCGAGCCGTTTGAAAACGGCCAGGGGAGCCGCATCAGCGGAAGGAACCAGGTGTTCGATCCTGTGGCGAACACGTGGGGGGCGCGCGATCTCAGTCCGATGCCGACGACCCGCAATCACGCGTTTGTCGGCGTGGTGAACAACAAGATCTACGTCATCGGCGGACGCCAGGCCGCCGGCATGATCCCCTACAGCAGCAACACCGACGTCGTCGAGGAGTACGACCCCGCGACGAACCAGTGGGGCGGCGTGAAGCAGCGCATGCCCACTGCGCGCAGCGGCGGCGGCTACGCGACCTACAACGGGCGCATCTACATCGGCGGCGGCGAGTGGATCTCGCGCGAGGTCATGGCGTCGTTCCGCGCGCTCGAGGCATACGACCCGGCGACCGATACGTGGCAGCTGCTGCCGGCGCTTCCCGGCGCCGTGCACGGCAACGCGATGAGTTTCATCGGCAACAAGCTGCACACCGTGAGCGGCAAGATGGAGAACGGCGGCCTGCCGGATCAGATGGCGCCCGCCACCGCCGATCACAGCGTGATGGACATTCCGGCCGTTGCGGCGCGGACCAACTGAGGGAGGCGCAGATGAAGACACTGTCGGTTGCAGCGCTGGCGATCGCGGCGATCGCTGCCCTCGGAACGCAGGCCGTTCGTGCGCAGGATCCGACGCTCCGCTGGGTGAAGGCCGCGCCGTTTCCGGTTCCCGAAGAGGAGCTCTACGGCGTCTCGGCGAACAACAAGGTGTACGTCATCGGCGGATACGGCGTGACCGGTCAGGCCGCGCCGGCGATGGTGTGGGAGTACGACCCGGGTCCGGACAAGTGGACGCGGAAGAAGAACCTGCCGGTCGCCGTCCATCATCAGGCGCAGACCGCGATGAACGGCAAGATCTACTTCTTCGGCGGCTGCCAGCGTCCGACGAGTGGTCCCGGCACGAACGGCTGGGCGCCGGTGGACAACGCGTGGGAGTACGACCCGGCTGCCGACAGCTACAAGCCGCTCGCGCCGATGCCCATCAAGCGCTGCTCGGCGATCGCGGAAAACGTCGGCGGGAAGATCTACGTCATCGGTGGTGTCACGACGATGGACAACACGAATGACGTGGCGTTCAACGGCCAGGGGCCGGCGCGCGTCCTCGGCGTCAACCAGGTGTACGACCCGGCGACCAACACGTGGACGACGAAGAGCCCGATGCCGACGGGACGCAACCACGCGTTCTCCGGCGTGGTGAACGGAAAGATCTACGTCATCGGCGGCCGCATCGGTCACGGCTTCGTCACGACCTCGAGCAACACCGACGTCGTCGAGGAATACGACCCGGCGAAGGATCTCTGGGGCGTCGCCAAGGCGCGGATGATCAGCCCGCGCAGCGGCGGCGGCTGGGCGACATACAACGGCAAGATCTACGTGGCGGGCGGCGAAGTCCAGAATGAGCGCTACAGCGCGGCGTTCCGTTCGCTCGAATCGTACGACCCCGTTGCCAATCGCTGGGACATCCTGCCGTCGCTCCCCGGCGCCGTCCACGGCAACGCCGTGGCGTTCATCGGCAACAAGCTGCACACGGTCAGCGGCAAGATGGAAGGCGGCGGATTCGCCGACGCGCCGGGAAAGGCGACGGCCGATCATTCCGTGATGGAAATGCACGCGACCGGAGGCACCCGGTAGCATGAAGCGATTTGCCGTCCTCGCGTTCGCGGTCGCGGGCGTCTGCGCATTGCAGGCGCAGCGTCCCGCTGCCGTTGACTGGAACAAGTTGCGTCCGGAAATCCTGCAGCACTACCGCACGCTCGTGCAGCTCGACACGACCTCGGGCCATGAGACGCGCGCCGTCGACTACTTGAAGAAAGTGCTCGAGGGCGCAGGGATTCCCACGCAGACCTTTGCGCTCAACCCCGCTCGCGCCAACCTGGTTGCGCGCCTCAAGGGCAACGGCTCCAGGCGCCCGCTGCTCATCCTCGCGCACACCGACGTCGTCGGCGTGCAGCGGGAGAAGTGGCCGGTCGATCCGTTCGGCGCGGTGATGAAGGACGGCTACGTCTGGGGCCGCGGCACCGTGGACGACAAACCCGTGCTGACCGCGAACCTGATGACGATGCTGCTGCTCAAGCGCTCGGGCGTCGCGCTCGATCGCGACGTCGTCTTTCTTGCCGAATCGGGCGAAGAAGCGGACCTCGAAGGCGTCGGCATCAACTACATGGTGCGCGAGCACTTTGCCGACATCGACGCCGAGTTCGCGATCACCGAAGGCGGCGGAGTGCTCATCGAAGACGGCCGTTTCAAGCATATGGACATCGGCACGGCCGAGAAGATTCCCGCGCGAGTCCGCCTCGTGGCGAAAGGGACGTCGGGACACGGCTCGGTGCCGCGGCTCGACAATCCGTTGATTCACTTGAGTGCCGCGGTGGAGAAGGCCGGCCAGTGGGAAACGCCGATGCGGCTGAACGAGACCACGCGCACCTACTTCGAGAAGATGGCGACGATCAGCACGCCCGAGCGCGCGGCGGTGTACAAGGCGCTGCTCGATCCGAAGACCGCGGCCCGCGCGCAGAAATATCTGCGCGAGCACAAGCCCGACGATTACTCGGCGCTGCGCACGTCGGTCGTGCCGACCATCCTGAAGGCAGGTGTGGGCGCCAACGTCATTCCATCGGAAGCGGAAGCCACGCTCGACATCCGCGCGCTGCCCGACGAGAACATCGAAGCGTTTTATGCGGCGCTGGCAAAGGTGATTAACGACCCGGCGGTCCGCATCGAGCGTCTCCCGCAGACACGCCCGCCGTCGCCGCCGTCGAGGCTGGGGACGGAGATGTATCAGGCGCTGGAACGTGCGGCGAAGACGATCTATCCGGGTGCAGCTGTCATCCCGTCGATGTCGACGGGCGCCAGCGACATGGCGCAGCTCCGCGCGAAGGGGATTCAGTCCTACGGCATCGGCCCGGCGACAACGGAAGCCGACGATCGCGACTACGGGGCGCACAGCGACGTCGAGCGGCTCGCCGAACCGTCGTTATATCCGTTCGTGCAGTACGTCTGGACGGTGGTGACGGACGTCGCGGGGCGGAAATAGCCTAGCGTGCAGCACTCGGGTCGCTGCCGGCGGGATCGCCCATCTCTTTCAAGTACAGCTGAACCTCCGACGGGATGCAGGTATAGTCGTCGAGCTGCTGGTTCGGGATCCACCGGAAATGCACGTCCCCGATATAGAACGGCTGGGTGTAGAGCTTCGGGTCGTCCATGGTGATGGTCAGCGTCAGGTCGTTCCTGCTGTCCCGGTGAAAGCGTTCCGTGACGTGGGCGTCGACGCTATGGGGATAGCCGCTGTTGGTCGCCCAGGTATTCGGGGCGAGTCCGGTGGTATCGACGACGAACGTGTAGTCGTCTTCCCAGTGACCCACCGAGTAGCCGTTGTACTTCGGATCGAGGGTGTCCCGGCCCCTGCCGCCGACATTGGTCGGCAGGCTTCGTCCGTCGGTCCAGACCTCCCGCCAGAGATCCATGTACTGAAGCAGGATGAAGGTTCGGTTCGGCGACGTCGTGATCGTCATCCCGCGGATCTGGTTGGCCATGTTCTTTGGAAAGCCATCCGGATCACAGTAACGGACATGCGGATCGTTGGTGCCGGCCGGACTGTACTTGGAGAGCGACTTGTTCCGGCCGAACAACTGCTCGCCCAGCGGCGTCAGCGGCGGCGCGGGCGGATTCTGGGGATTGACGCGGCTCCTGGGCGCATCCGCGCCAGATGCCGGTCCGGCCCATGTGCCGGTCAGATCGCGCTTCGGAGCGGGACCGCCGTCGCCGACCGCTCTGTCCGCCGGGTAGTACCTCCACGGAGACCGCGGCGCGTTGTTCTGTTGAGTGTTCTGGGCGGCGGCTAGGACCGTCAGCACGAGAACGGTCGCTGCGCCTGCGATTGCGCCGAAAGATCGACGTCGCATTGTCATGGCCCTCTATCTTGCGTCGATCCCCGACGGCCTGGAAAGCGTGTCGCGATACTCGATCGCCTCGGACGGGACGCACAGGCTCTCGGAGAAGTCCTGCGCCTTCATCCAGTAGAAGTTCGCGCGCATGAACGTCCACGGCTTCGTGTAGTACTTCGGATCGTCGACCGTCACCGCCACCTGCAGGTTGTACTGATCGGTCCGCGTGTAGCGCTCCGTGATGTGCGCCATGGCGCTCTTCGGGTGCCCCTCCTCGTCCAGCCACGCGCGCTCATCAAGTCCGGTCGTCTCGATGACGAGCGTGTTGTCGTTCTCCCAGCGGCCGCTCGAGTATCCGTAATAGCGCGACTCCGGCGCGTCGCGCACGTCGACGGCTTTCGGAAGCGCTCGTCCATCCATCCAGATCTCGCGCCAGACGCGCTGCTGCTCGTAGGCGATGAGGATGCGGTTCGGCGCCGATCCGAAGAGCGTGCCCCCGCGGCTGCTGATGGCATGCGCCAGCAGGTCGCGCGGAAATCCGAGCGGATCGCACGTGATGAACGGATCGTTCGAGGCCCCCAGGCCCTGGGTCCTGCTCGCGGTTCCGTAGGCCTTCCGTTGTTTGAACGCCGCCGCCCCCGCAGGCGTCATCGGCGGCACGGGCTCGGGCTTGTTGTTCTGCGGCCCGACCCACGCGCCCGACAGATCCCGCTTCGGCGCGGGTCCAGGCGGGTTCGGCATCCGCGGCACGCCCTCGGCCACCAGCCCCTCGCCGCCCGTGCGGCCTCGTTGAGCAGCGGGGCTTTCCTCCGTCGCCAGGAACGCGACCGCTGCGAACAACACGACCATCGAAGCCGCGAGGGAGCGCACTGTCGACTCAGAAGTCATACTTAATCCCGAACTGCAAGATTCGCGAATCGCCGGCCTGCGAGGTGATGCGCCCGAAGTTCGAGGAGTTGAAGTTCGTCGTCGGAGCGCCCCAGTTGAAGTGGTTCAGCAGGTTGAACGTCTCGAGCCGCAGCTCCAGCCGCTGCATCCCGACAGGAACGAGCCTCGAAATCGCCAGGTTGATCTGCCAGAATGTCGGCCCCACCGCGATGTTGCGCGTCACATTGCCCACGGTGCCCGGCGCCGGCAGCGTGAAGGCGTCCCGGTTCAAGTAGTTGAGAATCGGGACCCCGGGTTTCAAGGCGTCGCCGGAGGCGTCTTTGCCTGGACCATAGATGTCCACTCCTGGGACGCTGTCGGGCCGCTGACTGGTAATACCGTTGAACGCGCGGTCGACGCCACTGGTGATGTTGAGCCGGTCCCCCGAGCGCGCGTTGAGGATGCCCGACAGCCGCCAGTTCGACGCAAGCGCGCGCACAACCCGGTTATTGACCGTCGGTGTCTGGTACCCCATGTTGAGCGACCCCAGGTGCTTGCGGTCCTGATCGCAGTAGCCCGCGTCGAGATTCGGGTTGTCCGGATCGGTGTAGCCGGAGCTGATCTGATTGAAGGCAATGGCGGTAGTTGTGCCCGTGCACTTCGACAGCGTGTAGCTGCCGTTGAGGCTTACGCCGCTCGCGGTCCGATTCCGGGCGGTCAGCTTCAGGCCACGATACTTCTGCCAGCCGACGTCCGAGTTGAGATCGAGCGCGCCGATTTGGGCCGACTTGATGGGATCCTGCAGAGACATTCTGCGCCGCTGGTCCAGGTTTGAAGTGGTCGAGCACACCGGATAGGACACCGCACCCGTGGCTGTGTTGAGCGTGCAGGGGCCCAGGCCCAGGTACACACCGGGGTTGAGCGCCGTCTGCGCCCAGAGCCGGTCGGAGTAGCTGCCCAGATAGCTCGCGGACACGCCCCAACTGGCCCCCAGCTGCTGCTCGATCATCACGTTCCACTGCTGCGCCCGTGGTGAGTTGATGCCGGGATCCATCGAGCCAAAGGCGCCATACGGGATGTAATTGACGTTGGTGCTGAGGACGATGGGGTGCGGATCGCCGCCGAGGGCCCCCCAGGGGTCGTCCATGCGGCCCGGCGGATCGTTGATGAGCGAGCGGTTGCCGAACGGCGGCGCCCCGGCGTTGATGTTGTGGTACTCGCCGGCCATGAAGTCGTAGCCCATCGAGTACGACGACCGCACGGCGAGACGGCCATCCCCATGGACGTCCCACGCCACGCCCGCGCGCGGCGACAGGTTCCACCACTGGATGTTCAACCCGGTCTTCCCGGGCGGGAAGCCGGCATCCCCCGGATAGATGAGTCCCGGCGGCGCGTTGACGAACACCTTGCTCCTGATGCCTTGGTCGAAGTTCTCCTTCTTGAAGATCACGATCGCGTCGTTCCTGACGTTCTGGCCGAAGTACGGCTCCCACCGCACGCCCGCATTGAGCGTCACCCGGTCCGACATGCGCCACACGTCCTGTCCATACGCTCCCAGGTACGTGTTGCTGACTTGCAGGACGTTTGGGCCGCCCATCTCGAGCTGCTTGACGCGTCCCAGCAGAAAATCCGCAAGGCCAAGCCCGGTAATGCTGCCGTCAATGGTCCAGACGCCGCCGGTGCGTGAGGTCGAAAGGCTGTCAAGGTTCCAGTGCTGCACGTTGGCGCCGACACCGAACTGATGGCGCCCCCGCACCAGCGTCAGGTCGTCGGCAAACCCATAGAGCTTGTTGAACGTCTTCCGCTGCGTCGTCCCTCCGGCTTCAAGGTTGAAACCGTTGGTGACGCTCAACGAGGTCTGGTTGGCGGGCGGATAGACGTACATCTTCACGCCGAGATCGACCGGGCTGAAAAATCCCGGGTTCTGAAACCGTTGCAGCCGCGTGTAATTGTACGTGCCATGGACCGCGTTGACGACCGACGCGCTCAGCACCTGGGTGTAACCAAGAGCCACCGCGTGGAGCATGTTGTCGGTACCGACCCCCGACGTCTTGAGGATGTTGTCGCCGGGGCCGCTCCACGGCGCGGGGTCCTTCGTCTTGCTTCCCATATACCGGCCGAAGATCAACTGGTTGTGGGTCACCTGGAAGTCGATCCTGGTGATCGGCTGATACTGGTTCTCGTCGTTGGAGACTTTGTACGTGACCTGGCCACAGGGATCCGTGGTCTTGGGCAGCCGCGCGGCGAGGTTCAACGCCGCCGGGCTCAAGCGGGCCGGAGCGATGGTGTTGTTGACGAAGCCGGCGCTCGCGCTGAGGTTGACCTGCCTTCCGGAATTGCACGCCGGCGACGTGAACGCCGTGAAGTCGCCCGCGAGCATCTGGGCCGTTGGCACGTACGCAATGTTGCTCGCCGGAACCTGACGCAGGATGGTGCCTTGATAGGCGCCGAAAAAGAACAGCTTGTCGTGAATGATGGGGCCACCCAGCGTGGCGCCATATTGGTGGCGCCTGAGGCCGTCATCGACCTGCTTGCCGTCGGCGCCGAACGGGGCAAAATGATCCGGCGCGTTGAAACGACGATCGCGCAGGAACTCGAAGCCGTTCCCGGTGAAGCGGTTCGCGCCCGACTTGGTCACGGCGTTGACCGACGCGCCCGACTTGACGCCGTTCTCGGCGGAGAGGCCGCTGGTCGCCACCTGGAATTCCTGGAGCGCATCAGGGAAGGGCAGCGGCAGGTTGGAGTTGGACTGCGGGTCGTTGTACGCCGCCCCGTCGAGCGTGTAGGCGACGCCGAACGGCAGGCCGCCGGCCACCGAAATCAACACGCCGCCGGAGATGCTGCGGGTGCTCGCCGTGCCGGTCTGCACGGCGGCGCCGGCGAGCACGATCAGGTCGGTGACCTGGCGTCCCTGCAGCGGTAACTCCAGGATCTGTTCGTTATTGACCACCGAGCTGATGCCCGCGCTGCGGACGTCAACGAGCGGCGCTGCCGCCTCCACGGTGACCGACTGCTCGAGCGTCCCAACGTTGAGCACCGCATTGACGGTCGGCGTCCCGCCCACCTGCAGCACGATTCCGGTCTGCACGTAGGTCTTGAATCCCTGGAGCGCGACCTCGAGCCGGTACGGCCCGGTGGGAAGGTTCGTCAGCAGGTAGCCGCCGGTCGCATCGGTCACGGTCGTGCGAACGAGGCCCGTGTTGGTCTGCGTCACAGTGACGCTCACGCCGGGCAGCACGCCGCCGCTTTCGTCGCGAACCGTACCGCTAAGCTGTGCGGTCCCCTGCGCCCAGGCGACGCCCGCACTCAGCAGAAGGATCAACACGCCGCGCGAACACACACTTATCCACGTCTTCATGCGATGCCTCCGAATCGAGACGGGAAATCAGGAACTACTTGCCGCGGTTCTTGATGCCTGATCCAAGAATGCGAACACGCCACACGGCGCCACGCCCGGTGACGTAGAGATATGCCTTGCCCGGGCCGCCGAAGCCGCAATTCTGCGGCGGCATGTCGTACGGCGCTTCGATGTTGCCCAGGTGTTTGCCTTTCGCGTCGAACACCTGCACGCCGGCCGGCGTCGTCGAATAGGTGCGTCCCTGGCCGTCGATGCACAGGCCATCGGCTCCGCTCACCAGGCCATGGTCGGTTTCCTGCTTCACGTCGAACGTGCCGAAGTTCTTGCGGTTCTTCAGCGTGCCGTCGGCCTGCACCTCGTACGAGACCAGATTCGCGCTGTCCCAATCGTTGACGTAGAGCGTCTTCGCGTCCGGGCTGAGGACAATCCCGTTGGGACGACGGATGTCGTCGGCAACCCGGATGGTCTTCTTGCCCGGCGTGATGTAGTACACGGCCTGCGGCAGATCGTTGGGTGATCGCGTCGCGCCGATCTGATAGCAATCGGTGAAGTAGACACCGCCCTTGTTGTCGGCGACGATGTCGTTCGGGCGGATGTAGGGTTTGCCCTCGTAGCTCGAAGTGAGCGTCTCTTCACTCCCTTTGGGCCACAGCACGCTGACCTTCTTCGTGTACTGCGCGCCGATGAGACGCCCTTTGGGATCCATCGCGAGGCCGGCGGCCTGCTCCGAGTCCTCGACCAGCGTCG
>QHWQ01000019.1 GCA_003222635.1 Acidobacteriota bacterium | reverse complement strand
GACATCGTTGTCAACAACCTGGGCATCTTCGAGCCGAAGGATTTCCTCGACATCACCGACGAAGAGTGGAACCGGTTTTTTGAAGTGAACGTCCTGAGCGGCGTGCGCCTCGCGCGGCTGTATCTGCCGGCGATGAAGAAGAAGAACTGGGGGCGCATCATCTTCATCTCGAGCGAGAGCGGCGTGCAGATTCCGCCGGAGATGATTCACTACGGCGTGACGAAGATGGCGCAGCTCGCGGTCTCGCGCGGGCTTGCGGAGTCACTCGCTGGTACGGGCATTACGGTGAACAGCGTGCTGCCCGGCCCGACGCGCTCGCGCGGCGTCGAGGATTTCGTAGAGGCCCTCGCGAAGCGTGAAGGCAAAACGTTCCAGCAGTTCGAGACGGAGTTCTTTCAGAAGGTGCGGCCGACATCGCTCATCAAGCGATTTGCCAGGCCCGAGGAAGTCGCCGCGATGGTGACGTACGTGGCGAGCCCCCTGTCGTCGGCGACGACAGGCGCCGCGCTGCGCGTGGACGGCGGCGTCGTCAAAAGCGCGGTCTGACCGTAGGTAAACGCCTGACCCGGGTGCCAAGTAGTAACCGATGTGCTAAAGCGACTTCCGGCGGTGGTTTTGGCGGTTTTCGTCGCAGGGATGTTGCCCTCGCAACTCGCCTCCGCGCAGGATGCGGCCAAGGGGGCTGCACTGCTGGCCGCCGCGCGCAAGGCCGTTGGCGGAGACGACAAGCTTGCGGCCATCAAGCGGCTGCAGGTCTCCGGCACTTTCCTCCGTTCCACCGGTCCCGATCAGGTCATCGACGGCGACTTCGACGTTTTCCTCGAGCTCCCCGACAAGTACCGCAGAAGCGAGATCACCGGATTTGCCGGCGCGAATGCCGAACGCACCGAGGCGCTCAATGGCACCGAGGTGTGGGATGACTCGAGCGGCGGGTTGACGCCGGGCCGCGGCTTTGGCGGAGGCGGAGGCTTCCCGCGCGACGGACGTGGAGGCGGCGGCGATCGCGGCGGTGGCGGCGGCTTCCGCGGCGGCGGCTTCGACCGCGGACGCAATCCCAATCAGAATGCCGGCGCGCAGGGCGACGCCGTTCCCGCCGACGAGCGCGCGAAGGAGTTGCTGCGCCGCACGCGTCAGGCGGAGCTCGCGCGTCTGGCGCTCGTGTGGCTGCTGACGACCGATGGGCAGGCGGCGTGGGTCGGCACCGCGCAGGCGCCCGAAGGCACTGCTGATGTTCTCGAGGTGCGGCCGGCGAACGGCGTTCCGACACGCCTCTTCCTCGAGCCGACCACCCACCTGCCGCTGATGATCACGTGGTCCGGCCAGGCAGGCCGCGGCGGCGATGTCCGGCGGCGCGGTGCGGCAGCACCGGCGGCTCCGCCGCAGGGGCAGGCGACGCTCGAACTGCACATGGGCGACTACAAGACGGTGAACGGCATCAAGCTGCCGCACCTGATCACGCGCGGGCCCGAGGGGATCACGCAGGAAGAGCTCAAGATCAAGAGCTTCAAGATCAATCCGAACTTCAAGGCCGACACCTTCGTGCAATGACGCGCGCCGCATTGGCTCTCGCCGCTCTCTGCATCGCGGTGCCGGCGCTGGCACAGACCCCGGCGGCGCCCGCGCAGCTGCGCGTTGTCGTGCTCGATCAGACGGGCGCGGGAATTCCGGAGGCGGTCGTCACGGTGACGGCGCCTGGAACGGCGGCCGTGAAGGTGACGGCCGACGACCGCGGCGTCGCGAACATTCCCGCGCTGCCCGCCGCCGCCGCGCAGATTCACGTCGAAGCCGGCGGCTTCACGCCGCGCGACGTACCGGTCACGCTGCGCCGCGGCGCCAACAACCAGACGGTCACGCTCACCATCGAGGGGTTCCAGGAACAGGTGCAGGTCGAGGACTCGGCGACGGCCGTTCAGGCGTCGGGGAGCGCGGAGACGGTGAACGTGCTCGACGAGAGCATCGTCGAACAGCTGCCCGACGACCCCGACGAGCTGCAGGCGATCCTGGAGCAGATGGCGGGCGGCACCGGCGCGGTGTTCCGCGTCAACGGCTTCACTGGCGGCCGGCTGCCGAACCGGGAAGACATCCGCCAGATCCGCTTCCGTACGAATTCGTTCGCGGCCGACAACCACGATGCGGGGCGCGTGCAGATCGAGATCATCACGCGGCCGAACGTGACGGCGTGGAACGGCAACCTGAATGCGAATTTCCGCAACGACATCTTCAACGCGCGCGATGCGTTTGCCGCCACGAAGACGCCGCAGAACATCGCACGCGTCGGCGGCGGCATCCGCGGTCCGATCGTCGCGCGGAAGACGTCGCTCCGCCTGAATGTCGAACACAACGAGTCGAACACCGCCGCCAACATCTACGCGCTGAACCCGGACGGCAGCCCGTTCCTCGGCTTCGTCTCCAATCCCTCGCACAACACGTTCGGGACGGTCGGCATCGAGCACGCGCTGACCCCCATGCAGACGCTGCGCATCGAATACCAGCGCCAGCAGAACGTGTCGCGCAACGGCGGCGTCGGCGGCTTCAACCTGCCGGAGCGCGCGAACAATCGCGACAACGGCAACGGACAGCTGCGCACGCAGGTGCAAGGGCTGTTCGGGCGCTCGACGCTCAACGAATTTCACGTGGAATATCGCGACGCCTGGAACAACCAGCTGTCGGTCTCGCCCGCGGCGTCGGTGAACGTGCTCGACGCGTTCAACTCGGGAGGGTCCGGCATCAACACACGCTCGAACCAGCGCACGTTCGACATCGCCGACAACCTCGACTTCACCATCGGCCGCAAGCACGCGACACGCGTCGGCTTCGAGCTGTTTGGCGGCCGCTACCGCTACTACGACGCGCGAAACGCCGCCGGCACGTTCACCTTCAGCAGCCTCGACGCGTATCGCGCCGGGACGCCGCTGCAGTTCACGCAGCGGCTCGGCGAGGTGAACACCTCGTTTACCGCGTACCAGGGCTCGTTCTACTGGCAGGATGACATCCGCACGACGCGGACGCTGACGATCAGCGTCGGCGTCCGGCAGGAGATGCAGTCGCTCATCGCAGAGAAGCTGAACCTGATGCCGCGCCTCGGCCTCACCTACAGCCCGCGCAGCAGCAGGACGATCATCCGCGGCGGCTACGGACTGTTCTACGACTGGTACGATTCAGGACTCTACGACCAGACGCTGCGCGTCAACGGCATCGCGCAGCGCGACCTGCGCGTGAACTGCCCCGGGTATCCGGATCCATTCGCGCTGTCAGCCGATGCGTCGTGCCGCACGGCGCTCGGCGGCGTGCCGGTCGTCCAGCCCGGCGGACGCATTCAGGCGAGTCCCGATCTGCAAATGCCGCACGTGCATCAGGCGTCCGCGAGCATCGAACGTCCCCTCGGCGCGAACCTGCGCGCGATGGTCAGCTATCAGATGCTGCGCGGGCGCAACCAGATGCGGTCGCGCGACATCAACACGCCCGATCCGGTCACGGGCCTGCGGCCTGAACCGTCAATCGGCAGCGTCACGCAGTTCGAGTCGACGGGAAAGTCCGCGCGCGACAGCCTCAACGTCAATCTGGCATACGCGGTTCCGCGGCGCCAGATCAACGTCGGCATGAACTACACGCTGGCGCAGTTCAAGAACCATTCGGACAACCCGACGCAGCTGCCGGTCGACAGCTACAACCCGGACGCGGAGTGGGGCCCTTCGTCGCAGGACATTCGCCATCGCCTGCAGACGAATCTCTTTCTCCCGCCGTACCGCGGCTTTCGCCTGTCGGTCAATGGGCTTGTCTATCAGTCAGGCGCGCCCTACAACATCACCACAGGGATCGACGACAACCACGATCTCGTCATCAACGATCGGCCGCTCGATGCATCGGGACATGTGATCGGCCGCAACAGCGCGCGCGGCGCCGCGCGTTGGGGCGACTTGAGCATGCGGCTCGGCCGCCAGTTCGCGTTCAACCGTCCATCGCCCGATCGCGGCGGCGGTGGCGCGGGCGCGGGCGGCAACCTGGAATTCTTCGCGCAGGCGGACAACATCCTCAACCGCGTGAACTTCACGAACTACGCGGGGACGATGACGTCGCGGCTCTTCGGCCAGCCAACATCCGCGTCGCAGGCGCGACGCGTGCAGCTCGGGTGTCAGTTGCGTTTCTAGACCGTTCGGAGCGTTCGGGCCGTTCGAACCGGTTCTGCCGTTCTCGAACGGAACGATTCGAACGATCCGAACGACTCGAACGATTCGAACGACCTCTATGCAGGCCCCGCGCCCTGCGTATTCACGTACACCGCGTAGAGCGACTGACTGGCGCACATGAACAGCCGGTTCCTCTTCGGTCCGCCGAACGTGATGTTCGCGCACACCTCGGGCAGGCGAATGCGGCCAATCAGCTTGCCTGCAGGACTCCAGACGGTGACACCGTTGTGGCCAAGCTCGCGGCCGGCGTTGCTTCCCGCCCACAGATTGCCTTCGACATCGACGCGAATGCCGTCGGGCGCGCACTTGACGCCATCGATCATGAAATCGCTGAACAGCTTCGGTGCGCCAAGCCGGTTGTTCGCGCCGATGTCGAAGACGTAGACGCTGCGATCGCCGCCGCGTCCCGTGTCGCCCGGGAACTTCGCGAAGCTGACGACGTAGAGCTTCTTCTGATCGGGTGAGAACGCAAGGCCATTGGGATCCGGCAGCACGCCTTCGTCCGCGAGCAGATCGACGCGTCCACTCGGATCGATGCGGTAGACCCCAGTCGGCAGCTCGCGATGAAACGGTCCCACGTCGGGCGACACGCCGATGCGCGGATTGACGTGCCCGGCCTGGTTCAACCCCGTGCCGGCCGCATCAGGCGTTCCCTCGAACATCTGCCCGCCGTACCCCGGATCGGTGAACCAGATGCTGCCGTCCGGATGCGCGACGACATCGTTCGGCGAGTTCAGACTCTTGCCGTTGTACTTGCTCGCGAGAATCGTGACCGTCCCGTCGTGCTCGTAGCGGACGACGCGGCGCGTGAGGTGCTCGCAGGAGATCTCGCGTCCCTGATAGTCGAACGTGTTGCCGTTGCTGTTGTTCGAGGGGCTGCGGAACGTCGACACCTGATTGTTGTCCTCGAGCCAGCGCATCTGCACGTTGTTGCCGATGTCGCTGAAGACGAGAAAGCGCCCGACGCTGCTCCACGCCGGCCCTTCGAGCCAGAGGCCGCCGGTCCACAGCCGCTTGATCGCGTTGTTCGGCAGCACGACCGCATCGAACGACGGATCGACGGTGAGGATATCGGGATCGCTGAAGTAGGTCGTCGGCTGGCTGAAGTCGCGCGGCGGATTGCTGATGACCGTCGGCGGTGATGCACGCTGCGCGAGCAGCGAATCGCCGGCGATCGCCGCGCCCGCTACCGCCCCCATCGCCTTGACCATCCCGCGCCGCGAAATCCCTCGACTCGCGCCGCTCGCTCGGGACAAAGTCTGGTGTGTCTTCATAATCGCGTATTTTATTGAATGTGTCCGTCTCGGAGCACGGGAGTCGCTCGCATCGCATTCGCGGTCACGGCAGCGTGAACGGAATGCGGCTCTTGTCGTCGCCGGCGCTGATTTGCAGCACCACGCTCTTGACGGTCGTCGGCAGCTCGAACACGACTTCGCCCTCTTTCGCGCTGCCGCCGTCCACGACTTCGTCCAGCAAGTTGGTCGGCGCACGCGGGACCTCGTCAACGATCAAGCGGTAGGAGCTGCTCCAGAAGTTCGCCGGATAGCGACCGGCATTGGTGTGGCGAACGACGAACTTCAGCGACCGCCTGTCGCGGTCGAGCGGTTCGACCTGCGCGGAAAGGATCGTCACGACAGTACTGCCACCGGCGAGCATCACCCGATTCAACGCGGGGAGCGCGACTGCCCGAGCGCCGGACGGCGTACCCACGGACCCCGGCGGAGATGCAGGCCGGATGTCCTCGGCCCGGCTGCGGGTGTGATTGAACGCCACGACGAGACCGGTCACCGCCGTAATGAGTGCGGCCACACCGGTCAGGATTCCGGGAAGCGTCTGCCACCAGCCTGGCGCGCTCGGACGGTCGTCGGACATATCGCTGGCGGCATTGTACGAACAATCGCGACCGATATCGCTGCCGGTGCAGGTCTTCGGGCGCACGCGCTCGTTGATTACAATGCGGATCGGCAACGCTTGATGACCAATCCCTACGGAGAACGCAGATGAAGGTTGGATTTCGTTCGTGGGCCAGCGTGACGACGTGTCTGACGCTGGTGTGGAGCGCGATAGCAGTGATCACTGCGCAGCAGCAGGGCGGCGCGGCGATCGCGATCGACAACGACGACATCGGCGGTGTCGTGACGAGCACGAAAGGACCGGAAGCCGGCGTCTGGGTGATCGCGGAAACACGCGAGCTGCCGACGCGCGTCGCGAAGATCGTCGTCACCGACGACCGCGGCCGCTACCTGATTCCCGATCTGCCGAAAGCGAACTACGACGTGTGGGTCCGCGGCTACGGCCTCGTCGATTCGCAGAAGGTGAAGGCGGCGCCGGGGAAGACGCTGAATCTCACGGCGGTCGTCGCGCCGAATGCGAAGGCGGCGGCGCAGTACTACCCCGCGGCGTACTGGATGTCGCTGCTCGACATCCCTGACGCGAGCGAGTTCCCCGGCAAGGGCGGGACGAACAACTTCACCACGAACATCAAGAGCCAGGATCACTTCCTGTCAATCATGAAGACCGGCGACATTTTCGGCAGCTGCATGACGTGTCATCAGCTTGGCGACAAGGCGACGCGCGAGGTCCCGAAAGAGCTGGGCACATTCCCGTCGACGAAGGATGCGTGGCTGCGCCGCATCCAGTCGGGCCAGGCGGGTGGCGACATGGTGAAGATGTTCGGCTTCATGGGCGTGCAGCGCACCGCGGCGATGTTCGCGGACTGGACGGATCGCATCGCCGGCGGCGAGCTGCCGCCCGCGCCGCCGCGTCCCACTGGCGTTGAGCGGAACATCGTCATCACGGAGTGGAACTGGGGGACGGACAAGACCTATCTCCACGATCTCGCGGTCACCGATCGGCGCAACCCGACCGTCAACGCCAACGGTCTGGTGTACAGCTCGCCGGAGATGAGCACCGAGAACACTCCCGTGCTCGACCCGACGACATCGAAGGTGACGGCGCTCGACGTGCCGCCGCAGGATCCGAAGACGCCGGTTGCGTCAGGGCCAAATCTGAAGCCGTCGCCGTACTGGGACAATGAAAACATCTGGACGAGCCGCAGCGACGTGCACAACGCGATGTTCGACGGCCAGGGCCGCCTCTGGATGACCGCGCGCATCCGTCCGCCGGCCACGCCCGCGTGGTGCCGCGCCGGATCGAGCCATCCCTCCGCGAAGCGCTTCCCGATGAACGAGGCCGTGCGGCAGGCGGCGATGTACGACCCGAAGACGAAGAAGCTCTCCTACATCGACCTCTGTTTCCACGCGCATCACCTCAATTTCGCCGAGGACGCGAACAACACGCTCTGGTTCAACGACCTCGGCATGGGCCACTCGATCTTCGGCTGGCTGAACACGAAGATGTGGGACGAGACGCACGACGCGCAGAAGTCCGAAGGGTGGACGGGCCTCGTGCTCGACACCAACGGCAACGGCAAGCGCGACCCGTACGTCGGGCCGAAGGATCCGATCGACCCGGCGAAAGACAAGTTGATCGCCGACGAGCTCTATAGCGTGAATCCCGCGCCGGATGGATCAATCTGGGGTTCGGTCAACGCATATCCGGGCTCGATCATCCGCCTCACGCCTGGCGCGAACCCGAACGAGACCGCGCTCGCGGAGCGGTTCGAGGTGCCGGCCGAGAAGGGCGGCTACGGCGTCCGCGGCATGGACGTCGACCGCAACGGCGTCGCCTGGGTCGCACTGAGCAGCGGTCACCTCGCCAGCTTCGATCGCCGCAAGTGCAAGGCGCCGCTCAACGGGCCGAAGGCGACGGGACGGCATTGCGACGAGGGCTGGACGTTTTACGCGGAGCCGCTGCCGCAGTTCAAGAACCTCGAGAAACCGGGCAGCGTCGAAGGCAGCTACTGGGCGTGGGTCGATCAGAAGAATTCGTTCGGCCTGGGCGACAACACGCCGATCGCGACCGGCAACGAGTCCGACGGTTACCTCGCGCTGAACAACGGCAAGTGGGTAACCATTCGCGTGCCGTATCCGATGGGGACCTACTCGAAGGGGATCGACGGCCGCATCGACAACCCGAACGGGGGATGGAAGGGGCGTGGGTTGTGGGTCACCACTTCAACACGCACGCCCTTCCATATGGAGACCGGTAAGGGTCAGACGCCGATCGCCATGCACATCCAGCTGCGCCCCGATCCTCTCGCGAAATAACCAGTAGTGCAGGCCGGGTCCTTTCGGACCCGGCAGATCTGCTAGTTCGTCCCTTTGTAGTCCATCGCCACGAGCCGAGCTTCAGCACAATCCTTCATGATGTCGGCGAACTTGGCGAACTCGTCGGTCGTCAGCACGAACGGGTTCGGTCCGTTCGGATTGCTGCGAACCTGCTCCATCCAGCCGATCTCGTCGCCGAACAGTCCCGGGTGCCCGTTGATGAGCGCCTGCGCCTTCTGCTGCTTCGCGTAGTCGAGCGCCTTCTTGAACGCATCGAGCGACGCGCGATCGGGCGTGATGTTCGCGCCCGACAGCATCAGGATGTTCATCGACTTGCCGTGATCCTTCACCGGGATGTAGTAGGCGAGCGTGCCCGGCGTGTGCCCCGGCGTGATGCGCAGCGTGATCGTCTCGTCGCCGAGCGTCACCTTCTGGTTGTCCTGCGTGATCTCGACGTCGCGCTTCGGCAGCGGACGATTCGCCTGCGGTCCGCGCGCGTTCGGGTTCGGCCGCTCGATCATGTCCCAATCGAGCTTGCTCATCACGACCTTCGACCCGTACTTCTGCTGGAAGTACGGCGCGCCGCCGAAGTGATCGAAGTGGCCGTGGCCGACGATGACGTATTTCACGTCCGCCGGGTTGAGGCCGGCCTTCTTCAGCGAGGGCTCGATGATCTTCTCCGCCTCGTCAACGGTGTTCAGCGAATCGATCAGGATGATGCCCTGATTCGTCGTGACGGCCCACGCGCCGACCGTGGTGAAGCCGAAGAAATAGAAGTTGTCGAACAGCTTGACGATGTCGACCTGGCGCTGCGGCTCGGGCGGCAGGCCGGCGTTCTGGCGGAGCACCGCGGGACGCTGCGGGCCGAGCACGGTGCACGCCTTGTCGAAGCGTGACACCAGCTTCTCGTCCTTTCCGGCGGCCGCCTTCGCCTTCGCGACCAGCGCCTGCGCTTCCTTCGAGTTCTTCCATTGATCGTCGGTCGGGTAGGCGTCGTTGCCCGCCGTCGTGCCGCCGACCGCGCGGCGCTGCTGCTGCGGCTGCTGTGCGTGTACCTGGATCTGGAGCGCCATGGCGGCGAGCGCCGCGACAGCCGTTCCAACCGCCATTCGTTTCAACATATGTCCTCCAAAAATGACGCCGGGCCTCATTTAATCTTGCCGAATAGCTCGCCCTTGTCGAGGACGTCGGCGCGCGTCGGGCCATAGCCGGAAATAAGAACCCACACTTCCTCGTCGTGCGCGCCGTCGTAGTGCAGGCCGCCCGCGGGATGCCGCATATAGTCGCCCGGCTTGAGACCGACTTCCTTGGCGTGCTCCCACGTCTTGGTACCTTCACCCGTGTACCACGTGCCCTTCAGCACGACGCAGTGGCGCTCGTCGGGATGCGTGTGCGGGCGGCTCATCGTGTTCGGCGGGAACTTGTTGACCGTGAGGTAGAACCCGGGCTTCGACGGGTCGCCTTCGAGCACGGCCGTCTGCACGCCAAGCTTGTTGCCCTCGGTCGCGGTCCACTTGAACTTGTCGGCGTTGAGCCGGAGGAACTCGCGCGACGGGAACGTGCCAAATTCCGCCTGCCGGTTCGCACCGGGCGTCGCTGCCTGCTGCGCATTGACGGCCACAACGGCCGTCACGAAGACGACTGTCGCCCACGACGCAAATGTTGAGAGTTTCATCGCGCTATTCTAGTCCCGGAATTCCTGGGGCTTGATGACCACCTTGATCGCCCCGTCGACCTTGTCGCTGAAATAGCGGATCGCCTCCAGCAGCTGATCGAACGCAAAGGTATGCGTGTGCAGCGGCGACGGATCGAGCTTCTTCTGGGCGATGAGCGACGCGGCGCGCTTGACCGCGCTCTGTCCTTCGCCGCGAATGCCGTAGAGATAAATGTTGTTGCTGACGACGTGGCCAATATCGACGAGCGACGGCGTGTTCGAGAACGCGCCGAGGCAGACGCGGCCGCCGCGCTTCAACATGTGAATCGCCTCGTTTACCGCGTTCGACGCGCCCGAGCATTCGAACACCAGATCCGCGCCGCGCCCGTTCGTCAGCTTCTGCACTGCGTCGACGACGTTTTCGCTTGACGCGTTGATGACGCGGTCGGCGCCGACGCGCTTACCAACCTCCAGCCGGCTGTCGACAATGTCGGTGAGGATGACGGGACCGGCGCCGAGCGCCTTGCCGACCGAGACCGCGGACAGCCCGATCGGTCCCGCGCCGGTCACGACAAGGCTTTCACCCGCGATGAGGCCGCCGAGGACATCGAGTCCGTACATCGCCGTGCCGGCGGTGACGATCAGCGTCGCGACCTCGTCACTGACATGCTGCGGCACGCGCACGAGCGTGTTGACGTGATTGACCGCGTACTGCGCGAACCCGCCGTCTGTCGTGAAGCCGTTGGCGCGATGCCCTTTGTCGAACTCGCCGTAGTTGCGGCCGTAGTTCAGGCACGACGTGTACATCCCCTGACGGCAGCGCTCGCAGCGTCCGCAGCCGGCGTGGATCTCCACCGCGACGCGCTCGCCGACGACAAATTCGTCGACCGTCGGACCGACCTCGACAATCGTGCCCATGTACTCGTGGCCGGGTGTGAAGTTCTTGTTGAACGGCGGCTCGCCGCCGACCACCGCCGGAGGGCCGTGACTGATGACCTCGAGATCGGTCGCGCAGATCGCCGTCGCGTCGATGCGCACGAGCACTTCGGCCGTGCCGGGGCGCGGCACGGGCTTGTCGACGAGCGTCAACTCGCCCGGATTGCCGAGGACCCACGCCTTCATCGTTTTCACCTTTTTCCCAGGCTATATCATCCTGTATATAATCTTGGCCTCTCGAAATACGCGTGGTTTACCAGAAGGAGGCTCTGATGAAACTCGGGCGATTGGTCCGTCTGACCGTCGCGATGCTGGCGCTGCCACTCCTTGCCTACGCGCAGGATGCAACGCTCAGTGGAACCATCAAGGACAACACCGGCGGCGTTCTTCCAGGCGTCACCGTCACCGCGACCAACGAGGCCTCGGGCAACACCTTCACTAGCGTCACCGACGAGCGCGGAATTTATCGTATCCCCGTGCGCGCCGGCGTCTACAAGATCACGGCGGAGCTGGCCGGGTTCACCAGCGTGAACCGCCCAGGCATCGAGATGCTTCTCGGCCGCCAGGTCACCCTCGATTTGAACATGCAGGTGTCATCGCTGCAGGAAACGGTCACCGTGACCGGTGAAGCACCACTGCTCGACACCTCATCGTCGACCATCGCCAGCAACATCGATCCGCGGCAGATGCAGGACATTCCGATCAACGGCCGAAACTGGATGGACCTGACCATGCTCTCCGCCGGCTCGCGGACGAACGCGTCCAGCGAAGTGCCGCAGGATCGCCAGGGCTACTTCCAGACCAACGTCGACGGACAGTCCGTGACACTGACGGTCTGCTGCGCGCAGAACCAGCCGCGCTACAGCCGCGACTCCATCGCCGAGTTCCAGCTCACGACGAACCGGTTCGACGCCACGCAGGGCCGCACGATGGGCATGATGGTCAACGCCATCACCAAGTCGGGCACCAACACGTTGACCGGCACCTTCGGCGGCTACTTCCGCCGCGACAACTGGAACGCCGCGGACTTCATTCAGAAGAGAGTGCTGCCCTATAAGGATTCGCAGGTGAGCGGCACGGTCGGCGGCCCGATCGTCAAGGACCGCGTCCACTTCTTCGGGAACTATGAGTACGAGCGCAACCCGCAGACGTTCCCCTTCGGCGGGCTGAACGGCCCGTTCCCGACCGCGGGCCCGAATATCAACCTCAACCTGGTGTCGACGAACTCGCTGCAACAGGGCGGCGCGAAGGTGGACATTCAGGTCAACCCGAAGAACCGGTTGACCGGCCGATACAGCCACTACAAGTTCGACCAGCCTATTCAGAACGTCAATGCACTCAATACGACCAACCCGTCGAATGCCACCGCGAACAATCGCTTCGTCGATCAGTACTTCGGCACGTACACGATGGTGTTGAGCAACAACACGATCAACGAGTTCAAAGGCGGGCTGGCGTCGAATTACTACACGCTCGAACCGATCGCTGGCTGGGGCACCACGGGCAACCGCCGGCCGCCCGGCACCGCGTCGATTCTGGTCGGTGTCACCAGCGGACGTGAAATCCAGGGCGGCCAACCCGGAATCAGTTTCTCCGGGTATACGGTCGGACCGCCGACGAACACGCCGCAGCGCACCGGCGAGCACAACTTCCAGTTTCGCGACGACTTCACCACCTCGTACGACCTTGGCGGCCGTCACGATGTGAAGATGGGGGGCGATTTCATCAAGTACACGATGTCGCAGGGATGGTGCAATGTCTGCGACGGTCTGTTCACCTCGACATCGCGGCCGCCGGCCAATTTCG
>QHWQ01000270.1 GCA_003222635.1 Acidobacteriota bacterium | reverse complement strand
CAACGATCGCCTCAACGGCCCGACCGCCAATCTGGCGATCCAGTTTGGTTGGTAGTTAGTGGTTCGTAGTTCGTAGAGGCCGGCTCTAGAGCCGGCCCGTCCTCCGCCTTCATCGTCTTCCGCCGGCAACACATGCGCGAGCGTACGACACAACTCCTCCAGTCGCGCACGCGCGCGATCACATCGCGTTATGAGGTTGGCTACGCGCGATGTGGAGGAGGACGGGAGACGACGACCGAGAGCAGCGCACGCGTCTGTTCATTGACGCGAACGGCGGATGGCCGAACGAAGGTCGGGGGCTGCGGAACGAACCGCGACGCAGACAATCGCGATGGAGGGGCGGTATCGGTTCATCGCGAGCAAGCCATTGTAGTGGCGTCCGGCAGCCCTCAGCAGAAGAAGCCGCGCAGTTCTGTCAGTACCTCGTCGAGGTTCTCTGAGCGGAGAACACAAATCCGCCTGAGAATCAGCGTCGAGTGCTGAGGTCCGTAACCGGGAAGGAGACGAGAACGATATCGCCGCGTCTATAACGTGTCGTAGACGGCATCGGCTTCGTTGTCCCAGAAGTCGAAGCTCTTCTCCGCGGCCTTCAGCCAGCCGAGTGTGTCGAGGAAGTCGCGCAACTCCTCCTCCGAGAATGCCGTATAGATGGCCCCCTGCCGGGCGCCTTCAACTTTGTCGAGAGGCTCGAATACGCCGTCGCGGTACTCGACCTTGATGCTCATCCCTTGATTATACGGATGCGACAGCCTATTCGCTCTCGGAACTGCCAACCTCCAACTCCCAAGCATTGATCTTGGGAGTTCGAGTTATGGACCTTGGAAGTTGGGAGTTGGGAATTGGGAGTTGCCGACGGTATCCTCATTGAGTGCGCGAAGCGCTGATCATTTCCGCTGTCCGGACGCCCGTCGGGCGCGCGGGCGGTGCCCTCGCCGATATTCGCGCGGACGACCTCGCCGCCATCGCTGTCCGCGGCGCGGTCGATCGCGTCTCCTTCGATCCCGCGCGCCTCGATGACGTGATTCTTGGCTGCACGAATCAGGCGGGCGAGGACAACCGCAACGTCGCGCGGATGGCGGCGCTGCTCGCCGGCTTCCCTGTCGAAGTTCCCGGACAAACCGTCAATCGCCTCTGCGGCTCGGGCCTGCAGGCGATCGCGAGCGCGGCGCAGGCAATCAAAGCCGGCGAAGGCGATGCCTTCGTCGCCGGCGGCGTGGAGAACATGACGCGCGCGCCGTACGTGATGCTCAAGTCCGGCGAGCCATGGCAGCGTCTGGTGCCGCCGATCGCGGACTCCACCGTCGGCTGGCGATTCGTCAACCCGAAGATGAAATCGGACTGGACGATCTCGCTCGGCATGACCGCGGAGAAGGTCGCCAGCGAGTACGGCATCACGCGCGAGGAACAGGATGCGTTCGCGCTCGAGAGCCAGAAGCGCGCGGCGTGCGCAATCACAGAAGGCGTCTTCAACGACGAGATCGTGCCGGTCGGTCACGTCACGCAGGACGAACATCCGCGGCCTGACGTCACCACCGGGAAGCTTGCCGCGTTGAAACCCGCGTTCAGCAAAGAGGGAACCGTGACGGCCGGCAACGCCAGCGGCATCAACGACGGAGCCTCTGCCCTGCTCCTCGTCGGCGGCGGTCCGCCTAAAGGCGGACGCTACAACGACGCGACAGATGCTTCCTTCGGCCACACCCCGCTCGCGCGCGTGGTGGTATCGGCGGTCGCGGGCGTCGATCCGTCCGTAATGGGCATCGGTCCCGTGCCCGCCGTGCGGAAAGCGCTGAAGCGCGCGGGCCTGACGGCCGATCAAATTGATCTGTGGGAATTGAACGAGGCGTTCGCGTCGCAGTCGATCGCCTGCATCCGCGATCTGCAGCTCGATCCGGCCACGGTGAACATCTACGGCGGCGCCATCGCGCTCGGTCACGCGCTCGGCTCGTCCGGCTCGCGCATGATGGCGACGCTCGTCCACGCGCTGCGGCGCCGCAAGGCGCGCTACGGCGTGGCGACGATGTGCATCGGCGTCGGTCAGGGGATCGCCGTGGTCGTCGAGCGGGTGTAATTGCCGGCGGTGCTCGTCATCCGCGGGTAGACGAAGAAGAACCGGTACAGCAGCCAGAGATCGAACGCGACCACCGCGAAGAACTCCGCGTAGGCGGCGCCGTTGCCGCCGAGATGCAGCGTTCGAATGAGGCCCGCCAGCCCGAACGCGACGACCCACGCATCGAAGCTCATGCAGATCCGCCGGAACGTTTCGGGGCGGATGTGTCGGATCAGCTTCGCGCCGAGCGGCACGCCGATGATCAGGCTCGGAATGATCGCCGGGATCAGCGCAAAGCTCTGCGCCGAGTAGAGGCCGGCGTAGGCATACGCGACGGCGGTCATGCTCGATTCGGCGAGTCGAATCACACCAAGCGCGGCGCGGAACTCCTGCTTGGCCAGCCCCTGGTTGCTCAACGCGACCGCGAGCGGCGGACCCGAGATCGTCGTCATCGAGTAGAGCACGCCGAGGCCGCCGCCAAAGGCGTACCCCGCCGCGCGTTCGGACTGAATCGGCCGCCGGAAGCCAGCCGCCTGCACGAGGATCAGCGGCAGCAGCGACACGTAGGTGATGAACTTCAGCCAGTCGGAGTTGACCATCGAGACGAGCTGCGTGCCGACCATGACGCCGGGCGCGAGCGCGATCACGATGGGCATGACGCGCCGCCACACAACGGGGACCGAACCGCGATTCACCCACAGCACGTACGCGTTGAGGACGACTTCGATGGGAACCAGCGCGGGGTTGAGGACGCGATTGGTCAGGAACAGCAGCGCGACGGGGACGGTGAGCGACGAGAAGCCGTAGCCGAGCGCGCCGTTGACGGTCGCGGCAAAGAGCGTGATGCCGGCAAGCGCGAGTATGTGAGAATCCATGGACATGCCCTTAGCCCCTCGACTCCGCCCGGGACAAGCCCAGGCCCTCGAGATTGTTCCGACCGGCGCGGCGCTTGGCGCGGACATCCGCGGCGTCGATCTCCGCAGCATCGACGAGAGCGTGTTTGCCGCCATCTACGAGGCGTGGCTCGACCACGCGGTCGTCCTGTTCCGCAATCAGCATCTCGCAGACGAGGACCTGATCGCATTCAGCCGCCGCTTCGGCACGCTCGATCACGCCCCCATCCAGGAGAACGGCCGGCGATTCGTTGAAGGCCGTCCCGAGATCTACGTCGTCTCCAACGTGGTCGAGCACGGCGTCGCCATTGGCAGCCTCGGCGCCGGTGAAGCGGTGTGGCACACCGACATGTCGTATCTGCCCGATCCACCCAAGGCGAGCGCGCTCTACTCGCTCGAAGTTCCAGCCACCGGCGGCGACACCTGCTTCTGCACGATGTATGGCGCGTGGGACGCCCTCCCCGATGATCTCCGCGGCCTCGCGCAGACGCTGCGCGTCAAGCACGATGGCACCTACAACAGCGGCGGATACGTTCGCGCCGGCGTCACGCCGACCGATGATCCCCGCACCGCGCCCGGCACGCTGCATCCGCTCGTCTGCACGCATCCTGAAACGGGCCGCCGGCATCTGTATCTCGGCCGCCGCCGCAACGCGTGGCTCGAAGGGCTGCCGCTCGATGAATCGAACGCCCTGCTCGATCGCATCTGGGAGATCGCAACCGCTGATCGGCTGGCGTGGCGTCACCGCTGGCAGCCCGGCGATCTCGTCGTCTGGGACAACCGCTGCGCCATGCACCGCCGCGATGCCTTCGATCCCGGAGCGCGGCGTGTCATGCACCGTACGCAGATCAAGGGATAAGGCGCGCTCGACATACTGGGTCGCGGCGACGCACGCGGCCGCGGCGATCGTCATCACGATGCCCGCCTTCGCCATGTCGCGAATCGAGAAGTATCCCGACGAATACGGAATGATCGACGTCGGCCCCTCGCTGACCAGGATGAACGCGAGCGACGAGGTGAACGCGGCGGGCGCAATCGTCGCCCACGGATCGAGATGCAGGTCTGTGGCGAGCGCCAGGAGAATCGGGATGATGATGCTCGCGGTCACGG
>QHWQ01000269.1 GCA_003222635.1 Acidobacteriota bacterium | reverse complement strand
GTGCTCCTCCCTTGCTATCGGTGCGTAGCCTAGGCTGAGATTGCGAAGGAGTCAATGCAAGCCCGATCGAAGCTGAACGCGACGACCGGCCTGGCCGATGTGTTGATCATCGACCGAGCGATGCCGCCAACGGAGAATTGACGGCCACTTCCGACGCCAACTCGTAGAAACCGGGCGCGGACATCGTGGCGTATCCTTCGGCGACGAGCGCGCGATTGCCGCGTCCGGCTTCGGGCCGCGACAATCCGGCGACTCGCGCGAGCTCGCCGGGTATCGTCTGGCCGGCGCTGCCGAGAAATGCGCGCGCGATCTCGCGCAGGGCGACGTCGCGATCGACGCGCTGCATCAGATCGTCGGGAAACCGGCTCACCGCGAGCGTCCAGAGGTACGTGAACTTCGGCAGGTAGACCGCCTCGCTCGGGATCACGATCATCGCCGCCTGCAGTTCGTCGAGCGCGCGCGTGAACGCGGTTCGATCCGACACACCGGACTCCTTGCGCAGATCGATCGAGGCCATTTCCCATTCGCGTCGCAGCACTTTCAGCACCGCGCGCGCGTGCGTACTGAGACGACGCTTCTCTTCGGACGGACGCACGCCCCAGATGGCGTTGAAGTACGGCAGCAGTCGCGGCGCGATGAACGTCGCCTTCCCGCGCGCGAGCTTCGCGTAGTAGACCTTGCCGCGCCGCAGCAGCTGATCTTTCAACGTCCACGTCAGCGACGTCTCCGGATCCTTCTGCACGTGGCGCGGCAGCACGGCATCGCGGCGTCCGCACACCGCGACGTAGAGCGATGGACCCGGCCGGCGCGAATCGGTCATGCAGGCCGCGAAGCCCACCTGCTCGATGAACCGCTCCGCCGCGATCACGCTCGAGGGTCGCATGCGATTCGAGGCGTTATCGTGACACGCCAGGGCGGAGAATCGCATGTCGGCCCCGACGAGGAGAGAGTTCTTCAGGAGTACCGAAACAGCGCTTTGAATCCGAAGTCCATGTGCTGCTGAATGTGACAGTGAAAGAGTGTCAGCCCCGGTTGATCGGCGGTGAACTCCACGGTCGCGCGGCCGTACGACGGGACCACGACCGTGTCCTTCAGAATCCCCGCGGTCGCCTTTCCATAGATTTCAGTGATCTCGAACAGATGTCGATGCAAATGCAGCGGATGCGCGTCGTCGGTCCTGTTTCTGAGGACCAGACGGTACCGCGTCCCCTGCTTGAGGACGAACTCGCGATCGTGCGGATACGGCTTGCCGTTCACCAGGAAGCTGTTGAATGGTGCTTCGCCGCGCGGAATTTTCTCGAACGCCATGTCGACGAGTTCCGGCATCGCCGCCGCTGACGGCTGCGCGGCCGCCGCGCCGAACAACGTGTAGTCCCACGACGGCTTGCCCGGCGCGATCCATTGCGCCTGCTTCTGCTGGTTGGCGTACTCCACCACGACGCCCAGCCCCGCATTGCGAACGTCATCTTCCGGCGCGCCGAGAATCCACACGCCCGGCCGATTCATCTCCACGTAGGCGTCGATGCGTTCGCCGGGCCCGATGAAGAGCTGGTCGATCGGCCGCGGCGTCGGCACGGGGTTGCCGTCGAGCGCGACGATGTGAAATTCGTGGCCGGGCAGCGCGAGCGCGCGGTTCTCGATGGCGCTCGCGTTCAACACGTGCATGAGCACGCGCTGCCCCTGTTGTACGCGAATCGGTTCGCCGGCGCCGAGCGCCTTGTCGTTGATCGAGTAGAGCGCGCCGCTCACTTCGAGCCCGTTGGGCCGCGTGTCGAGCACCGCTGGCCGCTCGGTCTGCGGCCATCTCTGAAACTGATCGTCGGTGTCCACGAGGTCGCCGGTGAAGAACGGCTCCCAGTCGCGCAGCGCGAGAAAGACTTCCTGATCGTAGTTGCCCGGAGCGCTCTTCGGCTCGATCACCAGAAAACCGAACTGTCCGGTGTAGCTGCCGCGGTGCAGATCGGTCATCGCCATCGTGTGCGTGTGGTACCAGCGCGTGCCGGCCGGCGCGGGCGTGAAGCGATAGCGTCGGCGGCCGTGCGGGGGGACTGGCGGCGTGCCTTCTTCGTCCGAGCCATCGACGTCCGACGCGATGAGCAGGCCGTGCCAGTGCACCTGCTCGGGCACGTCCGTCTCGTTGATCACGTCAATAGTGACGGGGACGCCCTCCTTCATTTTCAGCACCGGACCGGGCGACATCCCGTTGTAGCCGATCGTGCTGATCACGCGATTGCCGGCGAGCTCCACCGTCACGGGGGCGATGCGCAGCGTCACGTCCGGCGGCGCCGCCTCCTGCGCGATAGCGATCCTGGCCGCGCTCGCGCCCACCACGCCGAGCCCCGTCACCTTCACGAAGTCGCGTCGGTTCATTTGCGGGAAGCGTAACAGAGCGACGCTGCGGATGCACCGGCTCTCACCTCGAATGCGCTCCGGATACTGCCCGGGGCCATCCGTCTGTCACACATTTTCTATCGGTGCGCCATTCTGATAGGCTCCGGCTTACGCAAAGGCATTCAATGCATCTCCGGCTGCCGATATCCGTGGCGCTGCGATTCGGGCTGATTGTGCCCGCACTCGCCCTGCAGATCGGCGGCGGATTTCAGCGGTACAGGTCTCCCTATGAACCGGGAGCTGCCGATGCGAAGCACGAATTTGCCTGGTCGCGCCTGCGCTACGACTCTCAAGGCGGTGCGTTCGGGGGCGGATTCGGCTTCTACGGTCGCGGCGGGGGCGCGTGGTCGCGCGACTATCCCAAGGCGGACATCACCTTTCTCGCCGCGCTCCGGCGCCTGACGCGCGTGGACGCTCGCAGCTATCAGCAGGTCGTCGATCTCGACAGCGACGACATCTTCAACTTTCCCTTTGTCTACGCGGTGCAGGTTCAGACGTGGTCCTTCAGCGAGGCGCAGGCGACGCGTCTGCGAGAGTACCTCCTGCGCGGCGGTTTCCTGATGGTGGACGATTTTCACGGCACCGCCGACTGGGAGAGCTTCCTCCGAGGCATGCGCGCTGTGCTGCCGGAGCAGCAGTATCCCATCACCGACCTGAGCGACAACGACGAGATCTTCCACGTCCTGTACGACATCGGGCAGCGTTTCCAAGTACCAGGCGAGCAGTACGTCTCGACGGGCCGCACCTACGAGAAGGATGGCTACGTGCCGAAATGGCGCGCCATCCGCGATGCGAAAGGGCGCGTCATCGTCGCCATCTGCCACAACATGCACCTGGGAGATGCCTGGGAATGGGCTGACGACTCGCAATATCCGGAGCCCTTCGCATCGCTGGCCTTCCGCGTGGGCATCGACTACGTCATGTACAGCATGACGCATTGAACTCGCCGCCCAAGGTCCCTGGATGTTCCAGTTCCTCTTCACCTACCCGCTCGCCACCTTCTCGAGGGGTCAGCTTCTGTTGCTCGCGCCGTGGCCCGCGTGGGTGCTGTGGCTGTCGATCGCAGCCGCGGCCGCCGCACTGGCGGCGCTGATCGCCATGCGCATCCGTCAATCGGTCGCGACGATGCGGAGCTGGCGTGCGGGCGTCGTGTGGCTGCTGCAGTCATCGCTCGCCGCCGTCGTGCTCCTTCTCCTCTGGCAACCCGCCGTCACGGTGACGGAACTGAAGCCGCAGCAGAACATCGTCGCCGTCGTCGTGGACGACTCGCACAGCATGGCGATTTCCGAGGATGGATCCACGCGTCAGGCGCAGGCGGTGAAAGTGCTGCAGGACGGCGTGCTGGCGAGCATCGCGAAGAAATTCGAGACGCGTCTGTATCGCCTCGACCGCGGCGTCACGCCCATCACGGATCTCAAGGAGCTGCACGCCGCCGCCCCCTCGACGCGCATCGGCGACGGATTGAAGCAGCTCGTCGGACGCCGACACGCTGGCGGCCTTGCGCAATCGACGGATCCCGATTCATACCGTCGGCTTCGGCCGGGAACAGCCGGCGCACGACATAGAAATCGACGATGCGGCGGTGGCGTCGCGGGCGCTCGCCGACTCGCGGCTCGCCGCGGTGATTCGCCTCCATCAGCATGGCTACGCCGGGCGGACCTCCAAGGTGGTCGTCCGTGACGGATCGAAGATCCTCGCGGCGCGCGACATCACGTTCGACCGCGACGGCAGCCTGCAGTCCACCTCGATGCTGTTCAACGTCGGCGCGGCCGGCGCGAAGGCGCTCCAGTTCTCGATCGAGGCGCTCCCGGGCGAAGAGAGTGCGGCCAACAACACGATCACGCGTCTGGTCAACGTGGACTCCGACAGACGGCGCATCCTGTACATCGAAGGAGAGCCGCGCTGGGAGTACAAGTTCGTCCGCCGGGCGGAAGAAGACGACCGCATCGTCCAACTCGTCACCATGCTGCGGACCACCGAGAACAAGATCTATCGCCAGAGCATCCAGGATCCGGCGGAGCTCGGCGACGGCTTTCCGACGCGGGCGGAAGATCTCTTCGCCTACCAGGCCATCGTCATCGGTTCGGTCGAAGCGACGTACTTCACGGCTGGTCAGCGCGAGTTGATCCGCCAGTTCGTCGATCGCCGCGGGGGCGGACTCCTGCTCCTGGGCGGCCGTGCCTCGCTGGCGGATGGCGGGTGGGGCGTCTCCGACCTCGCGAGCCTGCTGCCCATCGTGCCGCCCGATACGAAGAACACGTTTCACGTCGAGCCCGCGACCGTCGAACTCGCTCCCGCGGGCATGGACAACTACATCACGCGGCTGGTCGACGATCCAAAAACCAATGCCGATCGATGGAAGAAGCTGCCGTACCTGATGGACTACCAGGAGCCGGGCGTTCCGAAGCCGGGCGCCGCGGTGCTCGCGACGATGGATGCGCAGGGGCGCAAGATGCCGATGCTGATCACCGAAAACTTCGGCCGCGGCCGTACGGCGGTGCTGGCCACCGGCGGCACGTGGCGCTGGCAGATGAATCTGCCGGCCGGCGATCCGACGTACGGACTCTTCTGGCAGCAGCTCCTCCGATGGCTCGTCGCGGACTCGCCGGGTCACGTCGTGGCGTCGGTGCCGCAGCAGGTGCTTCAGGACGAGGGGCATGTGGTGCTCGCGGTCGACGTCCGCGGCAACGACTATCAGCCCGTCCCGGACGCCCGCGTCGAAGCGCCCATCATCGGACCGAACGGAATTTCGGCGCGTCTCGAGATGGCGCCCACTCCCGACACCCCCGGAAAGTTCACCGCCGAGTGGAACGCGGACCGGCGCGGGTCCTATCTGACCGAGGTCACCGCGCAACGTCGTGACATGCCGCTCGGCCGCGACGTGCTGACGTTTCAGCGGCTCGACGGCGTGGCTGAGAGCTTCCACACGGAGCAGAACCGCGAGCTGCTCGACCGTCTGGCCTCGCAAACCGGCGGTCGCTATTGGAAGCCGCAGGATCTGTCGAGCCTGGCCGATGAGATCTCGTTTTCAGAGGCCGGGGTCACGACGCGCACCACGAAGGATCTGTGGAACATGCCCGCGGTCTTTCTTCTGATGTTGGCCCTGCGCTTCGGCGAGTGGCTGTTGCGCCGCCGGTGGGGTGTGGTGTGAAGACGGCCTCGTGCCTCTGTCTGCTTGCGCTGCTGGCGGCAACGCCTGCCCGCGCGTCGGTGTACGTCGTCACCGTTTCGGGTCTGGTCGGCGAACCTGACTATGACCAGCGGTTCACGGCTTCGGCGGTCGATCTCGACAAGGCTTTCAAAGCGGCCGGGCCGGCGCTCCACGTCTACACGTTGACGGGCAAGGAGGCGACGCGTGCGCATGTCACACAGGTTCTCGGTGACGTCGCGCGCGCCGCCAAACCAGACGATGACTTCGTGCTCGTGCTGATCGGTCACGGCTCGTACGATGGCGTCGAATACAAGTTCAACCTGCTCGGTCCCGATATGTCTGCCGCGGACATCGCGGCGCTGTGCGATCGCGTGCCCGCGACGCGCCAGCTCGTGGTGAACACGACCAGCACCAGCGGCGGCTGGCTGTCCGCGCTCCAGCGCGCTGGCCGCGCCGTCATTGCCGCGACCAAGACCGGTACTGAAAAGAATGCGACGGTGTTCGCGCGCTACTGGGTCGAGGCGCTGCAGGATCCAGCCGCCGACGTGGACAAGAACGAAGCCGTGAGCGCGCTCGAGGCCTTTCAGTACGCGGACCGGAAGACCGCCGAGTACTACACGTCGCAGAAGCGCCTCGCGACCGAGCATCCGATCTTCGAAGACACGGGTCACGGCGAGGCGGTGCGCACGCCGTCGGTCGAGAACGGCGAGGGGCGACTGCTGGCGAGCCTGGTGCTGGTCCGGCTCGGCGACGCGCGGCAGAAGGCGCTCGACCCGGCGAAAGTGGCCTTGCTGGCGAAGAAAGAGGATCTCGAGCGGCAAATCGACATTCTGAAATACCAGAAGGCGGCGATGGCGCCGTCCGACTACGAGACCCAGTTGAAGAACCTGCTCGTCGGCCTTGCGCGGCTTCAGGTTGACCTGGACAAGTAGATGAACATGGTTCGTTCTGTCGCAGTCGGGCTGCTCCTGGCGTCTCCGGTGACGAGCGCCGCGCCAGCACTCGCGGCGACGCCGTCCGACTGCGACACGCTTCGACACCATGGGCACCGGGTCGAAGCGCAGGCCTGCTATCAATCGCTGACGCTGTCGGCCGATCCCTATCTGCGCGCGGAAGGGTTCTGGGGCCTGGAGCTCTATCAGGACGCGAACACCGCGTTCCGCGACGCGGTCGCTCGAGCCGACGGCAACGCGCTCTATCGCGTCCGCTGGGGCCGGCTGCTGCACGAACGCTTCAACGACACCGACGCCGCGATGCTGTTCTCCGAAGCGCTCCAGCGCGATCCACGCAATGCGGCCGCGTACATGGGCCTGGCGCTCGTCAGCGCCGAGGGATTCGACAACAAGGCGCAGGAATATCTGGCCAAGGCGCTGCAGCTCGATCCGATGCTGGTCGAGGCTCACGAGGAACTGGCAACCATGGCGCTCGAGGATTACGACGTCCCGCGCGCCGTGAAGGAAGCCGACGCGGCGCTCCGATCATCGGACGAAGCGCTCGACGCGATGGCGATTCACGCGTCCGTGGAAATCCTGTCGGACCGTTCGCCTGATGGCTGGATCCAGCGCTTCCTGAACGTCAATCCGAGCTATGGACAAGGCTACGCGATCATCGCGTCGCAGCTCGTGATCAATCGCCGTTACCAGGACGGCGTGGCGTACTACCGCAAGGCGATCGATCTCGACCCGCGGCTGTGGTCGGCTCGCTCCGCGATGGCGATCAATCTGATGCGGCTCGGCCAGGTGGACGAGCCGCAGCGGGAACTCGAGCTCTGCTACAACAACGGCTACCGCGACCCGGCGACCGTGAACAGCCTGCGGCTCCTCGACAGCTCCAAGAATTTCGTCACGGTCAAGGACGCGACGACGATCGTCAAGCTGCACATGAAAGAAGCCGATGTGTTGCGGCCGTATGTCGAGCCGCTGCTCAAGTCGGCCCTCGCGACCTACGGGAAGAAGTACTCGACGACGCTGAAGGAACCGGTGCAGGTCGAGGTCTATCCGGATCACGAGGACTTCGCGGTGCGGACGCTCGGGATGCCTGGCCTTGGCGCGCTCGGCGTCACGTTTGGCTCGGTGGTCGCGATGGACAGTCCGTCGGGACGCAAGCCGGGATCGTTCAACTGGGCGAGCACGCTGTGGCACGAGACGAACCACGTGTTCGTGCTCGAAATGACGAACCATCGCGCGCCTCGCTGGTTCGCCGAGGGCGTCGCGGTGCACGAAGAGGGGCAGGGCAAGCCCGAGTGGGCCAACCGCCTGACGCCCGACGTCGTCGTGGCGATGGCGCAGAAGAAGCTCCTGCCGATCGCGGAGCTCGATCGCGGCTTCGTGCACCCGGAGTACCCCGAGCAGGTGATCGTCTCGTACTTCCAGGCGGGCCGCGTCTTCGACTACATACAGGACCGGTGGGGTGCGCCGGCGATCGTCGACATGGTGCACCGCTTTGGCATGCTCGAGCCCACGCCCGATGTCATTCGGCATACGCTCGGTCTCGAGCCGGGGGCGTTCGATACGCAGTTCCAGGCCTGGCTCTA